>JAFUKG010000033.1 GCA_017467865.1 Clostridia bacterium
AGGAAATCAATTACAAGACACTTCTTGCAACCAAGCCCGAAATGGCAATAAGCCTTGCAGTTAAGGGAATGCTTCCTCACAACGCAATCGGTGCAAAGAGCCTTACAAGACTTAAAGTTTATGCAGGCGCAGAACACAACCAGGCAGCACAGCAGCCTACAGTTGTAACTGTAAAGTAATAGGGGAGGAATAGAAGAATGAATTATACAAGTGCAAAGCCTTACTTCTATGGTACAGGCAGAAGAAAGAAATCTGTAGCAAGAGTTCGTCTCTACCCCGGAACAGGCGATGTTAAGATTAACAACAGAACAATTGACGATTACTTCGGACTTGACACACTCAAGCTCGTAGTAAACCAGCCCTTTGGAGTAACAGCAACAGAAGGTAAGTTTGACGTTGTATGTACAGTTAAGGGCGGCGGTGTATCAGGTCAGGCAGGCGCAATCCGTCACGGAATTGCAAGAGCTCTTGACAAGGCAAACACCGAAGAGTACCATACCCTTCTCAAGAAGGCAGGACTCCTCACTCGTGACCCCAGAATGAAGGAAAGAAAGAAGTACGGTCTCAAAGCCGCACGTCGTGCTCCTCAGTTCTCAAAGAGATAATTACAGTTATCAAAAATTACAGCACCCACTTTTGTGGGTGCTGTTTTTATATGCTTACCTATACTTCAAATATTCAATAAATCGTTTTACAGCAAGTGAGGCGTTTTTTCTATCCTTGAGCACAAGTCCGATGTTTCGATAAGCAGGTACATCCAATTCCTTGGCTATAATTCTGTACGGAACTCTTTTTAATATTAATTCTGGTAATATAGCAATTCCGAGACCGCTTTCCACCATTGACATTACGGCATAATCGTCCCAAGTGATAAATTTGATATTAGGAATAAGTTTATTTTTTTCAAATATTTCCCAAATTTCCGTTTTGTCGCCTTTTTCAAGCAACATAAACGGCTCATTGCAAAGAGAGGTTACAGGAAAACGATCACAATTTTTCAAATAATGATTTTCGGGAATAATCGCCATTAGCCTATCCTTCTCCAAAAAAATAGTTTCAAATTCAGAATGTGCCGGTAATCTCAAAAAACCACAGTCAACTCTTCCCGAACGTACCCATTCTTCAATCTCTTTATAATCGCCAAGTAAAAGCTCATAGTCGATATTTGGATAATCCTTCTGAAATTCTTTTATGATGTTGGGGAGCCAATGTGTTGCAACGCTTGAAAAAGTACCGATACGGATAAGTCCTGATTGTAGGTCTTTTAACTCATCAACCTGCATTCTTAGCCTATCAAAATCAGCACATAAATTTTGTGCGTAGGGCAGTAGCTTTAATCCATCGCTTGTTAATTTTACACCGTGCTTGTTTCGCTCAAGAAGCGTTACTCCCCATTCTTTTTCAAGGTCTGATATCATTCGGCTTATACCTGACTGAGTGTAATTCATTATTTCTGCCGCTTTTGTAAAGCTGCCGTATTCAACAGTCTTAACAAAAGAAAGATATTTTTGCAAATTCATATCCATACAAACCATTCCTAAATGTAATTTTAATCATTACAAACATTCTCTTTTATTATGATTAACTCTATGATATATTATATTTAAACAAAAATCAAGAGGTTTAATATGAATAGGCAAGCATTAATCAAATATTTAACATCATTATTATTATTTGGACTTAACGGTATTGTTGCAAACCATATTCCATTAAATAGTTATGAGATAGTGTTTTTGAGGACACTTATCGGCAGTATATTACTATTTGCTCTTTTTTTAATCGGCAATGGTAGATTTCATATTAAAATATATAAGAAAGATACCTTTTGTATTATTCTTTCAGGTATTGCTATGGGAATTAGCTGGATGTTCTTATACGAGGCATATCAACAGATTGGCGTCAGTTTAGCTTCGCTGCTTTATTATTGCGGTCCTGTAATAGTGATGATATCATCACCGCTGATTTTTCGTGAAAAGCTAACGTTTCCTAAAATATTTGGTTTTACATTTGTACTTGTTGGCATTTTTATTGTAAATGGCAATGCGGTTGGTAGTAGCAATACGTGGGGCGTTTTCTGCGGTGCTATGTCGGCTGTGATGTTTTTCTTCATGGTAACCCTTAACAAAAAATCGGAAAATATCACTGGAATGGAAAATTCGGTTATACAGCTTGTATCAAGCTTCTTGACAGTAGCGTTATTTGTGGGGATAAAACAACATTTTGTTATCAATATACCTATACCAGCTTGGGGTTGGATTTTGGTTATGGGCATTGTAAATACAGGCATTGGTTGTTATTTATATTTTTCCACACTTTCAAAACTACCAGTTCAAACAGTAGTTATCAGTGGATATTTAGAACCGATTTCTGCAGTAGTCTTTTCCACAATTTTGCTTAGTGAAAAAATGAATGTCCTTCAAATTATCGGCGCCATTTGTGTTATCTGCGGAGCTATGGCGGGAGAATTGGTAAAAGTAAAGAAATAATTAAATAGAGAAACTGTCAGGATTGTATCGGCTCCATTGTATATGCCTCTCTATGGTGAAGAAATTTGATTCTAACGTAAAAATTAAAGCGAAAAAAACTGGTTGGCTTTTAATTATTATAGCAAGTATTATATGGACGCTTATTTTGAATTATTTTGTCGGTAAGCCTTTTTTAATGATATACGCCCCAAAAATTTTTAGTTTTTGGGGCGTATATGTTTTGCTTTTTTTAAAAATTTTCTAATAGATATTTTTCAGCCTCTGCACACCAGAGTCCGTTGTGAGCTTTTACAAGCTCGTCAAGTACTTTAAATCTTGAGTCTGTCTTACCAAGCTCCTCAAAGTCTGTCAGGGCAGTGAGGGGAAGCTCAATGTGAGTATAGATAAGCTTTTTACCGCCGGGTATCTTGGGAAGGTTAACGGTAGTGTCAATTGCCGCATCAATACCTCCGATGTGAGTTATCATAACAGAGGGGTCAAGACGGTTTTCGCTGATAAGGTCAACGATATCCTTCATATCCTCGGGAGTGCTTCCGCTTGTTCCCGTTACGTGATGCTGAGCATAGTGAACGTTATAGAAATTGAAGTTTGCGCTGAATTTCTTGTCAAGAGGACCTGCAAAGAAATTAAGAGAGCCGTCAAATCCGAGAATTGCATCTCCAAGCTCTACAACTGCAGGAATGGGAGCATATACGAATACGTCGTCAAAGCCCTTACCGCCCGAAATTTCAAGGAGCTCGTCCTTATCGGAGGTCTTTGCAAATATAAGCTCAATTCCGTCCTTCTTCGCTTTCTCAGGGGAGAAAATAGACTTGGCACGGTTAAGTCTTGCTTCGTCAAGGTCAGTAACCACAACCATAGAAGGCTTTATATTTCCGTGAAGAGCAATGTCGATTGCCACAAGTCCCATAGGACCGCAGCCTGCGAGAATTGCCACCTTTCCGCCTTCTTTAATTCCGATTACGTGGTCGTAGTTTTCGTCAAGGTGGAAGCTTGCCTTATATCCTCTTATAACACATGAAGCAGGCTCAATAAGAGAGCCCTTGAAGTAACAGTCGCTGTTTAACTTCATAAGGAAATTGTTGTCAAGTATGTGCTCGTAAACGATAGAATACGTTGATACACCGCCGATTTCCTCAAAGGTATATCCAACGGTCTGTGGGCCTCCAAGGTATGCAAGAACGGGAGGCATTACAACCTTGTCGCCAACCTCAAACTTGTCCTTCCACTTGTCGCCGACCTCAACGACCTCGGCACAGAATTCATGACCTACAATAACGGGATGCTCGGCAACGTTTTCGGGAACTCTCAGATGCTTTGCACCTTGAAGAATGGTCTTATGAGTAGACATACATACGCTGTCAGAAATAATTTTAATAAGAATTTCACCTGAGGTAATGGGACGAAGCTCAAATTCCTCAAGTCTTACGTCGTTTTCTCCGTAAAGACGGACTGCTCTTGTTTTCATATTGCCACCTTATATCCTTCCTGCGCTTCCAAAGGTATGAAGCTTTTCTCTTACAACTTCCTTCATCATCTTCATGGCATCCTCATATACGATAAAGGGCCAGGTGGAAGGATTTGTGATGTTGTTGAGGGTGTCCTTGAGACCCTTGTTGAGAGCATAAAGCACGTCGGAATAAATGTTTATCTTTGTAATTCCGTGATGAATAGCGTTCTGCATTTGGTCGTTGGGAGTTCCGCTTCCTCCGTGAAGAACGAGGGGTCTGTCGCAAACGGCGGTGATTTCATCAAGTCTGTCAATTCTCAGCTCAGGGGTTTTCTGATATACACCGTGAGAAGTACCGATAGCAACCGCAAGGGCGTCAACGTCGGTGATTTCAACGAATTTTGTTACCTCTTCGGGAACTGTCAAGCTCTCACCGGGGTCTGTGTCTGTACCAGTCTCGCTGATACTTCCTACACTTGCGTTTCCTACGTGACCAAGCTCTGCCTCAACGGTAATGCCCTTCTTGTGCGCGTATTCAGTTACGATAGCGGTGTTCTTTGCATTTTCGTCAAAGGGAAGCACTGAGCCGTCGTACATTACCGAGCTGTATCCGTTGTCACAGCCGTACTTTATAAAATCAATATCGGTTGCATGGTCCATATGTAAGCAAACGGGCACCTTGAAAAAGTCGGAAGCTCCTCTTACCATAGAAGAGAGAAGCTGAAGGTTTCTTCCCTGCGTATCACAGCCAAGAGTCATAAGAAGGGCAGGGGACTTTTCCTCTTCACAGGTCTCAAGGATAGCCTTCATCATTTCATAGTTACTTACGTCGAATGCAGGGATTGCATAATGGTTTTTCTTTGCGTCTGCAAGCATTTCTTTCATTGTTACAAGCATATTTTTTCACCTCTTAAATTTATTTGATTTGATTATATCATCATTTTTAACATTTGTCAATTACATATGTTAAAATATTGACATTTGATGAGTAAAATGCTATACTCATAAGGAACTAAAGAGGTGGAAAAATGGAAAACCAAAAAAAGCAGATGGCAGAAGCGGCGGTATTATATTACGAGAAGAAATGTACTCAGCAGGAGATAGCAACTCTTATGGGACTGTCGAGACAGACCGTTTCAAAGCTTTTGACAGATGCAGTAAAAGAGAACGTAGTTGAAATAAAAATAAATAATCCCGATGATTACTGTCGGGAGCTTGAGCGTGAAATCACAGAAAAATTCGGAATAAAAAGGGCTGTTGTTTCTTCTGTTTCCACAAAGGACGAAACTGTGCGCCGAGTTATGACTGTGAGAAAGGCGACAGAGTATCTTAAGCCCATAATAGAAAAAGGGGGACAGAACGTAGGTATCTCCTGGGGCAGAACTATAAAGTCTTTCATAGATGAGCTCTCAGACGTTGACCCGTCAGACAATACGGTTTTTCCTCTTTTCGGTGCTACTGACCAAGAGGAGTCCTTCTTCTTGTCTAATGAGCTTGCCCGAAGCTTTGCTGATAAGACGGGCGCAAAGGTAAAGTATGCATGGTTTCCATATCTGCCCGACAGCATTGACGATAAGGAGCTTTTTAAGAAAACCTCTTATTACGAAAAGATATCTCAGCTTTGGGAAAATATAGATTTAGCCATAGTGGGTATCGGTAACTCAGAGATGATAGGGACTTTTGGTAAGGTCTTTGGATATACAAATAAGAGCGGTAACGCAGTAGGGGATATCTCCACTCATTTTTTCAATGGCAATGGAGAAATATTAGAGCTTTACGAAAACACCCTCTGCGCCTCAAAGGAAAATTTGAAAAACGCCAAAAACACAGTTGCCATAGCTTGCCTTGACGATAAAACCGATGCTATAAAGGGCGCTTTGAGAACGGGAATAATTAACACCCTCATCACCGATGAATATACCGCAAGAAGAATTTTATTGAAATAAGGAGCATAAAATGATAACCGCTATCTGTTCTACCATTGCATCATGGTTTATCGGACTTGTAATTGATGCCAATCTCGGCTCAGGTGATTACGCAGGAACGTTCTCGCTGAGAATACTTTTTCCCATTTTGGTTATGGGGTCATTTATTCTTTGGAAGATAGAAAAGAAATAAAAAGAAGAATTCCGACAATGTTGTCGGAATTCAACGTTAATTCTGCATTCAAAAAAATGCTACGCATTAAGCGTAGCATTTTGTGTTTTTTACTTATTCTTAAGCTGTTCAAGAACCTCTCTTGTGATTCTTGCAACAAGCTCGTCGGTAGCCTTAACACCGTAGCTAACGGCTGTACCGCAGCTTCCGAAAAGCTCAAGCTTCTTGATAACTGCCTTCTTGATAGCTTCGACAGATGCGGGAATAAGGTCGATAATACCCTTGTTCATATCTGTGAAAGCACGGAATTCAGCTTCAACAGCAGCAATGTTGATATCTGTAAAGATATTAACCTTGCTGATACCCTTTTCAATAGCGGTCTTGAAATCATAGTCTGTAAGACCTGAACCGCCGTGAAGTACAAGGGGAACGTCAATAGTATTAGCGATAGTTTCTATTCTGTTAAAGTCAAGCTTGGGGGGAAGCTTGTATGCACCGTGTGCAGTACCAACGGCAATCGCAAGAGCGTCAACCTTAGTTCTCTCAACGAAATCTCTTGCCTGCTCGGGATCTGTGTAGAACTTGGAAGCGTCCTCAACAGAAGCCTCAGTTGCACCCTCTGCACCGCCTACGTGTCCAAGCTCACCTTCGATGGTAGCGCCATACGAGTGAGCGATGTCAGCCATTTCGCGTACCTTCTTGATGTTTTCTTCGTAAGGGTCGGTTGAGCAGTCATACATGATAGATGTAAATCCAAGCTCAAGAGCCTTGATACAAGTTTCTTTCTTAAGACCGTGGTCAAGGTGAACAACTACGGGCACCTTAGCCTTTTTAGCCATGGGAATAAGGTAGTAGGAAACCTCTTCAAGGGGTCCGTAGGGGAAGAGCACTTCTGCAGTACCCATAATAACGGGAGAGCCTGTCTGTTCAGCTGCAGAGATAATACCGCGTGCAAGCTCAAGGTTAACCGCGTTAAAAAGTCCGATACCGTACTTACCCTTTTTAGCAGGATAAAGCACTTCGTTCATATTAACAAGCATTTTAAAGTCCTCCTATATGTAATTCTTATTATTTTCACATATACATTGTACCACAAACTTTTCAAAAGTCAATACAAAACAACATAAAAATCAAAAATAATCCACAGTATTTTCAAAAAAATAGGTTTTAATTTTGAAAAACCAACTAAAACAACAATAAAACACGCCCTCATATTGAGAGCGTGTTGCTTTTTGTCAGTTTTGCTTGTAGGTTTCGAGGAAGTCTGAGATTTCCGCCATAGCGCGGTAGAGCTCGTCGGGCTCGGGGAGCATAACAATTCTGAAATGGTCGGGTGTCATATAATCAAATCCGCTTCCGGGAACAATGAGTATCTTCTTAGCTTTCAAAAGGTCGTAAGCAAATTTTCTGTCATCTGTTATATTGTGCTTTTGGGCATCAAATTTGGGGAACATATAAAAGGCGGCACGGTTCTTAACGTATGTAAGCTCACGGCTTTCATCCATAGCTCTGCAAGCCGCTTCTCTCTGCTCAAAAAGTCTTCCGCCGGGTACCATCATAGCCTCGGTGCTTGCTTTGTCCTCAAGGGCTGCAGGGATAACAAGCTGCATAAGAGCGTTAGAGCAAAGTCTCATTGATGCAAGAGCAACGATGCCCTCAATAAAGTCCTTTGCCTTTTCGGTAGGACCTGTTATAACCATCCAACCGCATCTGAAGCCGCAGATGATATGTGATTTTGAAAGTCCGTTCATAGTAACAACGAGAAGGTCGGGAGCAACACTTGCCATAGGTGTATGAGTAATGCCGTCCATGACGAGTCTGTCATATATTTCATCCGAGAAGATTGCAAGGTCATGCTCTCTTGCAATATCAGCAATCTGTTCAAGAATTTCTCTCGGATAAACCGCACCCGTAGGGTTGTTGGGATTTATAATAAGTATAGCTCTTGTCCTAGGAGTTATCTTCTTCTTTATATCGTCAACGTCGGGATACCAATTTGCTTTTTCGTCGCACGTATAGTGAACGGGCACGGCGCCTGCAATGTACGTACAATTAGGCCATATGGAGTAGCAGGGGCAGGGAACGAGGATTTCGTCACTTGAGTTAAGAAAGGCGGTAGTAAGCATGCTTACTACTTCACTTACGCCGTTGCCAATAAAAATGTTATTCTCGTCAACGTGTTCAATACCCGTGGACTCGTGATATGCCTTGATGGCGGCGCGTGCATTGGGCATTCCTTTTAGGTCGCAGTATGCAACAGCTTCGTCAAGATGTCCTTCGAGAGCATTTCTTATACTGTCGGGAAGCCCGAAACCGAATTTGCCCGGATTTCCTGTATTGAGCTTAAGAACCTTTTCGCCTGCCTTTTCCATTTTCAAGGCCTCTTGAAAAACGGGACCTCTTATATCGGAATGAACAAGCATGAGCTTATCTGATCTGAGAATATCTTTCATTCTTTCCTCCGCTTGCATTTTTGTGTGCACGCATATTATACCATATGCGGCAATAAAACGCAACATTTTCTGTTTAAAACTTTAAAAAAGGATAAAATCAACATTTTTTATGAAAATGTAACCGCTTTACTAAAAATATTTTTGTGTTAAGCGTTTACAAAAAATATATTTTTCTCAAAAAAAATAAAAGCCGCTTTTAAAAAAAGCGGCTTTTGAACGTATCTTTATTAATATTATACGCAGCCCTGAGCCTTCATTGCTTCAGCAACCTTAAGGAAGCCTGCAATGTTAGCACCTGCAACAAGGTCATCACCAAATCCATATTCGTTTGCTGCCTTAATCGAGTTGTCGAAAATGTTCTTCATTATCTGCTTGAGCTTTTCGTCAACCTCGTCAGCAGTCCAGCTGTAACGCATGGAGTTTTGTGACATTTCAAGACCTGAAGTTGCAACACCGCCTGCGTTAACCGCCTTGGAGGGAGCAATCTTCACGCCGTTTTCCTTGAGGAATGCAAGAGCCTCGTTGGTGGTAGGCATGTTGGAAACCTCTACGTAGTACTTGATGCCGTTAGCAACAATCTTTTCTGCGTCTGCAAGAGTAACCTCATTCTGAGTAGCACAAGGCATAACGATATCAACCTTGGTATTCCAAGGCTTTTCACCCTTGAAGAAGGGAACACCGAACTTGTCAGCGTAATCTTCAACTCTGTTACGGCATGATGCTCTCATTTCAAGCATATAGTTTATCTTCTCTTCGGTAATAACGCCGTCCTTGTCGTAAATATATCCGTCGGGACCAGAGATAGTAACTACCTTACCGCCAAGCTCCGCAATCTTCTTTGCAGTACCCCAGGCAACGTTTCCGAAGCCCGAAATAGCGAAGGTCTTGCCTTTAATATCGTCGCCGAAGTGCTTAAGCATTTCAACTGTATAATAAACTGCGCCATATCCTGTTGCTTCGGGACGGATAAGAGAACCGCCGAAGGAAATACCCTTACCGGTAAATACGCCTGTGAACTCGTCTTTGAGTCTCTTGTACTGACCGAACATATAGCCTACTTCTCTTGCACCTACACCGATATCTCCTGCAGGAACGTCAACGTCTGCACCGATGTGACGGTAAAGCTCTGAAATAAAGCTCTGACAGAAGCGCATAACCTCTCCGTCGGATTTGCCCTGAGGGTCGAAGTCTGCACCACCCTTAGCACCGCCCATAGGGAGGGAGGTAAGGCTGTTCTTGAATGTCTGCTCGAATCCGAGGAACTTCATAATTCCGGAGTAAACGTTGGGAGCAAATCTGATACCGCCCTTGTAAGGACCGATAGCGGAGTTGAACTGTACTCTGAATCCTCTGTTTACCTGAACCTTTCCGCTGTCATCAACCCAAGGTACTCTGAAAGTAATCTGTCTGTCGGGTTCGACGATTCTTTCGAGAATTCCTGCCTTTTCAAAATCGGGTCTTGCGTCTATAACAGGCTCGATGCTTTCAAATACTTCTTCAACAGTCTGTATAAATTCAGGCTCGTTTGCGTTTCTTTTCTTAACTGTCTCAAGGACGTTAAGCATGTACTGGTTTTTCATATTATGTAAGCCCTTTCAAAAAAATTAATGTATATATTATAATTACAAAATATTCTATTGTCAATAGAAAAGTTGCAAAAAATCCGTAAAAAATCGCTAAAAAGTTGAGTTTTTCTTGACTTTTTTGTGTCTGTATGTTAAAAATAAAATATATATGAGAAATTTTATTCAATTTTATATAATTTATTACATTTTATGAAATATGGAGATTTAGCGAATGAGAATAATTACAGGTATAGCAAGAGGTACAAAGCTTGATACAGTAGCGGGTGACGCAGTCCGCCCCACCACCGAAATGGCAAAGGAAGGAATATTCAGCGCCATTCAGTTTGACCTTGACTCAAGAAGAGTCCTCGACCTTTTTGCAGGAAGCGGTCAGTTAGGGCTTGAAGCTCTCAGCCGAGGAGCTGAAAGCGCAGTTTTCGTTGATGAATCACAAGCGTCGGTAGACGTTGTAAAAAGAAATGCTCAAAAAGCGAAGCTTTTCTCACAGTGCAGAATAGTAAGAATGGACTTTACCGATTATTTAAAGAAGTCAAACGAAACCTTCCATTTTATATTCGTTGACCCTCCCTACGGCAAGAAGCTTCTTCCCGAGGTTATAAAGAAGATTATGAAGTACGGAGTGCTCCACGAGGACGGACTTATTATCTGCGAGGGTGAAGACGCCGAAATTGACATAGAGGCCATTTCGGAGGAATACGGTGTTGAAATCAAGAAGAGATATAAGTATGGAAAAACTTACGTCCACACAGTAGGAAGAAAATAATGAAAGCAATAATTACGGGTACCTTTGACCCAATAACGGTAGGTCACGAATCTCTTATAAAAAGAGCGTCGCTTTTATTTGATGAGGTGACGGTGCTTATGTGTCAGAATTTCGATAAAAAAACGCTTTTCACTCCCGACCAGCGTTTTGAACTCGTGAGACTTACGACAGAGAGCTTTGATAACGTGACTGCAGAGCGCCACGAGGGATGGCTTTATGAGTATCTGAGAAAAACAAAGGACTCAGTTCTCTTTAAGGGAGTCAGAAATAGCCGTGACCTTGAATATGAAAAGGAAATGGCAGACTTTAACTTTGAACACTCGGGAGTGGAAACCTTGTTTGTTTTTTCCGACAAGGAAAATGCGGAGGTTTCCTCCACTCTCGTCAGAGCTCTTATGACCGATGGCGGTGATTGGCTGAAGCTTATACCGCAAAATGCACAAAAATCAGCCGAATATTTTTTCAAAAATCTTTAAAAACTACTTGAAATTTGTTTTCAAGTAGTTTATAATATATGCAGAAGTGGTGAAAAGTGGAGTGAGATGGGTGAATTTCCCACAAAACCCACAGAGTTTTCCACAATTTCAAAGAAAAGGGGGAGCAAATCATGTTACTTGGTCAGTTCGACTATAACGTAGACGCCAAAGGGCGAGTGTTTGTTCCCGCAAAGCTCAAGGAAGAACTTGGAGAAACCTTTGTTCTCGCCAAGAGTATGGACCCTTGTATTGCAATATACTCTAAAGAAATGTGGGAGCAGTATGTGGCAAAGCTCACCTCTCTGCCCGAAATAAAAGCAAGAGCTATAAGAAGATTTGTTTTTTCCACAGCACTTGAAGCAACAGCAGACTCTCAGGGAAGAGTGGTTCTTTCTCAGCCTCTCAGAGAATATGCAGGACTCGAAAAGGAAGTCGTTATAATCGGTGCAGGCGACCATGCCGAAATATGGAATGCAGAAAAGTATAACAGCTACATGGAAGAACAGAGTGTTGACAGCATGATAGAAACTCTTATGGAGTACGGCTTCTGATGGGTGAGTTCAAACACTATTCGGTAATGCTGAAGGAAACCGTAGATATGCTGAACGTAAAAGAGGGCGGTATCTACGTTGACTGTACTCTCGGCGGAGGCGGTCATTCTCTGGAGATAGCGAAAAGACTCGGAAAGGGAAGACTCATATCCATAGACCGGGATAATGACGCCATAAGAGCAGGAAAAGAAAGACTTGCCGAATATATAGATAAGGTAACCTTTGTAAACGATAACTTTAAGAATATAAAAGAAATACTTGCTGACCTCAATATAGAAAAGGTAGACGGCATCACAGCAGACCTTGGCGTTTCATCTTATCAGCTTGATACTCCCGAGAGAGGCTTTTCTTATCATTATGATGCTCCTCTCGATATGAGAATGAACAGAGAGGACTCCTTTAGTGCATACGAGCTTGTAAACACCTATTCCGAAGGGGAACTTACGCGTGTTATCTCCGACTTCGGCGAAGAAAAGTTTGCATCCAGAATAGCACGCGCCATTGTAAAGGAAAGACAAAAAAAGGATATAAAAACTACGTTTGAGCTTGTTGACGTAATAAAAACGGCAGTGCCCAAGGCTTCACAGCTTGAAAAGCATCCTGCACGCAGAACGTTTCAGGCGCTAAGAATAGAAGTCAACGACGAGATAGGAATGCTCAAGGGAGCGGTAGAGAATATGATAGACTCGCTGGCTCCCAAGGGAAGGCTTGCAGTCATAACCTTCCATTCACTTGAGGATAGAGCAGTTAAGGAAGTATTCCGTTCAAAAACCGACGGATGCACCTGTCCGTCGAATTTTCCCGTATGTGTTTGCGGGTTTAAGGCTGAAATAACAAATTTAACGAGAAAGCCCATATCCGCAACGGATACAGAGCTTCAGGAAAACAGCCGTTCAAGAAGTGCAAAGCTTCGGGGAGCAGAAAAAATATAGAGAGGGAAAGTTAATGTCTCAATATTATACCTCGGGCGACGATATACTCGCTCAGAAAAAGACAAAATCAAAAGAGACCGCCGGGAAAGACCTTGCAGAAAACTTTCTTCAGGAAAAAGGCTACGAAAGACAGGTAAAGCCGCGTGAAATAAACGGAGGAAGAGACAGAGTTCCTCAAAACCATACAGTTACCAATAAAAACAGACTTAACACCGCCCTTGCTAAGACCCCTCGCACGGCGAAGGGAGTGGAGAATATCAGAAAAAAAGAAAAAAAGGTATCGGTCAGCCGAATGGAAGTAAGACGTGAAAATGCAAAAACGCCCTTCCCAATACCTTATATTTTTTGCATAGTACTGCTGACAGTTATTTTTCTTTACGTTATTCATCTTTATATTGAGATAGACGACCTGAACGCTGAGCTTACCGACTATAATAATATGATAGTTGATATGAAAAGCGAAGAAACCGAGCTTGAAATAAAGAAGAATAATATGTATGACCTTGAAGAGATAGAGCGGATTGCAAGAGAAGAGTACGGAATGGTAAACAGAGATCAGCTTCCCAAGGAATACATTACTCCGGACAGTGAGGACCAGATAGAGATAATTGAGACTCAAAGCGGTGAGGCAGCCCCGAGTGTACTTATGTCGGGCTTTGCCAAGACGATTTCTAATCTTTTATCATATATAAATTAGTAAAAACATAGTAATGTAATAAGAGTAAAGGGAAGTAAAGTCTCTTTACTCTTTTTTGCCTGAAATACGGAGGAGAAAATATTGAAATACCGTTTTGAAGCGTCGAGACACAGAATTAATAAAAAAAGCAATATTCTGTTGGCAGTAGTTTGCCTTGTTGCCCTTGTACTCATTGGCAGAATTGCATATTACTCTATATATAAATATGATGAATATCAGAATAAGACTATCGCTCAGTCGGTCACGGAATCTGTTATAAAAGCTGGCAGAGGCACTATTTACGACAGAAATATGAATATCCTGTCCGTCAGTGTAACCGTTGAAAGAATATTCATTTCTCCTGCTGATATCCCCAATATGACCGTGAGAGAATATATTGACGACTACGTCGAGAACATGAAAGGGAAGGATAAGGCAAAGGAGGAAGAAAAAGCGAGACTTACCGCCGCCTTTGATGACCTTTCAATAACTGTTGGAGAAGACATTGCGAACGAGCTCTCCGAAATTCTCGGCGTTGAAAAGTCCATGGTAATGGAAAAGGTTGCTAAAACCAAGCGTAAGGATGAAACTATAAAGAAAAAGGTTGAGGAAAACGTAGCCGACCTTGTAAGAGACTTGATTAAAGAAAAGCATTATTCTACTTGTATATATCTCGAAGAGGACACGAGAAGAAGTTATCCATATGGAACACTCGCTTCTCACATTCTTGGATTTACGGGAACGGACAATACCGGACTTGCAGGAATAGAGCTTTATTACGATAAAACCCTGTCTGGAATAAACGGTAAGGTAATAAAGGCGGTAAACGGTGTGGGAGACCAGATGCCTTATAAATATGAAAGCTATATTCCCGCCACAGAGGGTACGGACATAATGCTTACCCTTGACGCCAATATACAGAGAATACTTGAAAAGAACCTTGAAACAGCTTATAGCGACACTCAGGCACAGTCGGGAGTTATGGGTATCGTCCTTGACGTAGATACTTATGAGGTTCTCGGCATGGGGATTCTTCCCACCTTCGACTGTAACGATCCTTATACCCTTGACGCACGTTCTCAGGAAATTCTGGACGCCTTTCAGGGAACCGAGGAAGAAAATAACGAAAAGTACAACGAGCTCATCTACGGTCTTTGGGAAAACCGCATGATAACCGATACATATGAGCCGGGTTCTACCTTTAAAATGGTAGTTGCCGCGGCGGCAACAGAAGAAGGACTTGTAAATAAAAACGAGACCTTTAACTGCGTTGGCTCCATAAGAGTTGACGGATATCCCAAGCCTATCGGCTGTCACTTAAGGTCGGGTCACGGAGTGCAGACCTTTGAAGAGGCGCTGTGGCACTCCTGCAACCCCGTTTTCGTTACAATGGGACTAAGAATGGGAACAGAACGCTTTTTCAAGTACTTTAAAGCATTCGGTTATATGAATAAAACGGGTATTGACCTTCCCGGCGAAAGACTTGGTATATGGTTTGAACGCTTCAACACAGTCGAGCTTGCCGTTTCCGCTTTCGGACAGACCTTCACGGTTACGCCTATTCAGCATATTTCTGCGGTTGCAGCCGTTGCAAACGGAGGTTACCTTGGTACACCTCATTTGCTTAAAGCAACTCTTGACGAGGAAGGAAACGTAGTATCAACAAACGAAAATACCGTGAAAAGGCAGGTTATCTCCAGAGAAACAAGCGCCGAGATAGTGTCCTATATGGAAGGCGGTGTAAACAGCGGAGGCTCCGCGAGAAACGCTTACGTAAAGGGCTATCGGGTTGCGGCGAAAACGGGTACGACAGTTAAAACCGCCCTGCGCTCCGAAACGGGAGAAACGAAATACATAAGCTCTTGCGTTGCATTCGCACCTGCAGATGACCCTAAGGTTGCAGTAATGGTTCTGGTAGACGAGCCTGTCGGCTCTTACTACGGCGGTACGGTTGCGGCTCCCGTTGTATCCAGAGTTCTTGCAGAGGTGCTTCCTTATCTTGGGGTTGAGCCTCAGTACGACGATGAAGAGCTTGAAACCGTGGCGTACAACGTTGAAAGCTACGTAGGCGACACAGTAACAGACGCATCTGCCAAGATTATCAAGGACGGATACAAGTACAAGGTAATCGGCAGCGGTCTGACAGTACTCAGACAAGTACCCAAAGCAGGAGAAACTCTTGCCCACGAGGGAACTATCGTTATATATACAGATGAGACCACCTCGGGTAAGGTTCTTGTTCCTAACGTTGTGGGAATGACACCTTCTGTTGCCAATAAATCTCTTGTGGACGCAGGACTTAATATTACCGTCGTAGGAACAAGTCCTGAGCATCTTGACTCAGCTATCGCTGTTACTCAGTCGGTTGCGGCGGGAGATACAGTTGACAGAGGTACAGTTGTAACAGTAGACTTCAGAAACTACTCAAATATTACAGATTAGAAAGGTAAAACTATGGAACTCAGAGCTATTCTTTGTGATGTTGAAACGGTTAAAATAACAGCTGATTTAAACCTTGAAATCAAGGGTATAACGGATAACACCAAAAGAATAAGGGAAGGCTTTATCTTTTGCGCATGTAAAGGAGCACGCTTTGACGGAAATACGTTTATTCCCACAGCCTTTGAAGGCGGGGCGGTATGCGTAGTGACAGAAACTGTCCCCTTGACAGACGTGCCTTACGTTCTTGTAAAAGACGTAAGACGTGCCCTATCGCTTATGCTCTCGAACCTTTATTCACGCCCTCAGGATAGCTTTAAGGTTTCTGTTGGAATTACAGGCACAAACGGGAAGACCTCAACCTCTGTAATGTTGAAAAATATATTTGAACAAGCAGGTATGAAGGTCGGGCTCATCGGCACTATGAAATATCTCATAGGTGATGAAGAGTATAATAGTGAATCAGAGGGTAATCACCTGACAACTCCCGACTCTGAGAATTTCTGGTCGCTTCTTGCTCTTATGCGTGATAAGGGAGTAGACGCTCTTGTAATGGAAGTATCTTCTCACGCACTTGAGCTTCATAAAATTGACGGTATGCGCTTTAACGTGGGTGTCTTTACAAACCTCACCCGTGACCACCTTGATTTTCACGGCGATTTTGAAAACTATAAAAACGCAAAAGCGAGACTTTTCTCAATGTGCGACGTTGGTATAGTAAACGAGGATGATTCTGCCTCTGAATTTATGAAAGAGACGGCAAAATGTCTTGTAAAAACCTATTCAATTGACCGCAACAGCAGTGATTTCACAGCGAAGAATACCAGATTTAAGGGCGCTGACGGTGTGGAATACGAGCTTCTCGGCTCCGATATCCTTTTCAGAATTAAGGTGAATATTCCGGGTAATTTTACCGTTTATAATTCTTTGGCGGCGGCATCCGCGGCATTGACACTCGGTTTAGGATATGATACAATTACAAAAGGACTTCTCGCTACCTCGAGAGTAGAAGGAAGAGTTGACAGAGTGGACGTTGATGCTCCTTACTCGGTGATTATCGACTTTGCGCATACACCGGATGCTATGGAAAACGTTATAAAAACCGTAAGAGGATTTGCCGGAAAGAGAATAATAACACTTTTCGGTTGCGGAGGAGACCGCGATAAGACTAAGAGACCCATAATGGGTAAAATGGCTACGGATATGTCTGATATGGTAATTATAACGTCGGATAATTCAAGAACCGAAGATACCGAAAGCATTGTAGCCGATATAGTCTCAGGTATAGATGAAAAGAAAAAGAACTTTGAAGTAATTGTAGACCGCCGTGACGCCATACACCGTGCAATGGATATGGCACAAGAGGGAGACGTAGTTCTGCTTCTTGGCAAGGGCCACGAGGAATATGAGATTGACAAGAACGGCAAGCATCCTTTTTCTGAGCGGGATATAGTAACAAAGTATTTTGAGAGGTAAATAATGACAGAACTTACTGCGGGCTTGATTTGTGAAATTGTGGGCGGAACCCTTTGGGGTGACTCTGAGAGAGTAGTAAACCGTGTAACTACCGATAGCAGAAAAGTAGAAAAAGGAGACCTGTTCGTTGCTCTGAAGGGTGAAAAATTTGACGGAGCAGACTTTGTAAAAGCCCTTGACGGGGTGGCAGGTATGGCTATATCTTCAAGGTATGAAGATGTTGATTTCCCTCTCATCGTTGTAGAAGACTGCCTTTCAGCACTTACCGAATTGTCAAAATATTATATAGAGAATATCGTTCACCCGAAAATTGTGGTATCTCTTACCGGAAGTGTGGGCAAAACCACTACTAAGGAAATGACCTCGGCAGTTCTGTCGAGAAAGTACAATACCGCCAGAACGTCAGGTAACTTTAACAATCACATAGGAGTACCGCTGACACTTTTGTCGGTGGAGAATTGCCACGATGCCCTTGTGTGTGAAATGGGTATGAGCCATAAGGGTGAAATATCACACCTTGCAGGTCTTGTGAAATCCGATATAGCTATGATAACCAATATCGGTCACTCTCATATAGAAAACCTTGGAAGCCGTGAGAATATAAGGGACGCAAAGCTTGAGATTGCCGAAGGACTGAAAAAAGGCGGAGTGCTCATCGTAAACGGAGACGAGCCCCTTCTTGACAATATAAATATTGACGGAAGGGTCATCAGAGTAGGTCTTAATAAAGGACTTGATATATGGGCGGAAGATATAGTTATGGGACAAAATTCTCTTAACTATACGCTTCACCTTTACACAGAGGTGTATGAGGTCACTCTTCCTTGCACGGGTAAACACAACGTTGTAGATTCTCTTTTTGCAGTAGCTGCAGGATACGTTGCCGGAGTGGATACAAATGAGATAATAAAAGGACTTCTCGACTATAAGTCAGTAGGCTTCAGACAGAAAATATACAATAAGTCGGAAGTTACCGTTATTGCCGACTGCTATAACGCAGGAATAGAGTCTATGACCGCATCCCTCAGTATGCTCTCAGAGCTTGAAACAAAGGGTAAGAAGATAGCGGTGCTTGGCGATATGCTTGAGCTTGGAGCGGTAAGCGAAGGTGCACACGCCGAAATTGGTCAGAAGGTTTTTGAAAATAAAATAGATTTACTTTTCACCTATGGCACTCACACAAATAATACCCACAATAGAGCATCGTCGCTTGGAGTGAAGTCTTATCACTTTAACGATAAAAAAGAGCTCTCCGACAGGCTTTTGAAGGTAATGAGAGAGGGGGACACAGTCCTCTTCAAGGGAAGCCGAGGTATGAAGCTTGAGGACGTAATATCCCTTTCGGGACTTGAAGAATAAAAAAGCAGGAGATAACAATGACGGCAGGTATAATTTTTGCACTTTGCATAGTGCTCAGTCTTATTTTAACAATTGTTCTTGAAAAGAAATTTATCCCCTTTCTTATGAGGATAAAAATGGGTCAGGTCATTCTTGAAATAGGTCCCAGATGGCATAAATCGAAAGAGGGAACTCCTACCATGGGAGGAATTTTCTTTATTACTTCCATAACCGTATTTACTCTCTTTTTCGGTAGTGTGCACGCCTATCGAACGGGAAATTGGTCGGTTATCATTACGCTTGTAATGATGCTCCTTTTTGGTGTTATAGGCTTTATTGATGACTATACCAAGTTTGTTAAAAAGGAAAACAAAGGACTTACTGCAGTTCAGAAGCTTATATTTCAGGTAGCAGTATCCTCTCTTTACATAGGTGTTATGGCATACTTCGGATATATTGATACTGCTTTGAAGCTTCCTTTTACTGACACGACAATTGAGCTTGGCTTTCTTTACTACGTTTTAAGTGTAATATTTATAACCTTTATAGTAAACAGCGTAAACCTTACCGACGGAATAGACGGACTTGCAGGAAGCGTTACTCTTGTTATAGCAGTGCTCTTCGCCCTTCTTGCTTTTCTTCGTCGTGATATGCCTCTTGTGGCTCTGACAGGCTCGGTGATAGGCGGACTTATAGGTTTTCTTTATTACAATATTAACCCCGCACGTATATTTATGGGTGACACAGGCTCTCTGTATCTCGGCGGATTTGTGGTAGGAGCGGCATATATATTCAATTGCCCTATTCTCATATTTATTTCAGGACTCTGGTACGTAATAGAATCTGTATCCGTAATGATACAGGTGGCATCCTTTCAGTTTTTTGGCAAAAGAGTATTTAAAATGACTCCCATACATCATCACTTTGAAATGATGTCCTGGTCAGAGCATAAAATCGTCAGAACCTTTGCGGTTTTCACAGCTATAATGTGTATAGTGGCATATTTTGCATTTATATAAAAATTAGGAGGTTTTCTTTTGGCAAACACATCAACAACCAAAAAGAAAAGAATTATAGAGAAAGAGGACGCCAAAAACGTTGTCAGAATAAAATCCGGAATAGACCGTCCCTTTCTTATAATAGTTATACTCCTTGTGGCTATCGGAACAATAATGGTTTTTTCCGCAAGCTACGCCTATGCTCAGTCGAAATTTGAAGACAGCTACTTTTTTGCGGTAAGACAGCTCAGATGGGTAATATTCGGAACGGGAGCAATGCTATTCTTCGCTTACGTGCTCGATTACCTTATTATAAGGCGCTTTCAAAAAATATTTTTCTATGCTTCTATGGCACTTATGGTGCTTGTGCTCTTCTTGGGTACAGAGGCAAACGAAGCTACACGTTGGTTTCAGATAGGTCCAATTAGTATTCAGCCCTCGGAATTTGCCAAGCTTGCCATAATTCTATATTTTTCCGAGCATATCAGCTTGAAGAAGAATGCAGGCAAGTCTACCATAAGACAGCTTTTGCCATATTTTACCGTAGCACTCTTTATGGCAGTAACTCTTGCTCTTGAGCCTCATATTTCCTGTCTCTTTATTGTAATGGGACTTATTGCGGTTTTAATGTTTTTCGGCGACGTCCCCCTGAAGCAGCTCCTTATACTTGGAAGTATTGCCATTGTGGGAGTTGCGGCTATCGTATTGCTATCGGGACACGCAATTGCCCGACTTCAGGTGTGGTGGCATCCCGAAAATTATCTCCAAAACGGAGGATGGCAGCCGCTTCAGTCCCTTCTTGCAATCGGTTCGGGAGGATTCTGGGGTGTGGGACTTGGACAAAGTACCCAAAAGCATCTCTACCTGCCTGAGCCTCAGAACGATTATATTTTCGCTATCCTTTGCGAAGAGTTAGGGTTTGTATTTGCGGCTTTTGTAATACTCCTTTTTGTTGCACTTGTATGGAGAGGAGTTTATATAGCAAAGCACGCACCAAGCACCTACGCATCTCTTGTAGTAATCGGAATTATATCTCAGGTTGCCATTCAGGCGCTTCTGAATTTTGCGGTAGTTACCAATACTCTGCCGAGTACGGGTATATCTCTTCCTTTCTTCAGCTACGGCGGAACGTCACTTATGATGCTTATGGCTGAAATGGGAATAGTGCTTAATATATCAAAATATTCATATCACGAGAAAGGTTGACGCTTTTATGAAAGTTTTGCTTTCAGGAGGAGGCACCGCAGGTCATATAAACCCCGCTTTGTCAATTGCCTCAAAGATAAAAAAAGAAAACCCCGATGCTGAAATAGCATTTGTTGGTACACCGAACGGTATGGAAAATAAGCTTGTCTCCCGTGCAGGTTATCCTATATATCATGTAGACGTTAAAGGCTTTATAAGGAAGAAAAGCCTAAAGTCTGTGATGGAAAATGTAGGAGTTTTATATAAAGCATTGACATCTCCCGTGAAAGCGGCTAAAATAATAAAGGATTTTTCCCCTGATATTGTGATAGGCACAGGAGGATACGTAAGCTGGCCTGTTTTACGTGCCGCCGCTAAAAAAGGAATTCCTACCGCTATACACGAGCAGAACGCTGTGGCGGGAGTTACCACCAAGATGCTGTCTCGGGTTGTAGACAAGGTGATGATAAGCTTTGAAGAGTCCGAAAATGAGCTTGACCGTTCTAAAACTGTTCTTGTAGGAAACCCTGTAAATCCCGAAATGCTTAAAGCTGATAAGGCGGAGGAAAGACAAAAATTCGGACTTGATGCGAAGCCCTATATTCTTTCTTATGGTGGAAGTCTTGGCGCGAGAGTGATTAATAACAATATCTTTGAAATTATCGAAAAGGAAACCTTCAAGGGAAAAGTTCACCACACTCATGCAGTCGGTTCATACGAGTGGCGTGTGCGTGAGAGTGAAATTAAGAATAGAGGAATTGATAAAAAAGAGGGCGTGGACATTTCCGAGTACATATACGATATGCCTTCTAAAATGGCGGCAGCAGACCTTGTTATCTGCCGCGCGGGAGCCATAACTCTTGCCGAGCTTGCCATTCTTGGAAAGCCTGCCATTCTTATACCTTCACCAAACGTTACCAACAACCATCAATATAAAAATGCTAAGGTTGTGGCAGATGCAGGGGGAGCGGTGCTTATCGAAGAAAAAGACCTGACTTCAGAGCGCCTTGCAGAAGAAATAGAAAAGCTTGTCTTTGATAAGAAAAGGCTTTCGGATATGGCGAGGTCAATGAAGGCTCTTGCTATCGACGACTCAGACGGCAGAATATACAACGTTGTAAAAAACCTCACGGAGGGTAAAAATGAATGACACGAGTAAGCTTGAACAGATACAGCGCAAAGCTGAGAAGAGAGTAAAAACGGGTAAAATATTTACTCTTTTTCTCATAGTTATATTAGTTCTGTTCTTTCTTATTTTGGCTTTTGAAAATCTTTTCAATATTAAAACTGTAACGGTGATAGGAATATCTGCCGCCGTTCCTTATGACTCTGATGACGTATCCGCTTTTCTTAATATAAAGAAGGATACAAATCTTATAACCTATGACTCCGGCTCTGCCGAAGAGTCTTTGCTTTATGAGTTTCCATACATAAACAGCGTGGAGATAAAGAAGAAGCTTCCCACCACACTTGAAATAAATATTACTGAAAACAAGGGAACTATGTACTTGACTCTCGGACGGGATACCTTTATCGTTTCGTCAAAGGGAAGAGTCCTCGAAATAGTAAGCGACCCTTTTTATGACGGAATAAAGAGAACTCATCTTATGACCGAGGGTGTGAAGAGATGCATTTGCGGAGAAGATATAGTTTTCGACAAGGAAGAAAAACTTGAAATTTTGTGCGAAGTGACAGAGTCTCTTGAAAAGTATTCAATGATAGGAAGCATCACAAAAATTGATACAAGCGACAAATTCAACGTAAAACTTACTTACGATAACAGGTTTGAAATTACCTTCGGAACCTTTGAAAAGGCCGATGCAAAGGTGAAATTACTGTCCGAAATGCTTGACAGTGACATATGGAGAGACTCCACAGGACAGATTGATATCTCCGACCCATCGGAGGCTCTTGTGAAGTTTACAGGAAATGTTGCCAATTAGTAAATTTCAATAAAAATAAAGTTTTTTTCAAAAATGTGTTGCAAATCTCAAAAAAATATATTACAATGTATACTAAGAATGATATCCAAAAAAATTAGGAGGATGATAAAATGCCTTTCGAAGCATTCGAAACAGAGGAAACCCTCGTTAAAATTAAAGTTGTTGGTGTCGGCGGCGGCGGAAACAATACAGTAAACAGAATGATTAAGCAGGGAGCATCGGGAATTGATTACATAGCTATCAATACCGACCAGCAGGCTCTTAAGCGTTCAAACGCCGGAACAAAGATTATTATCGGTGAAAAGCTTACAAGAGGACGCGGAGCAGGTGCTAACCCCGAAATCGGACGTAAGGCTGCCGAGGAATCTCTCGACGAAATTACAAAGTCTATTGAAGACGCAGATATGGTATTCGTTACCACAGGTATGGGCGGCGGTACAGGTACGGGAGCTTCTCCAATTGTTGCTAAGGCAGCAAAGAGCCGTGGCATCCTTACAGTCGGCGTTGTTACAAAGCCCTTCGCATTTGAAGGTCAGAAGCGCATGGATCAGGCTGAGGTCGGTATCAAGGAGCTCAGCGAGTTTGTTGACGCACTTCTCGTTATTCCTAACGAAAGACTTAAGATGGTATCCGAAACAAGAATTACTCTTGCTAACGCATTTGAAATCGCTGACAGCGTTCTTTGCCGCGGTGTTCAGAGTATCTCCGAGCTTATCAACGTTGACGGTATAGTAAACCTTGACTTCGCTGACGTAACCACAGTTATGGCAGATGCAGGTCTTGCGCATATGGGTGTTGGTAACGGTAAGGGTAAGGATAAGGCTGAGCTTGCAGCTCGTATGGCTATATCCAGTCCTCTTCTTGAAACAACTATTGCAGGCGCAAAGGGAATTATTTTCAACGTTACAGCTTCTCCTGATATCGGACTTGACGAAATCGACCTTGCTGCTAACATGATTAAGTCTGAAGCTAATCCCGATGCAACACTTATCTGGGGTGCTACCTTTGATGACACTCTTGAAGATGAGATGAAGATTACCGTTATTGCAACAGGCTTTGACAGCGGTAAGAAGAAGGACGAGCCCAAGGCAGAGGAAACAGCAAGCGCTGAAGAAAAGGTTGAAGACGGAAAGATTGACGACCTTGACGATATTATCCGCATGCTTAACGGCAACAAATAAGTCCGAAAGAAAAAGATAATAAATTTTGCAATAACCACTTGATTTTATGAAATACTTGTGTTATAATTGCAAATGTTGACGAAAAACGAGATGCCGTTTTGCAAAACGGCTTCATATAGGAGGTGTCTGCAAAATGGCAAAATGTGAAATCTGCGGTAAGAGCGTTGCTTTCGGTTTGAAAGTATCTCACTCTAACAGAAAGACAAATCGCACTTGGAAGCCTAATATCAGAAAGGTAAAGGCAGTTGTAAACGGCACTCATAAGAGTATGTATGTTTGCTCTCGTTGCCTGCGTTCTGATGCAGTTACAAGAGCGTAAGTAATTCACGATAAAAAAGCTGTTGCTTAGCAACAGCTTTTTCTTTTCATATTCCTTTCTCTTTGGCATAAACTGTATAAAAAGAAAAGGAGAAAGGCTATGAAAAGATTTTTTTTGTTACTGTTTATAGTAATATTTACGTTTTCACTTCTTCCCGTAAACGCAGACCTTAAGGAGGACGAAAGACCTGTCTTTTCGGCAGACGATTATTTGATTGACGTGAGTGACGCAATGCCCGTCGATGCCCTTGCAGAGTGCGCCGCCGGTGCTATACTTGTGGAAGCCGAGAGCGGCGAAGTGCTTTTTGAAAGTAACGCCGACGAGCGCCTTCCCATTGCATCGGTAACAAAGGTTATGACAATGCTGTTAACCGTTGAAGCAATAGAAGACGGCAGGCTTAAGCTTGACGACGTTGTTACAGTCAGCGAAAACGCCGCATCCATGGGCGGAAGTCAGGCATTTATGGAGCCGGGCGAAAAAATGTCTGTCCACGATATGCTGAAAGCGGTGGCGGTTTCAAGCTGTAACGACGGTGCGGTAGCCTTGGCAGAACATTTGGCGGGAAGCGAAGGAGAGTTTGTCAATATGATGAATGCCCGAGCGGGCGCGCTTGGTATGACCTCCACCGAATTTGTAAACTGTACAGGTCTCGACGATAACGAAATGCATTATTCCTCCGCCCGTGACGTAGCGCTTATGTCAAAAGCCCTTATATCGCATCCACTCATTTTTGATTATACTACTATATGGATGGATTCTATAAGAGACGGGAGCTTCGGGCTTGCAAATACCAACAAGCTCATACGGTTTTATGACGGCGCCAACGGACTTAAAACGGGCTCTACTTCAAAGGCGCGTTTTTGCCTTTCTGCAAGCGCAAAGAGAAACGGTGTTCAGCTTATAGCGGTGGTTCTCGGTGCTCCCACAAGTGCAGAACGCTTTGCCGCCGCCAGAGGACTTCTCGATTACGGATTTGCTAACTTCAGCGTCTATCATCCCAAAACTGAGAATATATCACCCGTTAAAATATGGGGAGGCAAAGAGGAAAAGGTAGCTGTGGAATTTGATAAAACCCCCCGCCTTATGAAAAAGGGAGAGGAAAGCAAAATCGAAGAGATTGTGGAACTAAAAAAAGACGTTAAGGCTCCCGTAAAAAAAGGAGACGTTCTTGGCGAAATAGTATATAAAATGGGAGACAGCGTTCTTTTTAAATCTGAAATAAAGGCAAGCTCTGACGTAGAAAAAGCGGGAGTATGGGACACTTTTGTTGATATTTTGACAAGGGTACTCTACGGAAAAACAAAATAACTTGCAAAATATGTAAAAGTATGTTATAATCTAAAAAGCGTAAAATGAAAAGGAAGGATTTATTATGAATAAAGGCATTGCAATAGTGGGAAACCTTATTGTTGACCACGTAAAACTTATTGATAATTACCCCGTTCCGGGAATGCTTACCAATATAAGAGAGACCTCCAAATGTATTGGAGGATGCGCAGGAAATACTGCTGCTGATATTGCTAAAATCGACCCCGAGCTTAACGTTGTAGTTTTGGGTAAGGTTGGCAACGACTCAGATGGAGATTACATAAAGCACACCTTGTCAGAGCTTGGTGTTGATATTGAGGGCGTTATTACTGTTGAGGGTACAGATACCTCTTATACAGACGTTATGTCCGATATGTCTGCAGGAGAAAGAACCTTCTTCCAAGCAAGAGGAGCAAACGCAAAGTTTTCTATAAACGATATAGATTTCAATAAGCTTAACGTAGATATTTTCCATATAGGCTACGCTCTTCTTCTCGACGAGTTTGATAAGCCCGACGACGAGTACGGCACTGTTATGGCGAGAACTCTTGCCCGCGTCAGCGACCTTGGTATTAAGACCTCTATCGACGTAGTGAGCGAAGCAAGTGACCGCTTTAAAAATATCGTAGGACCTTGTCTCAAGTACTGTGACTACCTTATTTTCAACGAGGTTGAGGCCGCTCAGGTTACAGGAATTACAGTCAGAGACGAAAACGGAAAGATATCTCAAAGTGCCATGAAGCAGGTTATCAACGCTCTTTTTGAAGAGGGCGTAAGAGAGGTAGTTTGCATCCACGCTCCTGAGGGCGGTTGGTTTGCAAGAAAGGGAAGCGCTATTTTCTATCTTCCTTCTCTCAATCTTACAAAGGATATGATAAAGGGTAAGGTAGGAGCAGGAGACGCATTCTGTGCAGGTATGCTTTATTCACTTTATAAGGAGTTTGACCCTGAATATTCACTTCGTGTTGCAGGTGCTGCTGCAGGCTGTAATCTCACCGAAAAGAATTCTATCGACGGACTCAGAACCTTTGACAAGATGATGAAATTTGAAAGCGAAATAGGATATCCCGAAGAATAAAAGTAAAAAGGAGTTTCCGAGGGGGAAACTCCTTTTTTAAGGTGGAAAAAACAAATAAACATATGGATATTTTCTATTTTATTTTTTAAAACTGATGCTATAATAAGAGTGAATTTATGCAAGTACTTTTCAAGAATAAAGACTTAGCCGTTATAATTAAGCCCGTAGGATTAGACTCCGAAAAAGGAGTACCCGATGAGCTGAAAAACGCTGTCGGCGGTGAGATTTTCACTGTACATCGCCTTGACAAGAACGTTTCTGGGATCATGGTGTATGCCCGAAATAAAAGTGCCGCCGCCGAGCTTTCGAGGGCGGTGATCGACGGCAGTATGATAAAGGAATACCTTGCTCTTGTTCACGGTGATTTGCCCGAAAGGGGCGATTGGGAAGACTTACTTTTTAAGGATAGCACCAAGAACAAGGTGTTTGTTGTAAAAAGAGAAAGGCGTGGAGTGAAGTCCGCGCGCCTTGAATTCAAAAAGCTGAGAGGCGGAGAAACCTCTCTTGCAGAAATTCGACTCCATACCGGCAGAAGCCACCAGATACGAGTGCAGTTCGCTTCCCGTGGCTTTCCTTTAGTGGGTGACGGTAAGTACGGAGCGAAGGATAATTTGCCTTATCCTATGCTATTTTCATTTAGAATTACTTTTCCTTTTAAGGGAAAAAATATGAGCTTTGAAAGTAAACCACAATGGTTTAAGGAGGATAAAAATGAAGCTTGACGCAACAAAATTCAGAGAACAGATAACCGCTGCCCAAGATTATATATGGGCAAATCCCGAAACAGGCTATAAGGAATGGAAAACCCACGAGTACATGAAAAAGGTTTTTCTTGACCTTGGCTATGAAATAACCGAGGCAGGAAATATCCCCGGTTTTTATACAGTGATTGACACTGGAAGAAAAGGTCCCGAGGTTCTTGTAATGGCAGAAATGGATTCTCTTCTTTGTGCCAATCACCCTGACGCTGACCCCGAAACAGGGGCAGTACATTGCTGCGGGCATTCAGCTCAGTGTGCCGCAATGGTAGGTATCGCCTCTGCCTTGAAGGAGGATGGGGCTCTTGACGGACTGTCGGGAAGAATAAGGCTTGCCCTTGTTCCTGCTGAGGAGCTTATCGAGATAGGCTACCGAACACAGCTTAGAAAACAAGGTATAATCAAGTACTTTGGTGGTAAGACAGAATTTCTTTACAGGGGCTACTTTGACGGGGTAGATATTGCTTTTATGATACATTCTTCTTTGTCAGATGTCTTTGCGGTAAGACCCGGTTCAGTGGGACTTGTTGCTAAAAAGGTGACTTATAAAGGTGTATCCTCTCATGCAGGAGGAAGCCCTTGGAACGGAAAGAACTCACTTTACGCTGCAACCAACGGACTTTCTGCCGCAAATGCCCTGAGAGAAACCTTTAAGGAAGAAGACCTTATCCGCTTCCACCCCATCATTACCGAGGGAGGTACGGCAGTTAACGCCATTCCCGAAAAGACGGTCATTGAAAGCTACGTCAGAGGAAAAACCTATGACGCGATTATCGCCGCTAACAAGAATATAAACCGAGCACTTATAGGAACGGCTCTTTCTCTTGATACCAATATCGAAATAAGTGATATGCCTGGCTACGCTCCTTTAAATAACGCAGAGGGTATGATAAAGCTTTTTGAAGACGCAGTGAAAGGACGTGGCTATCCTTATCAGTACCTTACCACACGTGGTACCGGAAGTACCGATATGGGCGATATTTCTGGAATTATGCCTGCTGTTCACCCCTACGCTCCCGGAGCTGTTGGCATATCGCACGGTTCAAATTATTATATTAAGAATATTGATACTGCCTGTGTGGGCTCTGCAAACGTTCAGCTTGAGATGCTCTCGCTCCTTCTTTCAAAGGGCGGCGAGCGGGCAAGGGAAATACTCGAAAATTTCACTCCTCAATTTGAGTCTAAAGAAGCCTATCTCAGCTTTATCGACAGCCTTGTGTCGGAAGGAGAGAGGATAACCTACGAGGATGGCAAAGCGATAATACGGTTATAAAAAAGAAAGGAAATGAGTTAGTTCTCATTTCCTTTCTTTTTTACAAATTCACTTGGGGATATGCCTACTGTCTTCTTAAAAACGTTGGAGAAATAGAACGGATCGCTGTACCCTGAAAGGATAGCAACGTTTTTTATTGCGGTTATTCCTTGCTCCATTAAAAATGAAGCGTGTTGAATTCTAACGTTTTTAAGATACTCCGAAAAAGTCACGCCTAAATTCTCTTTGAATATCCTTGAAATGTATTTTGCATTATATCCAAGTTCATTCGCCGCAGATTGAAGAGACAGCTCGGAATCTGTAAAATTATCCTCTATAAACTTGAGAATGTCATTTACCAAATAATCTTCTTTGTTGAGAGGGGAAGAGTAAAGCTGAGAAAATGTATATATCAAGACTCCTTCGCTTATAAGGTCAAGATTTTTCTCATTTGCCTTTACTATACTGCTCTGCCAAAAGGATACAAGCCCCTCGTATCCGCCAAAAACGCAGTTCGCAGGTGAGATGGCAAATCTGTCGAAAAGCTCTTCTGCACGCTGACCGCTGAAGGTGATGAACATATAGTTGAGATTATCGACGTTTTCAATTTTATAAGGACTTTCTGCAAATGTAAAAAAAACACTGCCCGCATCAAGGTTCCTTTTTATAAGGTCGGTACACAGTCTTCCCTTACCGGAAATAACAATATTCATAGTGTGGTTTTTATTAACGTGATTTTCACTGGAATTTTCAGGACTTGTTTCGTATACGAAGTTTTGCGTCGATAATTCTTTCGGCGTTGAAAAAGGAACAAATTTGCAAATGTTGTTCTTCTGCTTCACGACAATCACCTCGAAGGCATTATAACAAAAAAATTTCTTCAAAGCAATAAGAAAGTGGAAAAATTTTATGATAAAATAGAAAATTTCTATTTTTATTTAAAACTATGGATGTTATAATAAGCAAAAATAAACATTTTTACGGAGGTAATTATGAAGAAGATAAGACTTGGTGTTTTTGGCGTAAGACGCGGTTCTTACTATTTTGAAAGCTTCCTTGCTAACAACGCTGATATCGTTGCCATCTGTGACGTTGACGAGCTTTATATGAAGAAAGCTGTTGACAAGCTTGGCGGGAACGTAACAACTTATAAAAGTTTTGACGAATTTATCGAGCATCCCATGGACGCAGTATTTGTTGCAAACTATTTCCACGAGCATGCAGAATACGCTATCAGATGTCTTGAAAAGAATATCCACGTACTCTGTGAATGTACTGCCAACAGTACCATGGCAGAGGGCGTTAAACTGGTAAGAGCGGCAGAAAAGAGCAAGGCTTTCTATATGCTTGCCGAGAACTATCCTTATATGCTCTTTAATCAGGAAATGAAGAAGGTATACGAGGGTGGTACCCTTGGTGAAGTGCTTTACGCCGAGGGCGAATATAACCATCCCGGTGACCCCTATTCAACAGAAAACCTCTCTCTTCTCTTTGATAACGATAAGCATTGGAGATTTTTCTTACCACGTACATATTATATAACTCACTCTCTTGCCCCCATCATGTACGCTACGGGCTCCGAGCCTGTAAGGGTAAGTGCTATGCCCATCTTTGCCCCTGGTCCCAAGGACTGTCCCAGAGCAGGCAGAGTAGGTGATAGAGCGGCAATCGTTACTTGTCTTAATAATGACAATTCTGTGTTCAAGGTAACGGGACATGCAAGCTTCGGCGGTGAAGACAACTCCTACCGTATCTGCGGTGAAAAAGGTATGATAGAAAACGTTCGAGGAACGGGCGGTATGATTTCTCTTAACTACAACCGTTGGCAGATACCCGAGGGTAAGGAAGAACACAACTACTATAAGCCCGAGCTTATCGACAAGGACGCCGAGCTTATCAAGAAGTCAGGCCACGGCGGAGGAGATTTCTTTGTAGCAAGAACCTTCCTCAATTGTATCAGAGATAATAAGGCTCCCGACTTTGACGTATACTTTGCAACAAAGCTTGCTTCGGTTGCCATCCTCGGACACAGAAGTATCTTGAACGGAGGCATTCCTTACGACGTGCCCGATTTCAGAAAAGAAGAGGACAGAGTAAAGTTTGAGAACGATAACGAGTCACCCTTCTGGTATTCCGACGGAAGAGCTCCTACAATTCCTTGTTGTTCAGTTACCGACTTTGCCCCCACAGACGTGCAGATTGAAAAATTCAACAACGCCATTGAAGAGGACAGAAAGAATCAAAAATAAGCGGCTATAAAAAATTAGGGGATGATATGGACATCATCCCCTACAAATAATTGTGTGGATTTATATATTTTCAGGGTGTATCAATTGTTTGATACACCCTGAATTTTTATTCTTATTTAACCTTTATCATACTGTCATCCCATTTTTCGGGAGCTTCGTATCCAAGAAGGTTTACTACCGTTGCGGCAATGTTTGAAAGACCGTACTGTCCGTCTATTACCTCGTAGTTGTCTTTTGTGTTCTTGTCATAGAAGATGAAGGGAACGGGATTGAGAGTGTGGCTTGTCTTTGCCTTAGGAAGACCTGTTTCCTTGTCAATGGCAAACTCACCTGTCTTCTTGTTCATCTCAAGACATTCATCTGCGTTTCCGTGGTCTGCGGTAAAGAGCACTGTTGCGCCAATCCTGTCAGCGGCCTTGAGAATTCTGCCGATACAAAGGTCAAGCGCTTCCATAGAAACTACTGTTGCTTCAAGGCTTCCTGTGTGACCAACCATGTCACCGTTGGGGAAGTTTACACGGATAAATTCGTATTTACCGCTTTCAAGCGCCTCAATGAGAGTGTCTGTTATTTCAGCACACTTCATCCAGGGTCTCTGTTCAAAGGGGACTACGTCTGAAGGGATTTCAATATAAGTTTCGGTTTCTTCATCGTATTTACCCGACTTGTTTCCGTTCCAGAAATAAGTTACGTGACCGTACTTCTGAGTCTCGGAAAGAGCAAGCTGAGTAATCTTCTCTCCTGCAAGATACTCACCGAGGGTGTCGGTAATTTCAGGGGGAGATACAAGATATCTTGAAGGAATGTGAAGGTCTCCGTCATATTCAAGCATACCTGCGTATACAGTCTTAGGAAAACGAACTCTGTCGAACTTGTCAAAGCTTTTTTCTTCAAATGCACGGGAGATTTCAATGGAACGGTCTCCTCTGAAGTTGAAGAATACAACGCTGTCGTTGTCGTTTATTGTGCCAACCGCTTCACCGTTTTCGGCAATGACAAAGCCGGGAAGGTCCTGATCAACGTATCCGCCCTCTGCACGGTAGGTTTCGATTGCTTCCTTTGCACTCTCGAACTGTCTGCCCTCGCCGAGTACGTGGATGTCCCAACCGCGCTTAACCATTTCCCAGTTAGCTTCATAGCGGTCCATGGTGATGTTCATTCTTCCGCCGCCCGACGCAATTTTTACGTCAAAGCCGTTACTTCTGAGTCCGTCAAGGAACTCTTCAAAAGGAACAACGTAGTCAAGAGCCGAGGTCTCTCCAACGTCTCTTCCGTCAAGAAGAATGTGAACTCTCACCTTCGCAATGCCGTCAGCCTTAGCTCTTTCAACAAGAGCCTTAAGATGGTCGATGTGAGAATGAACGTTTCCGTCGGAGAAAAGACCGAGGAAATGAAGAGTAGAAGAATTGCTCTTGCAGTTAGACGTAAGAGTCTGCCAGGTTTCTGATGCGAATATCTTACCCGACTCAATAGATGAGGAAACAAGCTTAGCACCCTGTGCATAAACCTGACCTGCACCGATAGCGTTGTGTCCTACCTCCGAGTTTCCCATATCATCGTCAGAGGGGAGTCCCACAGCAGTTCCATGAGCCTTAAGGAAAAGAGTGGGATAGTTTTTCATAAGCATATCGAGATTGGGCGTACGTGCTGAGAATACGGCGTTGCCTGCATTTTCTTTTCCTATGCCGACGCCGTCCATAACAATAAGTGTAAGAGGACCGTTTGTAGGTCTTGAAGCGAGTTTTTTAAGCATTTATTATTTTCACTCCTTAATATTTTAACATACGTTTTAGTTTACCATATTTTTCAAAAAAACACAAGGTTTCTTTGGCAAAAAAATATATAAATATTTACATTAATTCCCTTGACTGTCGAAAAATGATAAGTTATACTACTGTTAAAGAAAAACCTTACCCTTAAAAGAGGTATTTTTATGGATAGAAAGAAATTTCCAATGGAAGAGGAAAAAAAGAAACTCCCTCCTTTCATTCGAGAAAAGTTTGCCGAAAAAGGCATACTTGACTCAGACGTAAGACTCTATTATAAATCCGACGTGGGAATAGAGATGGAATTTTGCGATGCTTGGGTGGTTGTAACCGACACCGAGCTTGCAGTTCTTGAGGTGCTTGGCGGAATTTTTCCCCGAAAAACTTACAATATCTTTGATATGAGAAAGACTCACGTAGATATTGTCGAACGTAATTTCAGAGTCTATTCATTGGAAGAGTATGAAAACTTCCATGCAGAAGAGCTTTTGTCGGGAGGCAGAGTAGTCGCAACTGAAAAAGCTACGGGACTTGACACACTGGTATTCTATTTTTCAAACACCGTAAAGGACGGCGCATATACTATATGCCGTGGCGTCGGCGATAAAGAGGTTACTCAGGATGACGTGATGGGCATGAAGGAGAATCCCCACGGTGATATGTCCCCGCCGCGCAGAGGGCCCGGAGGACCGCCTCCCGGAGGACCTGGCGGACCACCTCCCGGCGGTGCAGGAAAAACGGGCTTTTTCAAGGGGCTTAAAAGCGGAGAAACCAAGAGACTCTTATCTAAGCTTTTACCCTTCTTTATGAAATACAAGTGGTATTCCATACTCGTGCTTGTAATGGTAGTGCTGTCATCACTTCTCGGACTTCTTTCTCCCTACGTCAGCGGTGCCTTCTTCATCGACGAGGTGCTTAATCTCGGCGGTTCCTTCTATGGACAGATTTTCAAGGCGATAGTTATTATTGCAGGAACGAAGCTCCTTTCTACTGTCTTTATGATGGTTCATTCTATCGTTACCGCAAAAATCTCGGCAAACGTTACCTACGACCTGAAAAAGACAATATTCGAGTCTATCCAAAGGCTGTCGCTGTCCTTCTTCTCATCGAGACAGACGGGTGGACTTATGACACAGATAAATCAGGACTCCCGTTCCCTTTATTGGTTCTTTGTGGACGGACTTCCTTATTTCGTAACTAATATAGTTCAGTTTGTGGCTATCGTCATATTGCTGTTTACTATGAATTGGCAGGTTTCCCTTGTTGTAATGCTTCCCATTCCCATCTACGTGGCAGTAAGACGCTCTCTTTACAGACTGAGCCGAAAGATACACGCTCGTAATTATTCTCGTTCAAGAATTTTCAACTCTTTCGTTGCCGATATTCTTACGGGAAACAGAGTAGTAAAGGCGTTTTCTCACGAGGAGCTTGAACAGAAAAAATTCAACGTGCGAAGCTACGCCGTATCTGATGCCAACTACGACGGAACAGTTAAAACTAACTGGTTTATTTATCCCATAACCCTCATTCTTGAGCTTGGCACCTACGCCGCATGGGCTTTCGGAGGATATATGGTAGCAAGGGGAAATATCAGCGGTAACGAAATATTTACCTACGGTACTCTTGTAACCTATATTTCAATGCTTTCCATGGCATATGCACCCCTCGATTTCTTTAACCGCTTCGGTCAACAGCTTTCCGAGTGTATGAACGCTGCTCACCGTCTCTTTGAAATAATGGATACTATTCCCGACGTTCAGGACAAAGAGGGCGCAGTTGCCCCCGAGAGCTTCGACGGCTCGGTTGAATTCAAAAACGTCTCCTTTGAATATCTTAAAAACCGCAGAGTTATAGATAACGTTAGCTTCAAGGTAGAAGCAGGGGAGACCATAGGAATTGTGGGTCATACGGGTGCCGGTAAGTCCACTATCGTAAATCTTATCATGAGACTTTACGACGTAACCGACGGCGAGGTGCTTATCGACGGCAAGAACGTTAAAGACCTACCCATGAGCTTTATCAGAGACAATATTTCCATCGTCTCTCAGGAGACCTATCTTTTCAGAGGCTCTATTACAGACAATATCAAATACGCCGTTCCCGATGCCACCGACGAAGAGGTGGTTGAAGCGGCAAAGGCGGCAGGCGCCCACGATTTTATTATAAAGTACCCCGACGGCTACAATACTCAGATAGGCTTTGGAAACAAGGGACTTTCGGGCGGTGAGCTTCAGCGTATATCTATCGCCCGTGCAATTCTCAAAAACCCCAAAATACTCATTCTTGACGAGGCTACTGCGGCAATGGATACTGCAACAGAGCTTAAGATACAAAAGGCTATAACCAATATAACGCGAGGCAAAACAACCATAATTATAGCCCACCGCCTGTCTACTCTGAAGGACGCAAAGAGACTTATAGTTGTAGAGGACGGAAAAATGACCGAAAGCGGTACTCACCGCGAGCTCATCGAAAAGAAGGGCGATTATTATAAGCTTTACAAGATGCAGCTTGACGCCCTTAAAGTTATAGGAGTGGAGGAATAATTATGGAAACAAAAGAACTTACCGCCATACAGCAAATTGCTGAAATTAATTATATCACCCCAGAAAATTCAAGCTTTAAGCTTACGAAGAACGGCTTCGTTGTGGCTAAGATAGGAAATGCCGAGGACTTCAGCCGTGTGTTCCTCAGCCGTGCCTTTCCTCACGATTTACCCGACGAGTTTATCTCTGTAAGCGACTCTGAGCAAAATGAACTCGGCATTATCCGCAGCGTTGGAGACTTTGACGATGAGAGTGCAAAAATCATAAAAGCCGAGCTTGAAAGAAAATATTTCAGCGCAAAAATTCTTAAAATAGTAAACGTTGAAGAAAAATTCGGAAACTCCACCTGGACAGTTGAAACCCCCCAGGGAATGAGAGTAATGTCGCTTAAAGACACCTTTAAGAGCATTATACGAATAGGTGAAGACCGAGCAGTCGTAATCGACGAAGACGCCAACCGATATGAAATAGAAAGCCTGTCAAAGCTTGACAAGGCAAGCTTCAGAAGGATTGAGTTGTACTTATGAGTAAAACGGATAATCTCAGAAATAATATTCGTGAAAGCCGAAATAAACGAAGAGCACGTCTTTTTGACGCCTTGAAAGAAAGAATTGGCGAAAACGAAATTCTTTTCAAATTCAATTATAACCTTGACTCAGAAAACCGCACGAGGCTGGGTGTCCTTGCGGTAACAAAGGAATATATCTTCTCTTGCCACGAAGCCGAGGACAACGAAGAAAAATCCCCCGCAGTACTGACGGCTTATAAAATAAAGGATTATAAGTCCTTTGTGGCAAGACGAAACGTGGGCAGTGTAAGCCTTGAGGGAATAGGCGAGGACGAGAACGACTCGGTAGAGCTCTGCCGCTCGGATATGTCTCTTGCAAATCTCATAATCGACGCATCACGCTCACTTAATTCAATGCTTGATAACTTGGACGATCCCGATTTTAAAGTTACCTTCTCACCCGATACCCGTGTGTGTCCTAAATGCCATCGACCCTTCAAAAAGGGAATGACGGTTTGTTATTACTGTGCCGATACGGGTTCTATGTTCAAAAGACTTTTGAAAATGGTCAAGAAAGAAATTCCCATGCTTCTTGTTGCATTTTCGTTCTTTGGACTTCTCAGCTTTGTTAAGGTCATAAATCCCGTACTCCAGAAAAAAATGGTAGACGAGTACATAACCATAACAGAGCCTAAGGATAACCTGCTTTTAGGACTTGTAGTAATATCGTTTTCTATCTTTTTATTGCAGGCTTTTTATAAGGTAATAGAAATAGTGAGAACCAATATGCTCACAAGGGTCAGCACAAGCTTTATGAAAAAACTGCGTTCAGAGGTTTTTGAAAAAATTCAGCTTATGTCCGTCTCTTCAATTTCAAAAAGAACGGCGGGCGAGCTTATCCACCGAGTTACCAGCGACACTTCGGGAATTGCAAACTTCTTCGTTACCTATCTTCCGCAGTTCGTGGAAAACGCACTCATTATTGTAATTCTTGGCGTAGCAATGTTTTTCTACGATTGGAAGCTTGCACTTCTTATTATGGTTCCCGCCCCGATTATTATGATGGTAGTAAGAAAGGTGTGGCGCTTTACTCACCGCCTCTACCACCGTCAGTGGTATATGGAGTCCGACTCCAACACAGTTCTCCACGATGTTTTTCAGGGCATCCGCGTAGTCAAGGTTTTCGGCATGGAGAAAAAGGAGATAAAACGCTACGATAAGGCTATAAAAAAGGTAGCGGAAATTTCCGAAAAGAACGAAATCACTTGGGCTCTTATCGTTCCCTATATGAACTATCTTATAGGTATAGGTAACTATATCGTTCTCGCATACGTTGGAAACAAAATTCTCGGTAACACCATGACCCTCGGTGATATGTCCATGTTTACCTTCTTTACGGGTCAGATATATTATGCCTTCGATTGGCTTTCCCGCCTTCCCCGTCATATTATTTCAGTCCTTACCTCAACCCGAAAGGTTTTTGAGATTATGGATGAGGAAATCGACGTAAAGGACAGCGAAGAAGCTATGGAACACGACATCGAAGGAAACGTTGAATTCAAAGACGTATCCTTTGGCTACGATGAAGCCGAAGACGTGCTCAAAAAGATTTCTTTCTCTGTAAAGAAAGGAGAAATGATAGGAATAGTGGGACGCTCGGGCGTTGGAAAGAGCACACTTATCAATCTTGTCATGCGCCTTTACGACGTGCGGGACGGACAGATTTTGGTGGACGGAATTGACGTTAAGAGCCTTTCTCAGCACTCTCTCCGTTCGCAGATAGGCGTTGTTTTGCAGGAAACCTTCTTGTTCTCGGGTACTATCTACGATAACCTATCCTACGCCGACCCCGAAGCCACCCGTGAAGAGATAATCAAAGCGGCAAAAATGGCAGGTGCTCATAAATTTATTATGAAGCTCCCCGACGGCTATAATACTAAGGTAGGGGAGAGGGGACATACCCTTTCGGGCGGCGAAAGACAGCGTATAGCTATTGCCCGTGCAATACTCCGTGACCCCAAAATTCTTATCCTCGACGAGGCAACGTCAGCTCTTGATACCGAGACGGAACGCCTCATCCAGGACTCAATCGCATCACTCATTAAGGATAGAACTACCTTTGCCATAGCCCACAGACTCTCAACTCTTCGTAACGCTACCCGCCTTATCGTGCTCGACAAAGGTAAGATTGCCGAAACGGGCACCCACGAGGAGCTTATGAAGAAAGAAGGCATATATCATTCCCTTGTTCTCGCTCAGCGTAAAATGTCCTCAATGTCATCATCAGAAAATGGCGAATAAAGAGTACATTACTAACAAAAAAAGTTACAAAAATACCCCGATTTTGTTAATTTTACACAAAATCGGGGCTTTAATTTCGTCACAGGAAGGACAACTAATGTAAAAAATAGTATTGAATGAAAGCGCTTTCTGATATATAATAAATATAACCCGAATACTAATCAGGAGGTAAATACAAATGGCGAATATCTTATCAAGACAAATCAGAAACGTATGTCTTTTGGGACACGGTGGAAGCGGAAAGACTTCTTTGGTAGAAGCAATGCTTTATTACGCGAAAGAAACCGACAGACTCGGAAAGACCACCGAAGGAAATACAGTGTGCGATTTTGACCCCGAGGAAATCAAACGTGAAATGTCAATTTCAGCATCCATTGCACCCATATTCTATGATAACAAAAAAATTAATTTTATAGATACACCCGGCTATCTTGATTTCAGCGCTGAAATCGAGCAGGCACTTCGTATTGTAAGAAATGCCGTTATAGTTATCGACGCTAAAGCGGGCGTAGAGGTAGGTGCAGAGCTTGCATGGCAGAAGGCTACCGACGCAGGCGTTGCTAAGGCTTTCTTTATTAACCGTATGGATGAGGATAATATCAACTTTACCGCTATCCTTAATACGCTCAAAGACCTTTTCGGCAACGCAATCTGTCCTCTTTACGTTCCCTTGTTTGAAAATCACAAAACCGTGGGCTACGTTGATATTATTGCGGTAAAGGCGTATAAGTATACAAACGGCGTTGCCGAGGAAATTCCAGTTCCCGACCCCAATGCGGATTGGATTTTAGAGTACAGAGCTATGCTCTTTGAAGCTCTTGCACAGACAAGTGATGACCTTATGCTTAAGTACTTTGATGACGTTCCCTTTACCGACGACGAAATTACAGACGCCCTTCAGGCAGGTCTTAAGATGGGAAGCATCGTGCCGGTATTTTCAGGCTCGGCTGCCACTCTTGACGGTATTGATTATTTCCTTCATAAGGTGTCTAAATCCTTTACCAGCCCCGTTTCGAGAACTCATGAAATAAGCGACGACGGAGAAGATATCGCCATTGACCCCGAAGGCGAGACAGCACTCTTTATTTTCAAAACCGTTGCCGACCCCTTCGTTGGTAAGATGTCCTTCTTTAAGGTTATGAACGGCTCTCTTAAAAAGGATCAGGTGCTCAAAAACTCACGTAACGGTCAGGAAGAAAAGATTGCCCGCATTTACTGTGCAAAGGGCAAGAAGCAGACCGAGGTTGAAGAAATGGTTTGCGGAGATATAGGTCTTACAACCAAGCTTGTGTTTGCTAATACCAACGATACGTTGTCCCTGTCCGGAGACGTTACTTATCATAAGATAACATTCCCCAAGCCCTATTATTCTATGGCAATAGAGCCTCTTGCTAAAGGCGACGAGGACAAGATTTCGCAGGGTATTTCCAAGCTCCTTGAGGAAGACCTGAGCCTTAACTACGTTAATAACGCCGAAACTAAACAGATGATTATCTCAGGTCTTGGCGATATGCACCTCGACGTGCTTTCTTCAAAGCTTAAGACACGTTTTGGTACTTCTGTTAAGCTCTCTGAAGAAAAGGTTGCATACAGAGAAACTATAAAGAAGAGTGTTCAGGCAGAAGGAAAGCATAAGAAACAGTCGGGTGGTCACGGTCAGTATGGACACGTTAAGATTGAATTCGGTCCCGGCGAAGAGGAAGGACTTACCTTTACTGAAACAATATTCGGCGGCTCAGTTCCCAAGAACTTCCACCCCGCAGTTGAAAAAGGACTCCTTGAAGCTATGGAAAAGGGCGTTTTGGCAGGCTTCCCCGTAGTTAACCTTAAGGCTAATCTCTACGATGGCTCCTACCACGACGTTGACTCATCTGAAATGGCATTCAAGCTTGCAGCCCACCTTGCATATAAGGAAGGACTCAAAAACGCTAACCCCGTTATCCTTGAACCCCTCGGAAAGCTTATTGTTGAAGTACCCGACTCCCTCATGGGCGACGTTATCGGCGACCTTACAAAGAGAAGAGGAAAAGTACTTGGCACAGACCAGTCCGAGACAAAGAAGGGTACAAGCATCATAGAAGCGGAAGTACCCAAGTCCGAAATGTCGAGCTACTCTATTCAGCTTCGTGCTATCACACAGGGCAGAGCAACCTTTACCTATGAAGTTCAGCGCTACGGCGAAGTGCCAAGCAATATCGCACAAAAGATTATCGAAGAACATAAAGCCGACGTTGCAGAATAAAACAGAAAAAAGCCTCCTTGCGAGGCTTTTTTCTGTTTTATTCTAATTAGAAATGAGGAATGAGAAATTAGAGATTAATGAAGATTTCCCGACGGGAAATCAACCATAATTTTCACGAAGTGAAACATCATTTGCCGTCAGGCAACATCATTGCGAAGCACATCGTTTGCCCTTAGGCAATCTCGTTTTGCGTCAGCAAACAATCTTTCGCCAGCGCTTCCAAGGCTCCCCTGTGTAAGGGGAGCTGTCACGTAGTGACTGAGGGGTTGAAACATAATATAAAGAAGATTTGCTCAAGCAAATCAACCACAATTTTCACGAAGTGAAACATCATTTGCCGTCAGGCAACATCATTGCGAAGCACATCGTTTGC
>JAFUKG010000034.1 GCA_017467865.1 Clostridia bacterium
CTTGGAGGAATGTTTTCGCATTGACACAAATGACGCAAAAAACGCCCTTGATACGGGTGAGCTGCTTGTCAAGGGCAAGGGCGGTCTTTGGAGATATGTACCTATCAATGAGTCTATAAGAATTACGTTTCGTGATATGTTGGAAATTACTCCCATTGGAGAAAAACTGTTTGTTCGACCTTACGACAAAACACATCTTGCTATGAAACGTCTTCAATGCTTTATTGCATATCACAGAAAGGCGTTTACCGAAAACACCATTACATTTCACGGACTTCGCCACACCTTTGCCCATGAGCAGTATAGCAAGTTCATTGAACAAGGCTATTCTGATTTTGTAGCTCGTAAAAAAGTCTCGGAGCTGCTTGGGCATCACCGTGATGATGTAACGAGAATATATCTGTCGGGCGGTGATGATGTATGACCAAAAAGAAAAACATTAAAACCGAATCCAATAATCCGAATGTAAACATCAAACGAAAGATCGGCTCCACTACATATATGGTGACAGCTCATTTCAATGATAAGCACAAAGACGATATTGCCACTAAAATAAAAAAACTAATCACAAAAGAATAAAGTTTACTCTTGAGTGATTGAATTTGACGGTCGGGTATGGTATAATGTATACACTACAATATTTATCATATCCGGCTGTCGGAAAGGAGAATTTATTAAATGATAAGACAGTCAAATGATGATAAAATAACTGCTCTTTACTGCCGATTGTCGCAAGACGACGGTCGTGAGGGCGAAAGCAACAGTATAACAAATCAAAAAGCAATTCTTGAAAAGTATGCAAAAGACCACAATTTCACATCGTACAAGTTTTACGTGGATGATGGTGTAAGCGGAACAACCTTTGAACGTGACGGCTTTAAGGAAATGCTGTCCGATGTCGATGCTGGACTTATATCAACAGTTATTGTAAAGGATTTATCACGATTTGGTAGAGATCATATTATGGTTGGATATTACACAGAAATGTATCTGCCCTCAAATAATGTGAGATTTATCGCTATCAATGACAATGTTGATACGGCAGATGAGCGAAGCAACGAATTTGCACCCTTTACTAATGTCTTTAACGAATGGTATGCAAGAAGCGCAAGCAAGAAGATCAATGCAGTATTCAAGGCAAAGGGCGAATCCGGACAGCGTTTAGGCTCTGCCATTCCGTATGGCTACAAGGCAAATCCAAACAATCCCAAAGAGATTATCATTGATGAAGAAGCAGCAAATGTCGTGAAGTACATCTTTGAACTTTGTATGTGTGGCAAAGGACCCGGCAAAATCGCAAAGCAACTTACTGAAGAAGGCATTTCAACGCCTATGATGTATTTCAGAGAATACGGGATGCCCTGCAGAACAAAAGTCAATATGAGTAACGTATGGTGTAACAGAAGCGTTGCGGGAATACTTGAAAATATGACCTACATAGGAAACACCGTAAATTTTCAGACTGCTACCGTAAATTACAAAACGCATAAGAAAGTCAGGCTCCCCAAAGACAAATGGCTCATATTTGAGAATACACATCCGCCCATTATTGAAACAGCAGTATGGGAAAAGGTACAGGAGCTAAGAAAGAATAAACGCAGATACACCAAATCTGGCAAAAAGAGCATCTTTGCGGGACTTTTGGAATGTGCTGACTGCGGTGCAAAACTGTATTTCTGTACTTCGAGAGCACACAAGGAAGACCACGATTATTTTGTATGCTCTAATTACAAGGGTAATACAGGCATTTGCACAGTGCATTATATCCGTGAAAATGTACTCTACGATGTGGTTCTTGAACAGGTACAGCTAATGCTGAAATATCTGAAATCCTTTGAAAGCGAATTTGTAAAAAGTCTTGTTGACAAATCTGCGAAGGACAAGAAAAAAGAAATCGCATCACGGAGAAAAAAGCTCGAAGCAAACAAAGCAAGAATATCCGAGCTTGACGGAATCTTCAAAAGGATCTACGAGGACAACATCAGCGGAAAGTTGAGCGATGAACGATTCTCAAAGCTGTCGGTAGATTATGAAAGAGAACAAAAGCAACTCATTGCAGACACAGAAACACTTGAGAATGAACTCAATCAAGAAGCCGAACAGGTTGACAATGTAGAGTACTTTTTGAATATTGTACGTCAGTACACAGAAATTAAAGAGCTTTCTGCGAGAGTGGTAAATGACCTGATAGACAAAATCAAAGTCCACGCTGTTGATAAGTCAAGTGGTCAGAGAGTACAGAAGATTGACATCTACTATACCGCAGTCGGTCTTATTGATGTGTCACAGCATATCGGGGAATTAGCTTAATTTTATTCAATAAACAATGAAGCGATACAACGAGCAAAAAGCCCATTGTATCGCCACTCTTTATATCTTCCTTATGTTCATTTAACAGAAGCTACGCACTGAAAAATGCACAACTCCGATTGCTGCGACACAAATCTTTCTCATACATAAGCATGTGGAAATGAGCATGCATTTTTACACATATAAAAATACACACTTATGTAGAGAATTATTCAATTTGTGTCGCAGTTTCATTATATATTAGGAGTCGAATTTTGTCAACATTTGTCTAAAATTCTATTTGCATAACATCTACCTTCTTCGTCAACAATAAAGACGGAGGGAACGTTATGAAGAAAAAAGATGAAATTACCGATAATCCTATGTTTCGCCCCGACGGTCACGTTGACCTGCCCACTATTCACGCGGAAGCCTATGACGTGAATTTGCCTTACAGCGGAACGCTGCGTCATATGAGAGACGTGAAGAAGGCTATGAAAAAGAAAGACGAAAAGCCCGAGGTTAAAATGTAATGCAGAGTTAAGAATGCAGAATGCAGAATTAAGGACAATTTCGGCAACGCCGAAATTCACGATTAATTATATGAAGATTTGACAAAGGCAAATCAACCATAATTCATCACTCATCATTCTGCATTCTGCATTTAAAAAGAGTCTTCGGACTCTTTTTTCTATTGCAATGTGAGATAAAATATGATAAAATTAATTAATAAATAAATTTCCATGAATTGCCTTGCGGCATGAATTGAAATTTGCACTTTCATGAATTGAGCCCTTTGGCTCATGAATTACACTTAAAGTGCATTAAAACAAAGGAGATACATATGAAAACAGTTGCAGATATTTTAAAGCTTATTGAAGAAAACGGCATTAAAATGGTTGACTTTAAAATGGTGGATATTAACGGACAGTACCGCCACGTTACCATTCCCGCAAAGAATTTCAGCGAGAAGACAATGAAGAACGGTATCGGATTCGACGCTTCAAACTACGGCTATGCAGTAGTTGAAAAGAGCGACATGGTGTTCATACCCGACCTTGATACTGCGCTTATTGACCCCTTCTGTGATATTCCTACTCTGTCAATGACAGGTAACGCAATGATTATTGACAACCCCGAAAACAGACCTCTTGCCCAGTACCCAAGAAACATAGTTCTTGCGGCAGAAAAGTACATGAGAGACAGCGGTATCGCCGACACAATGTACATTCTCCCCGAGTTTGAGTTTTATCTTTTCGATAAAGCAGGCTGGAAGGTTTCTCCCGAAGGCGTAGGCTATGAAATAGATGCTTATCAGGCACATTGGAACTCCGCAGAGGAGGGGCTTGGAAACGTTGTTGCAAAGCAGAAGAACTACCACATCGCAAAGCCCTTCGACGTAACCTATGAAGCGAGAAGTGAGATGTGCATGCTCATCGACGAGGCGGGTATCGCCCTTAACTACCACCACCCCGAGGTAGGTGCAGGCGGTCAGTTTGAGATTGAGCCCGAGCTTGGCGTTATGTCAAAAATGGCAGACGCTACAATGATGATAAAGTATATTATCCATAACACTGCAAGAAAGTATGGAATGTCCGCAACCTTTATGCCCAAGCCCATTATGGGCGAAGCGGGAAGCGGTATGCACGTACATATGCTTCTTATGAAGGATGGACAGCCCGTTTTCTCTGACGATAACGGTTATTCTAACCTCAGCCGTGAAGCACACTACTTCATGGGAGGGCTCCTTAAGCACATCGCTTCTCTTTGTGCCATTACCAACCCCAGCACAAACTCCTTCAAGCGCCTTGTTCCCGGCTTCGAGGCTCCCGTAACAGTAGGATACGCTACTTCAAACAGAAGTGCGGTTATTCGTATACCCGCTTACGCTAAGGCGCCCGAGCTCAGACGCTTTGAGCTCAGAAACCCCGACGCTACCTGTAACCCCTATTTCTGCTATGCGGCTATCCTTATGGCAGGTATTGACGGAATTAAGAATAAGATTGACCCCCACGAAAACGGTTGGGGTCCCTATGACTTCAATCTTTTCCACCTTCCCGAAGAAGAAAAGAAGAAGCTTACAGGCCTTCCCACCTCTCTTGAGGCAGCCCTTGATGCTCTCGAAAAGGATAACGACTATCTTACCGCAGGCGGTGTATTCCCCAAGGAGCTTATCACAAACTTTATTAAGACTAAGCGCGAAGAGGTAAGACAGATGAATACTATCCCTCATCCCGCAGAGTTTGAAAAGTATTACAATCTTTAATATATAAGACGAAAAGAGTGAAGTCAACGCTTCACTCTTTTTTGTTTTGTAATTTTGATATCATGATATCATGATATCAAAATCCGTTGTGATAACTTTTGATAAATTATCAAAAATCACCCCGCATATTGACAAGATTTATCATAAAGAGTATCATTAAGGGGTGAAAAGGAGTGAATGAAATGGATATAAAAAGATTACATAAAGAGTTTGAAAACTGCCCCTGCGGAAAGGTGCATACTTGTCCTATTGATTTTATTGAAATAGGAAAGGGCGCAATAGACTCTGTTTCCCGTGTGGCAAAGGAATATAACAGCATACTCCTTATTTCCGACCCCAATACCTACGCGGTTGCGGGAAAGAGAGTGGAAGAGATACTCCAAGGAAAGATTGAAAAGAGCCTTATACTTGAACCTCAGGAAAAGGTTGTCATTCCCAATGAGGAGAAGATAGAAGAGATTGAAAAGAGCATCACCGATAAGACAGATTTTATTATCGGCGTGGGCTCGGGCGTTATAAACGACCTTTGCAAATACACAAGCTTTAAGGCTGGACTTTTCTACGCTATCGTGGCTACCGCCCCTTCTATGGACGGCTATGCATCTGTTGGCTCGGCACTTATACTCGAAGGTATGAAGATAACCCTCAACGCCCGTCCCCCCAAGGCTATTATCGGAGACGGCGAGATACTTAAAACTGCCCCCATTGATATGATTTCGGCAGGCTACGGAGATATTATCGGAAAATACTCTTGCCTAAACGACTGGAAGCTTTCAGCTTTTATCAACGGAGAGCATTTCTGTGAAAAGAACTATGACTTGACTATGGACTGCGTGAAGAAGGTTGAGCCTATGGCAAAGGCTCTGATGAGCCGAGACGCCGACACAGTTGCAGACCTCTTTGAAGCTTTGGTGCTGGTTGGAGTTGCTATGAGCTTTACGGGCTCGTCACGTCCTGCCTCTGGAAGTGAGCATCACTTGTCGCATTATTTCGAGATTACGGGTATCCTTGACGGCAAGGACTATCTGCCCCACGGAATAGACGTTGCCTTTTCTACTATTGAAACGGCAAAGCTCCGTGAGAGAATTATTTCTTCACAGCCCATGTTTACCCCCTTTGACAAAAAGGCTTGGGAAAAGGATATAAGAGAGATTTATAAGACCTCTGCCGACGGTGTTATAGCCCTTCAGGAGAAGCTTGGCTGGTACGAAAACGTTGATACCGATAAGGTTTTGAAAAACTTTGATAAAATCAAGGAAATTCTCTCAGAGGTGCCCTCCTCAAAACGCTTTGTGGAAATGACCGAGGGTGTGGGACTTTATTACAAGGACTTTCTTAAAACCTACGGAGAAGAGAAGATTGAAAAATCTCTTCTTTACGCCAAGGACTTAAAGGACAGATATACAGTTCTTTGGCTTTATTATCACTGCTTCAGATAAGGAAAATTGAATATGAAAAAGTGAGGAGAATATGAAAAATATCAAGCTTGTTGCCTTCGACCTTGACGGCACACTTACTCAGCATAGAACAAAGCTCTCTGAGGAGCACAGAGTTATCCTTACGGATCTCAGTAAAAAATATAAGCTCCTAATGGCAGGGGCAGGGCAGTGCAGAAGAGTATTTGACCAGATGAATTCTTTTCCTATTGATATTGTCGGTAACTACGGAATGCAGTATGCAAGGTATATCCCCGAAAAAAATGATATCGAAATGGTCTACGATATCCGTGTAGACTGCAATAGGGAAGAGTGCGAAAGAAAGGTCACTTACCTTCGTGAAAAGTATGGCTATACCGAATTTGCAGGGGATAACGTAGAGTATCACGTGTCGGGGTGCATCACCTTTCCCGTCCTTGGTACAAAAGCAAAAGCAGAGGATAAGTTAGCCTTTGATCCCGACAGAAAGAAGAGACGCACCTTTTACCCCGAGGTAAAAGAGCTTTTCGGCGATTATAACGTCTTTGTAGGCGGCTCATCTTCCTTCGATATGGCGCCCAAGCCTTACAACAAGTACTTCGCCCTCGATAAGTATTGCAAAGAAAATGGTATCCTGCATAGCGAAGTCGTTTTTGTGGGCGATGACTACGGAGAAGGGGGCAACGACGAGTCGGTTTATAACTCTGATTTCAACTTCATAAAGGTGGATAACTACCTCGACTTCCCCGGACGTATAAAAGAATTACTGTAAAACGAAAAGAACACACTTTGAGGTGTGTTCTTTCTTTAAAATTTAATGATATCATGATATCAAAATGAGGCAAAAAATATAGGTACGGCAGAAAGCCGCACCTTAATTTATTTTTTACCTGATATATCTTTTTCGATTAACTCTGTCAAATACTGATTTATGCTGTAGCCGTGCTTTTCTTTCTTCATTGACTGAACCTTGTCGAGCAAATCCCAATAAGTATCAACGGGTAGTCTCAACGTCATCATAACCTTTTCGTTTGTCTTTACTCCTGTTACGTTCATATTTTATACCTCTCAAATTTATGATATCATGATATCATACTATCATGATACTATGATATCATGATATCGAAAAAATGTCAAGAATTTATGTCAAAGCCTTGAAAAAGAATTTCTTTTGTAATATAATGGAAAAAAACAATCGAGGAGAATATTATGAATCCAAAGGTTTCAAATTTAAAACAGATTATGACTCTCAGACGTTATACTGTCACCGACGGGGCTGAAAAAGGACTTGACGTTATCGACTGTGACAACGGCAAGCTGAGATTTCTAATAAACGTTACCAAAGCACTTGATATAATGCAGCTTTATCATGAGGGGCAGAATATGTCCTTTGTTTCCAAAAACGGTTTTTCACCCCTTGAGCATGACTTCGGTAACCGCTTTGAGGGCGGAATGCTCTATACCTGCGGATTTGATGCAGTAGGTGGCAGAGAGGGGTACACTACTCACGGAAGACATCACAACAACACTGCCGAAATAGTTGTGGCAAAGTGCGATGAAGAAGAAATTGCGGTTGAAGGTATTGTGCGTGACACTGCAATCTTCGGTGAAAACCTTGTGCTACGCCGACGTATTTCAACAAAGCTTGGAAGCGATACTCTCACCATTGAGGACACACTTACAAACGAGGGCTTCACCCCCGCCGACTACGCTGTTTTATATCACGTAAACGTAGGCTATCCCATGCTTGACGAGGGCGGTGAAATAAAGGGTAACGTAAAGAACGTCATTCCCAGAACACCTTATGCCAAGGAATGTCTTGACGAGGCACTCAAGATTACTGCCCCCGAGGCGGGTCGTGAAGAGATGTGCTACTATCTTGACGTTGACGGCGAGATTGCCCTTGAAAACAAGAGAATAAACAAGACCTTTAAGTTAAGCTTCACTAAGGACACCCTTCCCGAATTCCTTGAATGGAAGGCAGAGGCGTCGGGTGACTTTGCTCTCGGACTTGAGCCCTCTACCACAAGGCTTGATGAAAACCTTTCCTTTAAGACCCTTCAGGCAGGCGAGAAGAAAATCTTTAAGATAGAAATAAGCGTAAAATAGCAAAGAAAAAATGAGTCGTTTGACTCATTTTTTCTTTAGCTTCAATAGAATTTTTCGGATTACCTTCGGAGGCTTTACCGTTATTATTTTCATTCTGGCACAACCTTTCTAAAAGAATAAAATGTGAATTTTGCTTAAAGCAAAATTGTCCAAAGCTTTTCGCCAAAGGCGAAAAATATCGCTTGTGTGTTAGCACAAATATCGCACGCCGTAGGCGTACTTGTCACCCTTTCATAAAAAAGCATCCTGCAAGGATAATAACACAGGCTTCGATTACTACAAGCACGCATTCGGGTACGAAAATGCTATAAGAATGCCAAGTCCGAATGCAGAAACGGTGACCCCCATGTTTTTGCAAGAATTACGCATCCCATTTCCCCCTTATACTTCATTATATGAAAATAACCTGAAAATGTGAAAAACAGCAAAAAACATCTTGATAAAGTGAGATAGAAATTATTGACAAAACTGTGAAAAAATTGTATAATTTTCTTGTTTTTTATTAAGGAGTTTGAAATGAATAATATTTTTGCAGACCTTGGAATTTCAGATAAGGTCATGAATTTCGGAGAAGAAGTACTTCTCACGTTAAAAGAAAGATTTGAACAGATTGATAAAAACGCCGAGTACAATCAGGCGAAGGTCATTTCTGCCATGCAGAAGAACAGAGTTTCGGCAACCTGCTTTGCAGGAAGCACGGGCTACGGCTACGATGACGTTGGAAGAGATACACTGGAGCGTGTCTACGCCGATATCTTCCACACCGAAGCTGCTCTTGTCCGTCCCCAGATAACCTGCGGAACTCACGCTCTCGCCGTTGCCTTGTCGGCAAACCTTTTGCCCGGTGACGAGCTTCTTTCTCCCGTCGGCAGACCCTACGATACCCTTGAAGAGGTAATAGGTATAAGAGAGTCAAAGTGCTCTTTGAAGGAGTATGGTGTCAGCTATCGTGAGGTTGAACTGCTTGATGGCGGTAAATTTGATTTCGACGGTATCAGAAAGGCTATAAACGATAAAACGAAGGTTGTTACCATTCAGCGTTCAAAGGGGTATAAAACACGCCCCACCTTTTCGGTTAAGCAAATCGGGGAGCTTATAAGCTTTGTCAAGAGTATAAAGCCCGACGTTATATGTATGGTGGATAACTGCTACGGAGAATTCGTTGAGCTTATTGAGCCCTCAGACGTTGGCGCAGATATGACGGTAGGCTCACTTATCAAAAATCCCGGAGGAGGACTTGCTATTTCGGGCGGCTATATCGCAGGTACGAAGGAGTGCGTTGAGCGCTGTGCGTACAGACTGTCAGCACCGGGGCTTGGTCAGGAGGTTGGCGCAAACTTCGGAATAATCGCAAGTCTTTACGAGGGCCTCTTCCTCGCTCCCACCGTGGTTGCATCTGCTCTTAAGGGCGCAATTTTCGCCGCTAATATATATGAAAAGCTTGGCTTTAAGGTGGTTCCAAACTCCACCGAGTCAAGACATGATATCATTCAGGCAGTTGAGCTTGGCTCCCCTGAAAAAATGATAGCCTTTTGCTGTGGAATTCAGGCGGCGGCTCCCGTTGACAGCTTCGCCGAGCCCGTTCCCGCACCTATGCCCGGCTATGACAACGACGTTATAATGGCGGCAGGTACCTTTGTGCAGGGCTCCTCAATCGAGCTTTCCGCCGACGGTCCTATACGTGAGCCCTATGCGGTCTATTTCCAAGGGGGACTTACCTGGGCACACGCAAAGCTTGGTATCCTTATGTCCCTTCAGAAGCTAATCGAGGCAGACCTCGTTGATATAGATTAATATTTTATAAAAAACACAGGAGGAAAAAGCCATGTGGATAGTTTCACTAATCGCAATGCTTTTCTGGAGCGGTTCCGACCTTTTCAGTAAAGCAGGTTCAAGACAAAACGACAAATATTCTCACTACAAAGTGGGTATTGCCGTTGGTCTTATCATGGGAATTCACGCAATTTATTCAATTACCATCGGAGGCGTACCATTCGCTTTTTCCGATATAATTACATATTTACCTGCGTCGTTTTTCTATATTCTCTCTATGATGATGGGATATATAGCTCTCAGATACATAGAGCTTTCCATCTCATCTCCCATTTGTAACACCTCGGGTGCTCTTTGTCTCATACTTAGCATCTGCTACTTCGGCGTAAAGTGGGTTGACGACGACAGCGACGCAATTTTCTTAAACGTTCCTATTATTATAGGCGTTATCCTTATCGTCATCGGTGTTCTTTCGCTTGGTATTGTAGACTACCGTGAAAACGACGAGGCGAGAGCTCTGCGTCAGTCGGCATCGGGCAGAAAGTATACCAAGAGCTTTATCGCAATTCTTCTTCCCATTCTCTATTGCATTATAGATGCCGTTGGCTCCTTCGTTGATACCCTTATTGCAGACGACTACATTGGCAAGATGGCTCCCAAATACCCTGAGCTTACTGCCGACGAAATAGATCTCCTTGGCGGTGATATTCTCAATACCGCTTACGAGTTCACTTGGTTCTTTATGGCGATAATATTCGCAATTTACCTCTTCGTAATCAAGCGCGAAAAGGTTGACAAGAAGTATGACGGCACAAAGCTTTTGGGCGGCCTTTGCGAGACTCTCGGTCAGGTTTTCTACATGATGGTAGTTGTATCCGACTACAAGGTAGGCTTCGTTATCATTTCTTCCTACTGCGCAGTATCAGTCTTGTGGAGCAGAATTTTCCTCAAGGAAAAGCTCTCCCTCAAGCACTACCTGTCAATTGCCACAGCCTTTATAGGAATATTCATACTTGGTATTTACGACGTATAACAAAAAAGCACCTTCGGGTGCTTTTTTTAATGCAGAATGTAGAATGTAGAATGCAGAATTAATGTAAATTTTACCAAAGTAAAATTTACATTAATTATATTAGGGCTTTGCCCTAATACCCACAAGGAAACTTTTAAAAAAGCTTTCCTTGACTTTCAAAACTTTTATACTTGGTTTTCATAAGGGGCTCGGGGAAAACACTTTTATAAAAAGTGCTTTCCCCGAATATTAATTAAGAGAAGATTTGCGTAGCAAATCAACAATAATTCAGCATTCATCACTCTGCATTCTTCATTCATAATATGTTTACAATAAAAAAATCAAAATCTTTTAAAAGACTATTGACTTTTTCTTCAATCGGTGGTAAATTTATAACGTAAGTTAGCACTTGAAGCGTGAGAGTGCTAAAACTTAATGGAAAGGCGGTGAAAGGGTGGATTTAAACGAAAGAAAAAAAAGGATACTTAAATCCATTGTAGACACCTATATTTCTTCGGGTGAGCCCGTCGGCTCCAAGTACCTCAGCGACGCAATGGGACTTGACTTGTCCTCGGCTACCATACGAAACGAAATGAGTGAGCTTGAAAGTCTCGGACTTTTAGAGCAGCCTCATACCTCTGCAGGAAGAGTGCCCTCCAGCCTTGGTTACAGAATGTACGTAGACAGCCTTATGAACCAATATTCCTTATCTCTTGAGGAAATCAACGTTCTCAATGACGTAATGAATTCAAGGCTCAACCATCTGAATAAAATAGTAGGGGATTTAACAAGAGTACTGTCGGATATGACCGATTATACAGCTTTTGCATATACTGCAAAGCCTAAGGCAAGCACGATAGTCAGATTTGAGGGAGTTTATCTTTCTCCCAAAAGCTTCCTTCTTGTAATGATAACCTCACAGGAAAACGTTACCACAAGAAAGATTAAAACCGATATCACTCTCACTGTTGAAGTGCTGAATATTCTTATTCGCCTTTTAAATGAAAATCTCACCAACACCAATATCGAACAGCTCAGCCTTGAGGATATATATGCCCTTGAAGATAAGTTCGGAGTTTACAGAATGCTTCTCTCGGATATACTGAGAATTGTTGTTGATACTGTTAAAGGAGAGAACGAAAAAGAGGTTTACCTTGACGGAATGTCCAATATTTTGAAGCACCCCGACTTCGGCGATATATCCAAGACGAGAACTCTTATATCCCTTCTTGAAGACAAAGAGGACTTAATCCGAATGATAACCGACCCGTCGGTGGGTCACGACGGACTCAACGTCATAATTGGTGACGACTCCTTTGACGAGGGGCTTAACAAAACAAGCTGTATCTATCATAAATTTAATATAGGGGATAATATAACGGGAGTTCTCGGTCTCATCGGACCTAAGCGTATGGACTACTCGGGCGTTATCGGCAGACTTGAATACGTAGTCAGAAACCTTATCGGTGATGAGGATAACAAATAAACATTCAGAAAGGACAAGACATGGCAGAAGAAAAGAAGGACGAAATTTTGGAAGAAGCGGATGAGCCCGCCACTGAAGAGGTGGCAGAAGAAGCTCCCGAAGCGGAAGAAAAAACCGTCTCGGCAGACGAATACGCCGCGATGTACGATAAGTATCTGAGAGCTATTGCAGAATTCGACAACTATAAAAAGCGCACTCAGAAAGAAAAGGAAGAAATTTATTCTATCGCAAAGGCAGACGTGGTACTCAGTCTCCTTCCCGTTATAGATAATTTTGAAAGAGCCGAGAAATTCTCGGAGGATAAAAACGTGGAAGAGGGAATGGCGCTTATCCGTAAGCAGTTCAACGAGTTTTTGAAAAAAATCGGCGTTGAAGAGATTGAAGCGGAGAATAAGCCCTTTGACCCCAATTTTCACAATGCAGTGCTTCACGAGGACAGAGAGGACATACCCGAAAACACAGTCGTTGAAGTACTCCAGAAGGGCTATAAGCTCGGAGAAAAAGTAATCAGACACGCAATGGTTAAAGTTGCAAACTAATATAAGAAAGAGGTAAATTATTATGGCAAAAATTATAGGTATAGACCTTGGTACAACAAACTCATGTGTAGCAGTATTTGAGGGCGGTGAGCCCAGCGTTATTCCCAACCCCGAGGGAGCGAGAACAACACCTTCCGTTGTAGCTTTCTCAAAGACAGGTGAGAGACTTGTAGGACAGATTGCAAAGAGACAGGCAATCACAAACCCCGACAGAACTATCAGCTCTATCAAGCGTGATATGGGTACTAACCGCAAGGTTGACATCGACTCCAAGGGCTACACACCCCAAGAGATTTCCGCAATGATTCTTCAGAAGCTTAAGGCTGACGCTGAAAGCTTCCTTGGTACAACTGTAAATCAGGCAGTTATCACCGTTCCCGCGTACTTCACCGACGCTCAGCGTCAGGCAACAAAGGACGCAGGTAAAATAGCAGGACTTGAGGTTCTCAGAATTATCAACGAGCCTACCGCAGCAGCCCTTGCTTACGGTCTTGATAAGGACAACGAGCAGAAGATAATGGTATATGACCTTGGCGGCGGAACCTTCGACGTTTCCATCCTCGAAATTTCCGACGGCGTATTCGAGGTTCTTGCTACCGCAGGTAACAATAAGCTGGGCGGCGACGACTTCGACGAAAGAGTTATTAATTGGATGGCAGAAACCTTTAAGGCTGAGCACGGTATCGACCTCAGACTTGACAAGACCGCTCATCAGAGACTTAAGGAAGCGGCTGAAAAGGCTAAGATTGAGCTCTCGGGTATGATGACCACAGACATCAGCCTTCCCTTCATCGCGGCAGATGCAACAGGCGCTAAGAACTTTGAAGCAACTCTCACAAGAGCGAAATTCAACGAGCTTACAGCCGACCTTGTAGAAAAGACAATGGTTCCCACCAAGCAGGCACTCTCCGACGCAGGACTTTCTCCCTCACAGATAGATAAGGTTCTTCTTGTTGGCGGTTCTTCAAGAATTCCCGCAGTACAGGAAGCTGTTAAGTCCTTCACAGGCAAGGAGCCCTTCAAGGGAATTAACCCCGACGAATGCGTTGCTATCGGTGCGGCTATTCAGGGCGGTGTACTTGGCGGTGACGTTAAGGACGTAGTACTTCTCGACGTAACACCCCTTTCTCTCGGTATCGAAACTCTCGGCGGTGTATTCAATAAGCTCATCGAAAGAAATACAACCATCCCCGTAAAGAAGAGTCAGATTTACTCTACCGCTGCCGACAATCAGACCTCTGTTGAAATTCACGTTCTTCAGGGCGAGAGAGAAATGGCAAGAGACAATAAGACCCTCGGCAGATTTGTACTCGACGGAATCATGCCTGCAATGAGAGGCGTTCCTCAGATTGAAGTAACCTTCGATATCGACGCTAACGGTATCGTTAACGTATCTGCTCTCGATAAGGGAACAGGTAAGGAACAGCATATCTCCATTACCGCTTCTTCCAATATGTCTAAGGAAGACATCGAAGCGGCAGTAAAAGAAGCAGAGCTCCACGCAGAAGAGGACAAGAAGGCGAAAGAGGCGATTGAGGTTAAGAACAATGCCGAAAACCTTATCTTCCAGAGCGAAAAGACACTTAATGAAGCAGGTGACAAGATTACCGAAGAGGACAAGGCTCCCGTTCTTGCCGCTATCGAAAAGCTTCGTGAGACAGTAAAGACAGATAATACCGAGGCAATTAAGGCTGATACAGAGGCTCTTACTCAGTCCTTCTATAAGATTGCAGAAAAGCTTTATCAGCAGAACCCTGGTGCAGGTGCAGGCCCCGATATGGGCGCTGACATGGGCGGTAATGCAGGAAACGACGGCGTATACGACGCTGACTTTACAGATAAGAGCGATAACTAATGAAAAGAGCCTTTAGGCTCTTTTCATTAGAATGCAGAATGCAGAATGCAGATGAGCGGGGGATTTTTGTCACGGAGCGAATTAGCGAGGTGAACAAAAATTCAAGCCATGCAGTAAACGTAGGTCGAACAATGTGTGAGACCGAAGTGAATCGCAATGCAGAATTAAGGACAATTTGCCTTTGGCAAATTTCCATAATTTTCATTTTTAAAGAAAGGCTATAAATCTATATGGCACAGAAAAGAGACTATTATGAGGTTTTAGGCGTAGATAAGGGTGCCGATGCCGATACAATAAAAAAATCTTTCAGAAAGCTTGCAAAAAAATATCACCCCGATATGAACCCCGATGACAAGAGCGCTGAAGAGAAGTTCAAGGAAGTCAACGAGGCTTACGAGGTGCTTTCCGACCCCGACAAGAAGAAGCTTTACGACCAGTACGGTCACGACGGACTTGACCCCAACTTCGGAGCTGGTGGCTTTGGCGGAGGCTTCGGTGGCTTTGGCGGTATGGACTTCGATATGGGCGATATTTTCTCCTCATTCTTCGGAGGAGGGGGAGGTTCGTCACGCCGACGCGGTCCATCCAGAGGAAGCGATATTGGCGCAAGAATCATGGTGTCCTTTGAAGAAGCGGCATTCGGCTGTAAGAAGGACGTATCTTTTACCAGAGTTGATAAGTGCCCCGACTGTGACGGAAGCGGTGCTAAGAGCGGAACTCATCCCGAAACCTGTCCTCAGTGCGGTGGCTCGGGTCAAGTGAGATTTCAGCAGAGAACGCCCCTGGGTATGATGCAGTCAACTCGTACCTGCGATAAGTGCGGCGGTAAGGGCACTGTCATTAAAGAGCCTTGTACCAAGTGCGGAGGAACGGGCACTCAGCGTAAATCCAAAAAGCTTGAGGTCAATATCCCCGCAGGTATCGACAATATGCAAAGAGTGGTGCTCCGCGGTCAGGGCAACGTAGGACAGAACGGCGGTATGGCAGGCGACCTTATCGTTGAGGTCGGTATCCGTCCTCACCCTATCTTTGAAAGAGAGGGCTATAACATATTCTGCGAGGTGCCCGTTTCCTTTGCGGAGGCAACTCTGGGCGCTACAATAAATATTCCTACCCTTGAAGGCGACTACCAGTATAAGCTCCCCGAGGGCACACAGACGGGAACTACCGTCACCCTTCGAGGAAAAGGTATCCAGTACCTCAACTCACGTTCAAAGGGCGACCTTATATTCACCGTCGTGGTTGAAGTACCGAAGAACCTTACCGAAACACAGAAGAAGCTTCTTCGCGAGTTCGATATGAGCTGTAACGACAGCAACCTGTCGGCAAAAGCAACCTTCAAAGAGAAAATTAAAAACATATTTAAAAAGTGAGCAATAAACAAAAAGGTGAGTGTAAAACACTCACCTTTTTGAATGCAGAATGCAGAGTGAAGAATGCAAAATTAAGGATAATTTCGCTTTAGCAAAATTTACAATTAAATGTAATTTGCCGAATGGCAAATTTTCCTTAACTTGCAAACGCAGTTTGCAAATATAACTTGTCCGCAGGACAAATATAACTCATAACTTGTGCGATAGCACAAATATAACTTGAGAGAAAGGATAAATCCTTTCTCTCAAACAAAAAGAGTCTCATTCGAGACTCTTTTTAAATATCGCTACCGTTTTATATATAACTTCCTTTTGCTCAAAGGTCAGGTCGGTTATGTCAATGAGTTCTTTGTCAGAAGATGCCAATATATAGTCGGCTGTAACATTAAATAATTTAGCCATAGCCACAACATTTGCAAGAGACGGATTGGACAGGGACATCTCCCAATAGCTGACAGCATTTCTCGTAACTCCAAGCACTTTTGCAAGGTCGGTTTGAGTTAAACCTGCTTTTTCCCTTAAATACCCTATTCTCTCGGCAACCGTATTGTTTAAAACCATAATAACCACCATTTTTTTCATTTTTATAATACTATTTTACCCTATATTATGTAAATGACATTAAGCATAATTAATTAACAGTACTTGACAAAATTAGTAATAGGTGTTAAAATAGCCTTGTCAAAATAAATAATTAAAAGGAGACAAGAAAATGAAAAAAAGATTACAAGGAATTATAGCAGGTTTACTTGCTGGCGTAATGCTCACAGGTGGTATCGCATATGCAAAAGATATCAGCGAAAAGGCACAGATTTACTTCAGAAACATTAAGATTTTTATCGACGGCGGAGAAATAGTACCCAAAGGCTCGGACGGTTCAGTTGTTGAACCCTTTATTATGAACGGCGCAACATATCTTCCTGTCAGAGCGGTTGCAGAAGCCCTCGGCAAGGACGTAGCATGGGACGGAAAAACAAGTACTGTCTATATCGGTAAGAAAGACCAGCTCCAGCCCGATAATTATCTAGATAGGATACAGTATAATAATTTCATTACAGCAAACACATATAACAATTTATATAAGATTAATGGTACTATTACAGATTATTTAAGCAAAGATTATACAAATGGCATGCTTTTTCAAACATACACTACCACAGTATTCACAACTCCAAGATCTATTGATGGCGACAAAGACGATGCTCAAATAATAATTGAATATCCTCTTAATTGTCAATATACCACTCTCACGGGAAATATTGTACTTCCTCAAAAAATAGACAGTACCGGCATTCCCTCTGAAGATTATAATACTAATGAACATAAAGTAAGTGTCTTTTTTTATGACGAAAATAATAATTTAATTTATAAAGCTGTATCTGTAACTAAAACTATGCCTTTTAAGTTTGACATTGATTTAAGAGGTGTAAATCTTTTAAAAATTAAAATCAAAGATGACTGTAGGGATTCGTATGTTAAAACTTACGTCGCCCTCACAGATTTAGCTCTTTATGAATAAAGTATAACATTAGAGGTGTGAAAAATGTATTGTGTAAAATGCGGAAGGGAAAACAAAAAAGATTCAAGGTTTTGTATTTACTGCGGTGAAAAGCTGGAATCTAGCAAGGAAGAGAGTTTTCAAGAACTTGCCAACGAAGAAGTGTTTTGTGAAGATAAGTTTCAACCTGCAATGTTGATACAAGAATTTAAAAAGTTTGTATTTTCACCGATTGTAATTGTAGCAGTTGCTTTTTTTACTGTTTATATCATATCATCAATAGTCGGTGCGGGAAATCTCATTACTGATGTTATTGACGAAATAGGCGACTATTTGAACATAAGAGATTTTGACTATTATTTTGAAAGCACTTTTGGTTTTGCGGTAGATTTTCTTAATAATATACTTAGAGCGGTAGTTTTGATAATAATGATACCTAATATAGTTATTTGCGTAGGACTTTGGATTACTCTTTACAGTGCTTATGACAAAAAATCCGTTACCATAACTACAGTTGGAATTAAAATCATAAAAGCGATAAATACTATAAATCTTGTTTTAAATTCCCTTGTGTTATTTTTGTACGTTGGAAATTCTATCATAGAATTTTTGTCAGAAGCGTCATTCTATGGAATATACGATTGGATTTTGCTTATGCTAATAATGGCGATAGCAGGACTGAGAATATACTATTTTGTTGGAATAAACAATACTATTAAGAGTTTTACACGGTCTGTTAAAGATGAAATTATTTTTATGGGTGCATCAAAATTTGTTGCTGTAATTTTGATGATATCAGGCACATTTCAATTTCTTTTGGGACTGTTTGGCATTGGCTCATTTTCTTTATGGTGCGGTGCAATATCTACAATATGCTTTGCGTTGATAATATTCAAGTACAGAAATCGTTGCGAATATTTACAAAAACAATATAACAGTTGTCAGTAATATCAACCGCCACTTCATTTGAGTGGCGGTTGATTTTCACATATAAGGATAAACAGCAAAGAAGATTTATTTTCAGCAAATCAACCTTAACTTTTCACGAAGTGAAAAATATAACTTGTCTGACAATCAATGAATTGATGTTGACGCATCATGAATTGGTCAAGACCATGAATTGTTGCCTATGGCAAGGGCAAATTATAATTATTGTAAATTTCGGCTCAGCCGAAATTATCAACAATTCATCATTCATCATTCAGCACTCTGCATTCAAAAAAGAGTCTCAATTACTTGAGACTCTTTTTTATAACCGGTATAATTTCTTTAGCGCTTTCAAGCACTAAGTCGGGCTTATCCTCTGATGCGTCAAGGATTTCCTTTGTAGTTTCACCGCTCATAACGAGGATGGCGAGAGCGCCCGCTCTGAGTCCGCTTTTAACGTCGGTGTAAATTCTGTCACCGATAACGGCGGTTTCTTTCTTAGTGTAGCCCGTCATTTCCATAGCAAGCTCGGGCATAAGAGGCTCGGGCTTACCGATGAATATGGGTCGGCGCTTTGACACGTTGTAGAGCATATCCGCTACACTGCCGCAGTCGGGCACACTTCCGAACTCTGTGGGACACACGTAGTCGGGGTTAGTGGCAAAGTAGGGGATATCAGGTCTTGTGCAAAGGAGATAGGACACGTCGTGAAGCTTCTTGAAGTTCAGCTCTGTGTCAAAGCCAAGGACGATACAGTCGGTTTCATCAACGTTTTCTGTCAGGTTGAAGCCCTCGCGGATGAGCTCATCCTTAAGAGACTGAGTTCCGCACACGTAAAGGCGGGAGTCCCTATGCTCCTTTTTGAGCAGGTACGCTGTCGCCTGAGAAGAGGTAATAAAATCGGTGTATTCCGCCTTTATTCCAAGTCCTTCAAGCTTCTTTATGTAGTCCACAACACTCTTTGAAGAGTTGTTTGTCATGAACATATACTTTCCGCCGATAGCCTTAATCGTGTCAAGAAGCTCTATCGTAAAGTCGTAAAGTCTGTTTCCAAGATAAAGAGTGCCGTCCATATCGAAGAGGAAAAGCTTTACGTTTTCAAGTCTTTTCATATTCTTGCAACACCTGTCTTATGAGCAGTTTCGATAACAGCCTTTGCAACAACCTCGGCAACTCTCTTGTCAAGTGCGGGCGCAATGATATTTTCCTCTGTAATCTCATCATCGGGAATAAGAGAAGCGAGAGCGAATGAGGTCGCAACCTTCATTTCCTCGTTAATGCAAGTAGCACGGCAGTCAAGAGCACCGCGGAAGATACCGGGGAATGCAAGAACGTTGTTTATCTGATTGGGGAAATCACTTCTTCCTGTACCAACAACTCTGGCACCTGCCTTCTTTGCAAGGTCGGGCATAATTTCGGGTGTGGGGTTAGCCATGGGGAACATAATGGAGTCGGGAGCCATGGACTTAACCATTTCTTCTGATACAATACCGGGTGCAGATACACCGATGAATACGTCTGCGCCACGCATAGCATCTGCAAGAGTACCCTTCATGTGTTCAAGGTTTGTAACCTTACTTACCTCTTCCTGAGCAGGGTTGTTGTTCTTGTCACCCTCACAGATAATGCCATGACGGTCAACGAAGGTAAGGTGCTTCACGCCCATATTTAAGAGATGCTTACCGATAGCGATACCTGCCGAGCCTGCACCGTTGATAACAACCTTTACGTTACCGATTTCCTTCTTAACAAGCTTAAGAGCGTTGATAAGAGCGGCAGCAACAACGATAGCAGTACCGTGCTGGTCGTCGTGGAAAATCGGTATATCGCAGATTTCCTTTAATTTTCTTTCAATCTCGAAACAGCGGGGCGCCGAGATGTCCTCAAGGTTAATACCGCCAAAGGAGCCTGAAAGAAGATAAATAGTACGAACTATTTCGTCAACGTCCTTGGACTTGATACAAAGGGGGAATGCGTCAACGTCGGCAAAAGCCTTAAAGAGTGCACACTTACCCTCCATAACGGGCATACCTGCCTCGGGGCCTATATCGCCAAGACCGAGGATTGCAGTACCGTCGGTGATAACCGCAACAAGATTTGAACGGCGGGTAAGGTCATAGGACTTGGAAATATCCTTGTTTATTTCAAGACAAGGCTCTGCAACACCGGGGGTATATGCAAGAGAGAGATCCATTTTGTCATTGATGGGGGCGCGTGAGATAACCTCAATCTTACCCTTCCATTCGTAGTGCTTTTTGAGTGATTCCTGTCTGATATCCATTTTTTACTCCTCCCAAGGGAATTTATACTGTGTAAGTCCGAGAGTATCACGAACTTCAATCATTTCCTTTTGTACCGACTCGTTGATGGGAACACCTGCGTGACGTGCAAGGCGGATTTCGTATTCCTTTTCGCCTGCAGTGTAGATACGCTCAGCGTCGGGAGCCTTTCTTGCCCCTCTTACCTCACGGAGAATGTCGCCTGCCTTCTTACGGCAAACGTCCTCGCCAAGGAAGTGGTCGGTGTCAATAGCAATGAAGAAGTGACCAAGACAGTAGTGAGCCTTGTTTCCGTCCTTGTCCTTGCCTGTAAGAGCCTTACCGTAGCTACCGTCCTGAAGAACAGCAGAAAGTAGCTCAACGAAGAGAGCAAAGCCGTAGCCCTTGTATCCGCAACCCTCTTCACCGGGACCGCCGAGAGTACAAAGAGCAGCCTCGCCCCTTGCCATAGCCTTAAGTGCATCGGCAGAAGTGCCTTCATAAGCTTCACCGTCAAGGTTTACAAGTGCACCCTTGGGGGCATCCTTGCCGATACGTGCATAATATTCAAGCTTACCGTTCTGATATGTAGATGAAGCAGCGTCAAAGTTGAAGTCGAATGCTTCGTCTGTGGGAACGCCGAGAGTGAGGGGGTTAGTACCGAACATACCCTCAACACCAAAGGTGGGAGCAACGGTAGGACGTGCGTTAGTACCTGTCATACCGATACAGCCTGCCTTTGCAGCCATAGACGTGTAGTAGCCTGCAATACCGTAGTGGCAGGAGTTACGAACAACAACCATACCCATACCATATTCCTTAGCCTTCTCAATAGCCATTGTCATAGCCTTGTGGCCGATAACCTGACCCATACCGTGGTGACCGTCAACTACTGCGGTGGTGGGAGTTTCCTTGATAATCTCAAAGTTGGTTACAGGGTTCTGAATGCCGTCTCTGATTCTGTCGAGATAAACGGGCTTGAAACGGTTAACACCGTGAGACTCAATACCTCTCTTATCAGACTCAAGAAGAACGTCCGCACAGATTTCCGCATCCTCTCTGGGGATTCCGTAGCCCACGAATGCGTCGATTACAAAGTTTGTAATCGTTTTCCAATCAACTATGTTTGTCTTTGCCATTTTTTATGTACCTCCTAAAAAAATTCTTTACATATTAAACTAATTGTATTATAATGAATTGAGCAACAATGTTCAATGGCTTTTAATAAATCAGTCAAAAAATAGAAGAATGTGCATAAATTTATGAGCGATTGAGCAAAAAGGAGAGAAAAGTCTGAATAAAATTCAGACAGTTAAGAGCTAAGAGTTAAGAGTTAAGATGAGCGGGGGATTTTCGTGGCAAAGCGAATTAGCGGAGCCTACGAAAATTCAAGCCATGCAGTGAGCGTAGGTCGAGCATTGTGTGAGACCGAAGCAAATCGCAGTTCAGGTGAGAATTTCTTGAAAGAAATTCTTCCATACATTTTTGTTTTTTTACCTATTAGCTTGGCGGAAAGGAATGGGCATAAGAATGCTGAAAACAGAAAGACAGAACCAAATATATTCGCTACTCATGGAAAAAGGGGTAGTCAGCGTGAAGGAGCTTTCCGAAAAGCTTTTCATCAGCGAGTCGAGTATAAGGCGCGACCTTGCCGTCCTTGAAGAAAAAGGCTTTGTGAAAAGAAGCTACGGCGGAGCACAGATAATCAACTCGGTTGAAACTGTTATGCCCTTCGGAATGCGCACCTATAAAAACGTGGAGGCGAAGCGTGTCATTGCCAAAAAAGGTGTGGAGCTGATAAATAACGGAGATATCGTTTTCCTCGACCAGACCTCAACCTCATACTTTCTTGCAATGGAGATACTGAAGTCGAAATCCGTCACCGTTGTCACCAATAACCGAGAGATACTTAATCTTCTCGCTTCAAGCGACCTTACGGTCATTTCATCGGGGGGGACGGTGAGCCGAGCTAACAACAACTGTCTTTTCGGTCAGAGCGCCTGCCGGAGCTTTGAGGAGATTTATGCAGATATAGTTTTCTTCTCGGCGAAGTCACTCTCCGACGATGGGGTGGTGTCCGACTTTTCCCAAGAGGAGGTCTTTGTGAGAAACGCTATGTTCTCCACCGCTTCAAAGAAGGTCTTTATGTGCGACTCATCGAAATTCCATACCCATTCTGCCTATAAGCAGTGCACTCTCGCCGATATGGACTACTTTATCACAGAGGTAGAAGCGGATGAAAAAATACAGACGAAATTCCCGAATTTAAAGGTGAAATAAGGTTGACTTCAAACCATTTTGGGGGTATAATACACATTGTGTTTTGTGTAATTAAATCAAGAGAGACGTTAAAACTATGAATAAAGGATACAGACTTACCAAATATGCCTGCTACGCTATGAGCGGTTCTATGGCAATAGTGTCGGCAGTGTCACCATTGCTTTTTTTGACCTTCCGTGAGCTTTACGGAATATCGTATACGCTCCTTGGTTTTCTTGTAGTAGTCAACTTTTGCACTCAGCTTGCCGTTGACCTTATATTCACCTTCTTTTCAAGGTACTTTAACTTACGATTTATTATAAAAGCCATGCCCGTTCTGGCGGTTGTAGGGTTGTGGGTATATGCACTTCTTCCCATGGTTTTCCCTGAGCAAGCATATCTTTACATATGCATAGGAACGGTTATATTTTCGGGGGCGGCAGGACTTGCCGAGGTTCTTTGCTCTCCCATCGTTGCCGCAATTCCTGCGGATAACCCCGAAAGAGAGATGAGCAAGCTTCACTCCTCATACGCGTGGGGACTTGTTGCGGTGGTGTGTGCAGGGTCGGCTATGCTTAGTGTTCTTGGCGATGAGAATTGGTTCTATATGCCTATAATATTCTCCGTTTGCCCCCTCATAACCTCGATTATGTTTTTTTGCTCAAAGCTTCCTCCCATGTCCCTTGGCACTGTGGAAAAGAGCGGTGGGAAAACCAAAAATTCAGGACTCTGTTTGTTTATTATACTTATTTTTGTTGCAGGTGCGGCTGAATGTACTATGACTCAGTGGGCGTCAAGCTATGCGGAAAGCGCCTTAAAGCTTCCTAAGGTTGTGGGAGATATACTTGGTATGGCAGCCTTCGGACTTCTTTTGGCAATTGGCAGAACTATGCACGCAAAACGGGGAAAGAACACCTTTAAAGTAATGCTCATCGGACTTATAGGTTCGTTTTTTACCTATGCAGTTTCGGCACTTTGCCCCAATCCGTATCTGGGAATTACCGCTTGTATGCTCACCGGCTACTTCACTGCTATGCTCTGGCCCGGAAGCCTTATAATTATGGAGGAACACTTTGGTTCTGCGGGAGTTACCGCCTATGCTATGATGGCGGCAGGAGGTGACCTGGGTGTGTCGGTAGCACCTCAGCTTGTAGGTGTTATTGCCGATAAAATAAGTGTCAGCGTGAAGGGAGCAGAGCTTTCCGAGGTTCTCGGTATAACTTCAGAGGAGCTTGGTATGAGAATGGGTATTCTTTCGGGCTCTCTTTTCTGCATTTTAGGAATAGTAATCATGCTTGTAATGAAGAGAAGACGCTTGACAAAAAAGACGACTTGAGTATAATTGTATGTATTAAACCATAAGGAGATATTTTATGAAAAAAATATTTTTAGTTTTTGCACTTATTGCCCTTCTTCTTACTTCCTGCGAGGATGAAGCGGTAAGTAAAATAGGCGGTGCCGACGGTCCCACCGCAATTATTGTCGGCGAGGAAAAGGGGGAAGACCGCTTTATAAAGAGCTGGTCGGCAAAAGACAGCGAGTCGGGCTGGAGCTACGACGAGTGGGATTACCACATAGAGCTGAGAATAAAGGATATGCCTTATGACAACAACGGCGTTCTTGAGCTTCCCTCAGAGATTGACGGCAAGCCCGTTACTCACATCACCGAGCATAACTTCGACTCTCAGAGCTGGCACGTTGAAACTCTTATTATCCCCGACAGCGTTAAGTATATCGGAGACGATGCCTTCAGAGACCTGAAGCCCGCAACTAATATCACTATCCCCGACACACTTGTTGAGGTAGGGGACAACGTATTCTCACGCACAGGCTGGTATGACCTTCAGACAGAGGAGTTTTGTATCGTAGGCGACGGAATACTTGTAAAGTACAACGGCTCCTCTAATGATATTGTTATTCCCGAGGGCGTAAAGCTCGTAGCAGATGCCTTTGAGGACGTGGACGTTAATTCAGTTACGTTTTCTTCAACCGTTGAGAAGATAGGAAATTCAGCGTTCTACGGTGAGTACACTCTCGAGAGCGTGACAATCCCAGGCAACGTAAAGGTTATAGGAAAGTCAGCCTTCGGCAACTGCTCACTTAAGGAGCTCACCCTTGAAGAGGGCGTTGAGGTAATAAGAAACTACGCCTTCAGCGACAACGAGCTGACATCGGTAGTTCTTCCCGAAAGCTTCGACGACCTTTGGGGCTTTGCTTTCAAGAAGAATTATGACCTTGAAAGCGTGACGGTTCTCGGCAACCCCACCTACTTCAATACCGACGGACTTGAAAACGTGAAAATTCTCATTCCCGAGGGTTCACCCATGGCAGAGAAGCTTAACGTTTACGAATATATTAAATAAATTCTAAGGGATGTAAAAAACTACGCTTTTTTACATCCCTTTTCTATTGAAAAAGGAACGCCTTTGGAGTATAATTAAAAGGATAATAAAAACAAAGGAAACAACATGAAGCTTTTTATTAAAGACAAATCATTTTACAAAACTGTGTGTACCATCGCTATCCCCATAGCTCTGCAGGGACTTATAACCTCGGGTATTAATATGATGGACACGGTTATGATAGGCAAGGTGGGGGAAACCGAGCTTTCGGCTGTCTCTCTTGCTAATCAGTTTATAAATATTTTCCATATCTTTTGTATGGGCATCGGTATGGGCGCATCTGTCCTCGTGTCACGCTACTACGGAATGAAGGATAAGCCCGCACTGAAAAAGACGGTCTCTGTAATGCTCAGGCTTTGTCTCGTGCTCTCTCTTCTCTTTTCGGTAGCCACGGCACTTGCTCCCTCCCTTATTATGAGAATTTATACCGTGGAAAAGCCCATTATAGCTTTAGGGCGTGAGTACCTTATCTGGTCGGTCTTATCCTATACACTTCTCGGACTGTCCCTTACTTCAACCATAGTCCTGAGAAACGTAGGGCAGGTGAAGATACCTCTCTATACCTCAATCGGCGCTTTCTTTATCAACGTGGGTGCGAACTACCTGTTCATATTTATCTGTGATATGAGCGTTGCGGGAGCGGCATTGGGAACTTTGGTGGCAAGAATTTTTGAATTTACCATAATCTGCGGATACCTCTTTTTTAAGGATAAAGAGATTAACTTCCGCATAAGAGACGTGCTTTCTCCCGTGGGCACACTTTGGCGTGAGTACATAAGAGTCAGTATCCCCGTTCTTATCAGCGACGGAATATTGGCGCTTGGAAACAGCTCGGTGGCAATGGTTATAGGACGCCTTGGCGAAAGCTTTGTGGCGGCAAACGCAGTTACCACCGTCACCCAACAGCTTAGCTCGGTAATGATACAAGGCTTTTCTCAGGCAGGTGCCATAGTTACGGGCTATACCCTGGGCGAAGGGGACGTAGAAAAGACCAAAAGGCAGGGCTGGGCGTTTCTCGGGCTTGGAATTGTATTCGGTGCTGTTTCGGCGGGAATTATACAGCTTATCGCAAATCCTATGATAAATATGTACGACCTGACCCCCGAGACCAAGGAGCTTGCACGCTCACTTATGACCTCAATCAGTATTATAGTACTTTTCCAGGCAACTAACAGCATTATGACAAAGGGAGTATTGAGAGGGGGCGGAGACACAAAGGTGCTCATGACGGCAGACAATATCTTTCTTTGGCTCACGTCCCTTCCTCTGGGCATTCTTGCAGGCTTTGTTTTTCACCTTTCTCCCTTCTTTATATATTTCTTTCTGAAAACAGACCAGGTGCTTAAGACCTTTTGGTGCATTATAAGACTCGGCAGCGGAAAATGGATAAAGAAAATCAAATCAACTAAGGAGCTTGAAAATGGTAACTGAAAAGATACTTTCCGATAACTTTAAAGAATATACTATCACAAACGGCGGGGTTACGGTTGTCCTCTTAAACCGAGGGGGCACCATAAAAAATATCTTCATAAAGGACAAAAACGGTGTCCTTCAGGACGTGGTGCTTGGCTACGATACCCCAGAGGAATACGCAGGTGATAACACCTTTCTTTGCTACGGAGCTTTGGTTGGCAGATACGCCAACAGAATTATAAACGCCGAGTTTGAGGTGAACGGCAAGAAATATCTGCTTGAAAAAAATAACGGGGAGCACCACCTTCACGGAAAGTTCACCTACCGCTACCTCGACTCGAAAATAGCAGGGGAGAACAGCGTGGAAATGACCCTTGTAAGCCCGCCCGAGGAAGAAGGATATCCGGGGACGCTCACCCTTACTCTAACCTATACCCTCACAGATGAGGGCGGTCTTATCCTTGACTACACGGCTACCTCCGACGAGGACACCGTAGTAAATCTAACTAACCACTCCTACTTTAATTTGAACGGACAAAAGGGAGAGGGTATCGAAAATCATAACCTTACCCTTAACGCAGACAGCTTTACCTCCCTTACTCCCGAACGTATACTCACGGGAAATATAATGAGCGTTGATGGCACCTCCTTCGATTTCAGAAAGGGTGCCAACCTCGGCGCTGCAATGTCGGGAGAGGACGAGCAGATGGCTATCTTCCACAGCCTTGACCATAACTTTATACTTTCCGAAAAAGAGGGTATGAAACACGCCGCAACACTCACTTCGGACACTACGGGCATTTCTATGGACGTTTATACCACCGAGCCCGCAGTTCAGGTCTACGTAAAGGCTAAATATCTCAAGGAGCAGATAACGGGAGATAAGAATAGGATACATACAGCCGTATGTATCGAAGCACAACACTATCCGTCCTCAGTCACCTTCCCCGAATTTCCCTCTACGGTGCTCAAAAAAGGTGATACCTACCGACATACCACCGAATACCGTTTCAGCGTAAAATGAAAAGATTTAAAAAGGCTTATCTTGAAATAACCAACGTCTGCAATATGAATTGCTCCTTTTGCCACGGCACGTCAAGAGAAAAGGAGTTTATGGCGGAAGATAAGTTCACACTTGCCCTTGACAGACTTCGCCCCTTTACAGATTATCTCTATTTTCACCTTATGGGGGAGCCCCTCTGCCATCCGAGGATAAAAGAATACGTGAATATGGCAAACGATAAGGGATACAAGGTATCTGTCACTACCAACGGAACACTCCTTGACGAAAGCCTTACAGACCTTCCTTTATATAAGGTGGCGGTCTCTTTACATAGCTTTGAAAAGGGAGAGCGAGATGAGCAGGAGAAGTATTTGCAAAAGGTTTGCGGTTTTGCAAGGTCGGCTTCAAAAAAGGGAGTACTTGTGTCTCTGAGACTTTGGAACAAGGGGAGCGGAGTTGATAATACCCTGACAGAAGAGTATCTCAAACGTGAGTTTCAAGAGCCTTGGCGTGAGGGAAGAGCGGGAAGCTTTACCTTGGAGCGCGGTGTTTATCTTGAATACGCCAACCGCTTTAGCTGGCCCGATATGAAAGAAAGAGAGGAAAGGGAGAATAAGTTCTGCTACGGACTCCGCGACCAGATAGGAGTTCTCGTTGACGGAAGCGTCGTTCCTTGCTGTCTTGATGCGGAGGGGGATATTACTCTTGGAAATATCTTTGAAACGTCACTGAACGAAATTATAAGCTCCGAAAGAGCACTCACCATACTTAAGGGCTTCGGCGAAAGAAAGGCAACAGAACAGCTTTGCCGAAAATGTAAATATGCCGACAGATTTTAATAAGCAGAAAATAAGGAAGACTTTGCAATGCAAGGTCTTCTTTATTTTTTGAAGATTTTGATATCATGATATCATGATATCATGATATCGAAAATTTCAGTAAAGGTGAAAATTTGGGCGAGAGCTTTGACTCTTCTTTATTTCGACGTTTTTCGACGCTGATTTATATCTTTTGTAATAAAATTTTCCGCTAATATGTTGAAAGAGACGAAATTTGGTTTTTAATTGGAATTAATTACCAAAACATCTTGATTTAATTGGTATTATATGGTAAAATCGTAGCACAACAAAAAAGACAGGAGAAAATATATGAATGCAGTAAAAAGAATAAAGGTTTATATCGTTGACTCAAACAGTGATTACAGATACGTTTGCGCCGATAACTTGAGAAAGGAGGGCTTTGACGTAGTAGGGGACAGCGGTGATGGCAGGCAAGCCCTTAGTGAAATTTCGCGCTTTCGTCCCGAGGTGATTTTGGTTGACCTTTGGATACCGGGACTTGATACCCATTGCCTTATGAATGACGTGTATAATCTTGACTCCTCATATAAGCCCGAATTTATTCTTGTAACGGGTATAAATAACAGACGTATGATTGAAGAGACCGTCAACCTTGGTGCAGCTGGGTGCATTATAAAGCCCTTTGAGTATTCAAGTCTTGTGTTTAAAATCAAAGAGATAATGGAGCGCTCTACTTGCAATATGCTCTACGGGACGAGCAGCGATGCCGATTTTGAGCTTGAAGCACAGGTGACACAGGTTATACATCAGATTGGTATTCCCGCACATATAAAGGGTTATCAATATCTCAGATGTGCCATTATGATGGTAGTTAACAATAACAGAATTATAAACGAGGTTACAAAGACACTCTATCCCACCGTCGCCGCTAAATTCGGCACTACCCCCTCCCGTGTAGAACGTGCTATTCGCCACGCAATCGAAGTTGCTTGGGACAGAGGGGACGTGGATATGCTCAACTCCTATTTCGGCTATACCGTTCAAAACTCCAAGGGCAAGCCCACAAACTCAGAGTTTATTGCAATGATTGCCGATAACTTAAGACTTAAGATGAAAAGCCGCAGTTTGGTGAATTAGAAATTAGTGAAAATTTTACAAAGCAAAATCAACTATAATTTTACATTTTGCATTAAAAAAGAGCCTTTTCAAGGCTCTTTTTCATATCCTGCTCGGTGAAACTCCGTACTTTTTCTTAAATGCTCTGCTGAAATAAAGAGGGTCGGTGTAGCCTACTGACAGAGCAAGGTCGGTGACACCTCTGAAGCTTGCACTTTCTATTATATCCATAGCGTGGGAAATTCTTGCCCCGATTACGTACTCCTTTGGGGGTACTCCGAACTTTGAAACGAAAATTCTTCTGAAATAGGTGTCGGATATTCCGCACATAAGGTGTAGAGAGTCTATTCTCAGGTTTGGAGAGAAAATGTTTTCCTTTAAGTATTTTAAGGCAGGCTCGATGACGTCAGCCTTTATCTTCGCCGAATATTCGGCGTTTTCAATGCTTGAAATATAGGAGAGAATACTGTAAAAAAGAGAATAACATTTGTATTTTTCGCTTTCTGACCCAAGCTTCAATAGGGTGGGGAAGTGGTTCAGAATATACGCATTGTCGGTAAAATTGTCCATATTGAATACTCTTATTTCAGCACCGTCTATATCGCCTTGAAAGCTGATACTCATATACTCACAAGGTACTTCCGACGTCCTTTTGAACTCATAGCTTGACCCACGCGGCAAAAACGCCATTTCTCCCTCGCGAATAACGTGAGTTTTGTTCTTCGTTATATATACTCCCTCACCGACAGTTCTGAAAATGAAGGAGTGATTTTTTTTATTCTCTATTTTGTTGTAGTCGCGTGTAATTCCATTTGAAGAGGATAAAAGTTTTAAATTTTCTATATTGTTAAACATTTTCTTTTTCTTTCCTTTGATTTTAAGGTGATTTTACCATACTTTTTGACCCTTTTCAATACAATTAATGAAATTATGTTCGGAAAAATCCATATTGTTGTGTTTTGTCTATTTGAAAAGGAGAGATATAGTATTATAATGTCGTGGGAGGGATGAGAATGAAAAGCAAAAACGTTGAGATGTGCTCAGGCTCACTTTTTATAAATATTATAAGATTTGCTATACCCTTTATGATAACGGGAATTTTACAGCGTCTTTATAATTCCGCCGACATTATCGTCGCAGGACGGTGGGGAGGAGAGGACGCCCTTGCGGGAGTGGGAGCATCAGGCTCACTTATCACTCTCGTTATGGATTTACTGCTTGGACTGTCCATGGGTATCAGCGTAGTTTTGGGAAAAGCGCTTGGCGAAAAGAACGATGAAAAGGTAGCTAAGACCGTACATACCTCCATCGCTCTTAGCATTATAGGGGGAGCGATAGTGTCTGTGGCTGGAATAGTCTTTGCCGAGCCTCTCTTGAGACTTACCGACGTGCCCGACAGCGTAATGCCTCAGGCAATGCTATATATGCAGATAATGTTTGCAGGTAAGATTCCCGCCATGATGTACGTTTTCGGGTCGGCTATACTGCGTGCCAAGGGAAACACCAAAGCCCCCATGTATATTATAACCGCAACGGGAATTGTGAATATAGTGCTCAACATCCTTTTCGTTGCAGGCTTCGGTATGAAAGCCGACGGAGTGGCTATCGCCACCGTTATTTCACAGATACTCAATGCCGCGTCAATTGTATATATTCTCACCCGCGAGGAGGACGCCACAAGACTTGACTTTAAAAAGCTCAAGGTACATGCCGATATTTTTCCCGAGGCTCTGAAAGTTGGACTTCCCGCAGGTATTCAAAGCTCGGTTTTCGGAATTGCCAACGTTATAATTCAAACGGGTGTAAACGGCTTCGGTGACTCGGTTATTGCGGGCTGTTCGGCGGCAGGAAACATTATCGGTTACTATTACTTCTGTTTACATACCTTCAACGTAGCAGCGGTGTCCTTTGTAAGCCAGAACGTTGGTGCAAGAAAGTTTGACAGAGTCAAAAAAACTGTGGGCTGCTGCGCTTTGTACGTAGTTGCGGTCTGGATAATAGAGCTTCTCGTTACTATTTTCCTTGGTGAATTTTTAATGAATATCTACGCTCCCGGCAACGCTGAGGCGATACGCACGGGACTTATACGTATGCAGATAGTAGGAAACACCTACGTCCTATGCGGTCTTATGGAGGTGTTCGGCGGAAGTCTACGAGGACTTGGTTACTCCGCTTCGAGTATGATTATGTCGGTGACAGGAGTGTGCGGAATCAGAATACTCTGGGTTATGACCGTCTTTAAAAGGATAGGAACGCTGGAGTCCCTTTATATGGCAATGCCACTCTCATGGATTGGCACTCTTTTGATGCAGGCGGTCCTCTACTTCTTCGTCACAAGACCAAAAAGACTTCAGGAGCATTATCATTTGGGGCATTAAAAAAGAAGGCTTTGCCTTCTTTTTTAATGCAGAATGCAGAATGCAGATGTGCGGGGCTTTTTCTCGTGCGGAGCGAATTAGCGAAGCCTGAGAAAATGCAAGCCATACAGGGAGCGAAGCGAGTCAGAGGGGTTGTTTAAGCCTTCAATATAGCGATAACAACCCCTCCGTCACGACTTCGTCGTGCTACCTCCCCTTACACAGGGGAGGCTTTTTAGTGCGTATTTTATGTATTTTGACGAGTGAAAAATTCTATTATCGACTTTTTCTACACGCTGAAATTTGCCTAAAGGCAAATTCACATTAACTTGCCAACGGAAATCCGTTGGGCAAAAAAATCCTCTCATTTGAGAGGATTTTTTTCTACTGACTTTGTTTGAAGCACCTGTCCAATATACCATAGCACTCCTGCCATAACAAGGGCGCTTACGTCAAGTATTCCTGCGGGCACCGTTTCCTTTACGAATATTGAATAGGTAATCACCTTGAGTATAGGAACCGCTATTGCCTCGGAGAGGAAATAAAGGGATAAGGTTTTAATATTTGCCCCTACCTTAAATAAGTTCAACTCTTCCTTGAGGGATAATAATATCTTTTCAAGGCATCGCAGTATCACAAAGAGAAAAAGGAAGGCCACAATTCCCGTGGAAAGCTCAAAAAGAGAAAGGGCACTGTTTTTTATGTTTGTGATAAAGGGCTCGTAAATTCTTACGCTATCGAAGAATTTTATGAACTTGTTAGGCATAATGGTTAGCCATATGAGACTCACCGTCTGTAAGAATATAGCAATAACAGTTATTATATATGCAATTTTAGTGCCGAGAGCGAACCTCTCGGCAGCTTTTTTAAGTCTTTCGGAACTCATTTTTACCTCTTTGTATGCAAAATGCAGAATGCAGAATGCAGATGTGCGGGGCTTTTTTGCGGCGAAGCGAATTAGCGGAGCCTGCAAAAATGCAAGCCATACAGGGAACGAAGGGTGAACAGTGTGTGAACCCGCAGTGAATCGTAATGCAGAATGCAGAATGATGGATAATTTCCCTTCGGGAAATTTACAATTAATTATACAGTTATTGTCGTATTTTGTCAAGTATAGCCTCGGCACACAGTATTCCGTCGAGAGCTGATGATATGATACCCCCTGCATACCCTGCTCCTTCGCCAGCAGGGTAAAGCCCCTTAATTCCTTCGGCTTCATAATTTTCACGAAGAATTTTAACAGGGGAGGTGGTACGCGTCTCAGGTCCCGTCAGAATGGCATCGGGGTAAAGGTATCCCTTCTTGTAGTCCCCCATATCGCGCAGTCCCTCTCGAAGAGTTTCGGTGATAAAGCAGGGGAGATAGCTGTCGGGAGAAGAAAAGACAGTACCAGGCTCATAGGTGGGCGTTACCTCACCGAAAGCAGTGCTTTCACGAAAGGCGAGAAAATCCTCAAGTCTTATGACGGGGGCTTTGTAGCTATCACCAATAGAATAAGCTCGCCTTTCTATCTCTCTTTGAAGCTCAAATCCCGCAAGAGGGTGTGACGAGGGGAAGTCGGAGGGAAAAACGCTGACGAGAAGAGCAGTGTTGGCATTCTTGCCGTCACGGGCAAACTCACTCATTCCATTGGTGCAAATGCCACCCTCCTCCGAGGCGGCAGGCACGACGTATCCTCCGGGACACATGCAGAAGGTATAAAGAGAACGTGAATTCTTCAGATGGGTCACCATTTTGTAATCTGCCGCCCCAAGGTCGGCAAGTCCCTTATATTCAAGCTCATTTATAAGGCTTTGGGGATGCTCTATTCTCACCCCTATTCCAAAGCCCTTCTGTTCCATTCTGATGCCCTCGTGAAGAAGGGAAGAGAAGGTATCCCTTGCGCTGTGACCGATTGCAAGAATAACGTTGTCGGTTGGGATTTCGTAAAGGTTTTTATCCTTGGTGTAAATTACCCCCGTAACCTCTCCGCAGTGAATGACAGGTCTTTCAAATCTCGCACCGAATATTATCTCACCCCCAAGGGCTTCAATCTTTTTTCGTAAATTCACTATAACTCGGTGAAGCACGTCGCTTCCCACGTGA
>JAFUKG010000035.1 GCA_017467865.1 Clostridia bacterium
GTTTGATTTTCAGTGTATAACTGAAAAGTGAATATGCACCTTTAGCTCAGTTGGTAGAGCAACTGACTCTTAATCAGTGGGTCCCGGGTTCGAGTCCCTGAAGGTGCACCAAAAAAGAAAATCACACCAAAAGGTGTGATTTTTCTTTTTGGTATAATTAATCAGAGGGGACTCAGCTAAATTCGCCAAACGGCGAGCTAAATGTGTTGGAGCACGCTAAATTACTGCGTAGCTGAATTGACCTTGCGGTGAGCGAAGTGGGTGCTTATATATCAAACAGCTCTTCCATTGCTACACCTAGAATTTTTGCAATAACGTAAATTTCTTTATCCGTTGCGTTTCTTAGCTGTCCTTCAAGCTTTGAATAGCTTGTGGCATTCATATCGCATCCCATTACTTGAATTTGTGCAATGAAGTCCTTTTGTTTAATGCCTTTTTCTTTTCTAATACGTTCAATATTCTTGCCAACAAGATTATAGTTGCCATATTCTTTTTTGCGTAGTTTCATACTATTTATCTTTTTTATCAGTTTCTTTTGCTATATATGATTTCAATATAATATTTATATATTGAGACAAGGAACGGTCATCTTTTTCTGCAAGTTTTCTTAGTGTTTCAAGAACGTCGTTGTCGATTGTTATGCTAATTTTGTCTTTTAATGGTTTCAAAATTATCACCTCGAAGGAAGTATGCTTTTAATCTTCATTTTCAAATTTAATAATATCCTCGATGTTACATTTGAGTGCAATACAAATTTTATTCAAAATAAAGCTATCGTATCTGACTACCTTATTTTTATAATAATTATCAATTATATGATAATGAATCCCTGTACGCTTTGCAAGCTCATATCTTGTAATTTTGCGGTCTTTCAGAAGAGACTCCAGCGTAATTCTTATCATAATCTCACCTCTGAATATATTTTAATAGATATATATTCTATTGACAATTCCGTTAAATGATTATATACTCATTTAAGTATATACAAATAAAAGGAGAGATATTATGGCAGAATTTTGTCTTGATTGTCTGAACAAAATGAATAATACAAATTATACTAAAAAAGATTTTGTTATTTCAAAGGAGCCTGATTTGTGTGAAGGATGTGGAGAACTTAAGTCTGTCATAATAGCAAAGCGTAGTATACATTATTATTTGTGGAGAGTGAGATATTTAGTTTTACCCATTTGGATAATACTTAGACTTTTATATTTACCTATTTATTTAATAAAGCTTTATTTTATTAAACGAAGGAAATAAAAATATATATCATAATTTTCGTGAGGGGGCAGTAGTGTTTACCTTCGGTAAACGTGATATTTGTGCTATCGCACAAGTGATATTTTCAAACTTTGTTTGAAAGTTATGGTAAATTTTTCTTGCGAAAAATATTTATTATAATTTTCGTGAGGGGTCAAGGGGAGTGGTTTTCAAGTTATGATTGCCGTTGGCAAGTTTAGAACTGTGATGTGCTTTGCACAACTATGAGTTGCCTTTGGCAACACTGACACTTGGGCAATCATATCATAACGAAAGCCAAAGGCTTTCTCATAACTCATAACTCTAAACTTTTATAAAAAGCCTTCCCCCTTGAATATCAGCAAATTTTCAAAAAAACATTGCGTTATAAATGGCGATGTGTTACAATTAAGTAAGAATATTAACAAGCGAGGGAAATTATGAATAAAATCAATTTGTACAAAGAGTTTTTTATCGAAAAGGAAAGAGTGGTTTATGATAGCTGTAATCTCAAAGCAGCTCTTTTTAAGTATTCCACGGGAATTGAAGCAGTTAAGCTTTCAAATGACAAGGGCTACGTAACACTTTTGCCCTTTGTGGGTCAGCAGATTTGGGATATGGAGTTCCTTGGACACAATATGGTTATGAAGTCAATTTATGACGAGCCTGAGGTGTGCAAGGATTTTTACGGCGAAAGCTACGGCGCATTTTTAATGCATTGTGGTCTTACTGCTATGGGAAACCCCACAAGCGAAGATACTCATACTCCTCACGGTGAGCTTCCTATCGCAAAATACAAAGAAGCATATATCATAATCGGCGAGGACGAAAAGGGAAAATATATCTCTCTCAGCGGCAGCTACTTCCATAAGCGTGCTTTTGAGCATAACTATGAGTTTAGCCCCGAATGCAGACTCTATGAAAACGCATCTACTATTGATATGCAGATAACCATTAAAAACCACAAAGACCTTCCTCTCGAGTATTTCTATCTTTGCCACATCAATTATCGTCCTGTTGACGGCTCACAGCTTTACTATACCGCCAAGCCCGAAAACATCACTCCCCACCACGAAGTGCCCGAAGGATACCCCGGAGGAGACAAGACAAACGAATATCTTGCAAAGCTGGATAATGATACTTCAATCATGAATACAATTGACAAGAGCACTCAGAGCTATGCTCCCGAAATTGTATTTACATGTAAGTACGATGCTGACGAAAAGGGCGATGCCCACACAATGCAGCTTCTTCCCGACGGCTATTCCTGCTACGTTTCCCACAAGCCTGAGGAACTTCCCTTTGGTGTAAGATGGATCGCAAGAACCGAAGACGAAGACGCTCTCGGTATGGTGCTTCCTGCAACCGCTCAGCATATGGGCTATCTGTACTGCAAGGAACACGGTCTTGAAAAGTATCTTCAGCCCGGTGAAAAGCTGACCTACCATATTACAACAGGTATCCTTTCCCCCGAGGAAAGCAGTAAAATGAAGGATAAGATTAAATCATTATAATAATAAAAAGGAGGTGTAGTTATACTACATCTCCTTTATTTTTCGCCGTATTCTTTCCCTCTGATAAGATAATCTATGGACACGCTGAAATAGTCGGACAGCTTTAACAGCATTTCTATATCAGGACTCCTTTTTCCGTTTTCATAGTGGGAGAGTGCTTCTCTGGAAATATTAAGGTCAAGTGCCACCTTTAACTGGTTTAGATTTTTTTCCTGCCGTATCTTTTTAAGCCCTTTCATTGCATCACCTCTTGACATAATTGTAACAATTTGTTACAATTATTATGTTACATTTTGTCACATTACTATGGTCTACTTGTTTTGAAAGGAGCTACGACATCCATGTTATCCAAAGTCTTACTTTATGGGCTACTTATCGTTTTATTGCCTTTGTTTTTCGCCTCTGCCTACGTCAACGTATACCTGCCTTTTATAAATGCGGTAAAAAGCATAAAACTGGAAATAAGAAGAAGCGAGGGCGATGAAAGAGAGTTTTGGAAAAGAGAATTGAGAATTTTATATATAAGGGCAGTACCCATAATAGGAGAAGCCTTATATAGATATTTTTACAGGAAATAACAAACTCAAAGTATCGGAATTTACAGTTTCCAAACTGATTTTTTATGATACCATAAGGGCGAAAAGGAGAGTGACATAATGAAATATCTCGATATACCCTCCTCTGACGCCATATTCATTTGTTTTGGAATATGTCTCTTGAAAAGAGGAAAGAGCTGCTTTATAGGCTGATGGCGTCACTTCTTGACCGCTTTGAAAACGTTTATCTTGACGTTTTCCCAACCGGTATATGTTGTGGAGAACCTGAAGCTTATAGAGACGATTTTTTAATATTGGAACAAAAATCCCCCTTTTGACGTCTAAATGACAAAAAGGGGGATTTTATATGAAGATATTTTTTGCAGTTGCTTTGGCTCTTTTTATGCTCTTTAATAAATCACCCGAGCCCGAGGTGACTCTCTCCTATGGTAATTGGAGTGACGATAGCTCTATTTATATGGGCTCACTGAACAGAGAAAAGATGATTTTCAGCAGTGTTCTTCATCTGCCCATTTACAGACTTGACACCCTTGAGGATTTGGAGAGCTTCAAGGAGAACTTCGGCGACATCCTTTCCATGAACCAAAGCTATGACGAGGTTCCATCCTTTGAGGATGCAACAGCACCATATAACGAGGACTTCTTTGAGGATAGCTCCCTCATGGTAGTTTACGTGTCGGCAAACAGCGGAAGCTACCGCTTCGGTGTGTCCGAGGTTTATTGTAAAAACGGGGGCTACTCCATTCACGTTGAAAGACTGAATAACCCCGAAGTTGTCACCGAGGATATGGCGGGCTGGTTCATAACGGTGGCAGAGACCGACAATAAGCTCAACAACTGCACCGAATTTGACGCAATACTTGGATGAATTAGAAATTAATGACAATTTACTATGGAAGTTTTAGAAAATGGTCCATCATTATGACTCACTACGGGTTCACACATTGTTCACCCTGCTTTTTGTATAGGTTTATATTTTTTAAGCCAGCTTCCTCTGAGAAAGTGTACAAGGAACAAAATCGCTCTGAATGCCCAGTCGGTGAACATGGCAAGCCACACTCCAAGCACACCTAAATCAAAGGAGAGAGCAAATACGTAGCTGAAGCCTACACGGAATACCCACATGGAGAGAACCGAAATAAACATGGGATATTTCACGTCGCTTGCCGCACGGAAGGCGTTTGGAAGAGTGAAGGAGACGGGCCATATGGTGGCAACTAAAATACCGTGCAGCATAATAAGTGTGTAGCCAAGCTTTGACGCCTCCTCCGACAGATTGTAAAAGCCGATAATAATGTTTGCCGAAAGTCCTATGATAACCACTACCCCAATCATGACGGCGTATTCAATTCCCATGAGCTTTAAGGTGTAGCTCTTTGCCTCTTTTTTGTTTTCCGCGCCGATGCACTGTCCCACAACTGTAATCATGGTAAGGCTTATGGCAGTACCTACGGCATATTCAAAGGTGGATAGGGTATGGGCTACCGAGTTTGCGGCAATGGCGGCAGTACCGAAGGTGGAAATAAGACTTTGAGTCAGAAGCTTTCCAAATTGGAACATACTGTTTTCAAGACCGCTTGGAATACCTATACCGAGGATGCGTTTTATTATTGTAAAATCGGGCTTGTAGGAGAGAAGCCTTTCGAGATATATGACGTTGTTTCTGTTACGTATAAGATAAAGCATTATTACCGCTCCCACTATCCTTGCAAAAAGGGTGGCAATCGCCGCGCCTGCCGCTCCCAGATGGAAGAGGTAGATAAGAATAGAGTTTCCTATAACGTTGAGAACGTTCATAACAATTGAAGCGTACATGGAAATCTTGGAGTTTCCCATAGACCTGAAAATGGCGGCACATCCTCCGTATATAGCCATAAAAGGGAAGGATAGCGAGGTGAAAAGAAAATACCGTTGCGCGTGGAACATAACGTCCTTTTCTATCTTGCCGAAAATGAGCTTTAATAGAGAGGTTCTGAAAATAAGGGCGACAGCCATAATAATTATGGCAATGAAGGTGGTGCACCAGACAAGCTGCTTGGCAGAGGCTCTGGCGGAGGTTTCGTCTTTTTTGCCTAAAAACTGAGAGCATACAACGGCTCCTCCCGTTGCCATTGCAGTAAAAACAGTGTTCAGAAGCAAGTTGATGGAGTCTACCAGCGACACTCCCGAAACTGCCGCTTCTCCCGCGCTTGAAACCATAACGGTGTCAAGCATTCCCACAGTCACTGCAAGTATTTGTTCGGCGAAAAGGGGGAGAAGAATTCTTATTATATCTTTTTTAGTAAACATGAAATCACCCGTTATCATTTTTATATAGTAAGTATAGCAACGCGTTTTTATAAAGTCAATGTAAAAAGGTGATTTTATAATGATATTTTTCTGCATTTTGGACATATTAACCTTGAAAGGCGGTGCAGATGTTGATAGAAAGTGATACAATAAAGCTTCTTCGTGAGTGCGACGCAGGCGTGAAAATGGGTATTTCCGCAATAGAGGATACCTCAAAATACGTGAAAGACCCCGAGTTCAAGAAGATACTTTCCGAAAATAAAATCGACCACGAAAAGCTTGACGTGATTATCGAGGAGGAGCTCTCCCGTTTCCACGACGAGGGCAAGGAGCCCGAAATGATAGCAAAGGGAATGTCATGGCTCAAAACTAACGTAAAGCTCGCCATGGATGCCTCCGACGGCACGGTTGCCGACCTTATTACCGATGGCTGTAACATGGGCGTCAAGTACCTTTCGGGGTATTTAAACAAATACAAGGCTGCCGACGAGAGAAGCAAGGATATAGCCAAAAATCTTATAACCCTTGAAGAACGTCTTGCAGTAGACGTGAGGAAATATTTATGAAAGAAAAAAAGAAAACCAAGCCCTCTGAAATCAAAGGCAAAATAGAAACAAAGGACAACCGCCCCCGTAAGGACGGACCGGGTGGAAATTAAACTTTAAAATGAATAATGAATATTGAAGAATGAATAATTTAGGAAGATTTTGCTAAATCAAAATCAACCATAATTTTCACGAAGTGAAACATCATTTGCCGTAAGGCAACATCATTGCGAAGCACATCGTTTTGTTCTTTAGAACAACATCATTTTGAGCGTAGCAAAAAAGCCTTTAGGCAAATTTTCCACAATTCATCATTCATCATTCATCATTCTGCATTTAAAAAAGCCCGAAAGGGCTTTTTTTGGTAATATTTTTAAAATTCCTTAATAATTTCGTTATAGACAACAGACAATTATTATATTACAATATAATAAAGAAAAAAGAAAGAGGGAAGGCTATGTTACAGCTTAAGGGCATAAAAAAAGAATATCCCGCAGGAGTGGGAACTGTTGAAGCGCTGAAGGGCATCGACCTTGAATTCAGAGAAAGTGAGTTTGTGTCTATTCTCGGACCCTCGGGGTGCGGAAAAACCACAATGCTGAATATTATAGGCGGTCTTGATAAATATACTGAGGGCGACCTTATAATTAACGGCAAATCCACAAAAAACTTCAATGACCGCGATTGGGATACCTACCGCAATCACTCTATCGGCTTTGTGTTCCAAAGCTATAATCTCATACCCCATCAGAGTGTTTTGCAGAACGTTGAGCTTGCCTTGACTCTGTCGGGTGTCTCCAAGACAGAGCGCCGTCAGCGTGCCCTTGACGTTCTTGACAGAGTCGGTCTTTCTGAGCAGATATACAAGCGCCCCTCCGAAATGTCGGGCGGTCAGATGCAGAGAGTAGCCATTGCCCGTGCTCTTGTAAATAACCCCGATATAATCCTTGCCGACGAGCCCACAGGTGCCCTCGACACCGAAACAAGCCTTCAAGTTATGGAGATACTTAAGGAAATTTCCCGTGACCGGCTTGTCATTATGGTAACCCATAACCCCGACCTTGCCGAGCGTTATTCTACCCGAATTATAAAAATGCTTGACGGCAAGATAACGGGGGATACCATGCCCTGCGAGAGGGATAGCGAGAGCATTCCTATGAAGGAAACGGGAGCCAAAAAGCCCTCAATGTCCCTTAAGACTTCCTTTTCACTTTCCCTTAAAAACCTCTTTACCAAAAAGGGAAGAACACTTCTCACCGCCTTTGCAGGTTCTATCGGAATTATAGGTATCGCCCTTATTTACGCTCTTTCCGAAGGCTTTACTACTTATATTGACGAGGTTCAGGAGGATACTCTTTCCTCTTATCCCATAACCATCGAGGAAGAGGTAGTGGACTTGTCTACCTTGATGAATACCTTTATGGGAGTAACCCTTGAGGACAGCACTCACGACCTTGACGCCGTTTACGTAAAGCCTGCCCTTTATAACATTATCGAGTCTATGAACAGCGTTGAAAGCGAGAAAAACGACCTCACCGCCTTTAAGGCATATATAGAAAAAGAAAAGAACGACCCAGAGGGAAGACTTTCACCCGCTCTGTCGGCGGTTCAGTACAGCTACGATATAGACCTGCCCGTTTACACCGAGAGCGCCGACGGAAATATTATCTATTCCGACACCCGCACTCTTCTCAGCCAGCTTGCAATGAAGTATATGAAGGTGGACTTCTCCTCCATGCTCTCGGCAAGCGAGGAAATGGAAAATTCAGACTCTATGATGGGAATGCTCTCTCCTACGGGCATAAACCTCTGGCAGGAGATAGTCCCGGGTAAAAACGGCGAGCCGGTTAACCCCCTTGTCACCGAGCAATACGACCTGCTCTACGGCGCTTGGCCCCAGAAGTACAACGAAATTGTGCTTGTAGTTGACGAAAACAACGAGCTCGACGATATAACCCTCTATGCCCTCGGACTTACACACGAAGCTCAGGTGGGAAGCATTATAACCGCCGCCACCGAAAAGACAGATATTGAACGCAATAACTCAAAGTGGAGCTATAAGGAAATATGCGATAAGGAATACAGAGTGGTGCTCCCCTCCTCTTGCTATCAGCTTGATGAGAAAACGGGACTCTTCGTTGACCTGCGAAACAGCGAAACGGGGCTCAGATACCTTTATTCAAACGCCCTTCCCTTGAAGGTCACGGGCATTATAAGACCAAGCGACTTGAGTGAATCCCATATGATTACGGGCTCGGTTGCCTATACCTCGCTTCTCACCGAGTACGTTATAGAGAACACAAAGAACTCTCCCGCAGTTGTGGCACAGAGCGAAAAAATGGGCGAGGATATCTTCACGGGCAAGCCCTTCCGCGAGAGTACAGGTGTAACTTCCGAAGAAAAGAAAGAGGATTTCCTTTCCTACATCGAGTCTCTTGACGAAAAGAAACGCGCCGACATTTACGTGACTATTATGAGTATTCCCGACGAAGCGTTTGTAAGCTCTCAGGTGGAAGGCACTCTCGCTCTTATGACAAGAGAACAGATGGAAAACGCCATAATGTCCTCGGTCACCTCCGAAATGAATATGAACGCCGACGACGTGAAGGAATATATCTCGGGTATGTCCGACGCCGACCTTGACCGAATGATGTCTCTTGCCATTACTGAAGAGGTAAAGGAAGAATATAAAAAGGGCATTGCCGACAGCCTTGCACCCCTTCCCGCAGAAGATCTCTCGGCAGCACTTTCACCCCTCCTTTTGTCAAAGAGCGATGAAGAGCTTGCCTCTCTCTACGATACAGTTATGGAGTTTTCCGATAGCACCTATGACACCAATATGAAGAAAATGGGCGTCCTCGACCTTGACTCACCCTCACGTATTAACCTCTTCGCTTCCAGCTTTGAAAACAAGGACGTTATCGAAGAGGTGATAAGCTCCTACAACGAGGGAGTAACCGAGCTTGAAAAGATAAAGTACGTGGACTATATCGGCATTATGATGTCCTCTATCACTACCATCATCAATACCATAACCTACGTGCTTATTGCTTTCGTTGCTATCTCCCTTATCGTTTCATCCATTATGATTGGCGTAATAACCCTCATTTCCGTTCAGGAAAGAACCAAGGAAATAGGAATACTCCGTGCCATCGGCGCATCAAAGAAGGACGTTTCCGTTATGTTCAACGCCGAAACCATCCTCATCGGCTTTGGCGCAGGACTTCTCGGTGTCCTCGTTACCTATCTCCTTTGTATCCCCATCAACGCCGTCATCCACACCCTCACCGGCATCACAAATCTCAGCGCCTACCTGCCTCTCCCCGCAGCCCTCGTCCTAATTCTTATCAGCGTTATCCTCACTCTCTTCTCGGGTATCATCCCTTCAAGAAGTGCAGCGAAGAAGGATCCTGTGGTGGCACTACGCACAGAGTAAAATTTCTTTGCATTTTTCCGCTCTGCTTCGCTACTTACTCGACTCAGCTTCGTCACCTTACGTATGTAAGGTTTCCTCGCTTCACTCGTGTGCACTCGCATAGCAAAAAAATGCTTTGAAATTTCTATATTTGTTATATTGCAAAAATCCCATCGTCGCCTTACGCCGAGTAAGGCTTCCTTGGGATTTTTTTGTTTTCTCGTCTTGCGAAAAAATACTTTGAAAATATCATATTTGTTATGTTGTGTAGTTTTTATTATTTGCTTCCCACATAGCAAAAAATGCTTTGAAATTTCTATATTTTGGAACATATCAAAAGCCCCGATTTTTCGGGGCTTTTTCTTTTCAATAGATTTATGATATCATGAAATCATGATATCATAATATCATAAAAAGAAGATTTTCCCCCAAGGGAAAATCAACCTTAACTTGCAAACTTTGTTTGCAAATATAACTTCCGAAGGAAATATAACTTGTGCAAAGCACAAATATAACTAATTAAATGAGGTTTCACAAGGTGAAACCTCATTTAATTCTCTCTGCTATACTCCGTTGGAGTCATGCCCATACGCTTTTTAAAGAACTTGGAGAAATAGTTTACCGAGGAAAAACTGAGCAGCTCTGAAATTTCGGTGAAATTCATATTACTTGTGTTAATGAGCTGGAGGGCTGTTTGGAGCTTAAGGTTTAAAAAATGCTCCATAATACTTTCGTTCATTTCCTTTTTGTAGCGCTTCATTATGACGTTGGGGGTTTCGTTCAGAATAGAGGCAATCTCTTCAACCGAAATATTAGAGAAACGGCGCTCCTCTAAAATACTGTTGATTTTATTTACCGTTTCGGACACTTGGTTTTTACTATTACTCTTTGCACTATCCTCTAAAATCGGCAAAAGGTTATTTAGACGTCCGTAAAGCCGTACCAAAAAGGCTTCAAGCTCAGATGAAACAAGCTCGGGGAAAAGGTAGGATGAAGGGCTCTCGCTCTCAACCGCCGCTTCCTTTATAATTGCCGAGATGATACCCTTTTCCTTGGGGGTGAGAGTTATTACCTTATCTTCAAAAAAGGACATCTCTGTGCTCGGGCAAAAGAAGTCTATTATTCCCATATAAAGAACGCTGTCGTCGGGGTAGAGCATAGTGGACTTCTTGTCGGGTGCTCTGAATATGACCTGCCCTTCGGATACCCTTTTTTCCTTGCCCTCTCTGAGAATTGACGCTTCCCCTCGGCTGACGTAAAAGAGCTGCCAGAAAGGGTACGTCTCCTCGTAAGGCTCATTGACGGGTACAAGAGGCTTGAAATCAAAGGCAAGCACTATCGTCTGTATGTCAAACAGCTTTTTTATTTTATTAAATGTCATAAGCCCTCCTTTTGGCAGGAAATTACCAAAAAAGCGTGGAATTTTACGTATAAATTTGTCAAATTAAGATTTATAATCATTTTAGAATATAGCTTGAGGTTTGTCAAGCATAAATTAAGGAGAAGATTATGAAGAAGATTAGACTTGCAATCGCCGGTTCAGGTGCAATTTCCCACGCACATATGTGGGGCATTCAGAAAATAGAAGAGGCGGAGCTCGTTGCAATACACGATATCCACCCCGAGCAGATGGACTCCTTCAGAGCAGAGTTTCCCATGGACGACAAGGACTGCTATGACAGTATGGACGAGATGCTGAAAAGAGACGACATCGACGCAGTCCTCGTTTGTGCCTCCGATGGAGCTCACTGCGAGCTGACTGTTAAGAGTCTGAGAGCAGGCAAGGACGTTCTTTGCGAAAAACCCATGGCACTCAAGGTAGATGAATGCCGTGAGATGATAAGAGTGGCAGAAGAAGAGGGCAAGCGCCTTATGATAGGTCAGGTTTGCCGTAAGGCTCCCGGCTTCATCAAGGCAAAGGAGCTTATCGAAAGCGGCGAGATAGGAGAGGTTTTCTTCGTTGAGTCGGAATACGCTCACGATTACGCTCATATCCCCGGTATCGACAATTGGCGTAAGGTTCCCGAAAGACAGCCCATCATCGGCGGCGGATGCCATGCCGTTGACTTACTGCGCTGGCTTGTAGGCGACCCCACCGAGGTTTTTGCATACGCTAACCACAAGATGCTTGAGGGCTGGCCTATCGACGACTGCGTAGTGTCTGTCCTTAAATTCCCCAAGGACGTTATCGGTAAGGTGTTCACTTCTATCGGCTGTAAGCGTAAATATACTATGAGAACGGTAATTTATGGCTCCAAGGGTACGATTATCACCGACAACACCAGCGACACAATTTCTCTCTTCAAGGAAACCCTTGAGGGAAGCGAAACAAACTATGGCACCGCTTCTCAGAGCATTGAAATAAAGATACCCGTTGAGGTTAACTCTCACAATATGGCAGGAGAAATCCGCGACCTTATCAACTGCATTGTAAACGACCTTCCCGCCGAGCCCGACGGAAAGCAGGGCTTCTATACCGTTGCAGTTTGTGACGCCATCGTGCGCTCCTCCAAGACAGGCGAAAAGGTTGTAA
>JAFUKG010000036.1 GCA_017467865.1 Clostridia bacterium
AACATATTTGATTTGATTACGCAAGTGCGTATACGCAAATGCGGATAAAAATATAAAATATATTTGAGGTGAGAATATGAATATAAAAGATGCGGTTTGCAAAAGGTTTGATGAATTGTGCAAGCAAAGAGGTATAACTGTAAATGAGCTTGCAAATTTGTCAGGCGTAACACCGTCAACGGCGTATAGCATGATGGATAATAAGAGAAGGGACGTTTCCATTGTAACAATAAAAAAGTTTTGCGACGGACTTGAAATATCCGTTCAGGAGTTTTTCGACTCGGATGTATTCAAGAAGTTAGAGCAAGAAATAAAGTGAAAAGCTAATATTATAGTTTTCAAGGTATAATAATTTCAATTCCCCTTTGGAAAATCTTTCTTCATTCTTCATTCTTCATTAAAAACAAGGGACTGTTTTCACAGTCCCTTTGTTTATTACAGCTTATCGATGAAATATATAATTTTCGCAATCTGTCCGCGGGTGAGCGTTTCGTTGGGGCAGAAGGTGTTTGCGCTCATTCCGCCGATTACGCCCGCACGGTAGAGGGCGAGGACTGCTTTGTCGTCGGTATCGGTGAAGGGGTTTGAGTCGGGCTGAGCGGTTATACCCTTTGCTTTAGCGGTAACCTTGCAGAAGTCAAGGCGTGAAATCTTATCATCGGGATTTATTTCACCTTCAATAAGACCGAGCTGCCTTGCTCTTGTAAGATATCCCGACGCCCAATGACTGCCTGAGAGAGAGGGCTCTTTTTCTCCGCTTGAAAGGAGAAGTATTTTCAGCGCCTGACCCCAGGTGAGAGTCCCGTCGGGCTCAAAGGAATACTCTGTCATTCCCCCTACAATGCCCTTTTCGTAAAGATACTTTACGTAGTCAAAGTGCCACATATCATCGGTCACGTCAATAAAGGGGAGAGCGTCAAAGTGAAGGGTGTGTTCTATCTCGACGTAGTCTTTATCTATATTATTCCAATCTTCTTCGCTTCCTGCATAGTAAATATGTCCCGTTATTTCGGTGGGCTCGAATATCCCCTGATTGTGTGTAGGGAATGCATCGAGTCCTATACTTGTGACGCTTTTGGGAATGATGAGCTTTTGTAAGTGGTCGAAGCACCAAGTGAAGCAGGAGTCGGGAATGTGCTTGACCTTGGAGGTGAGTACTACCTCTTTCACCCAAGAGGTAGCGAAGCTTCGTGACTTGAGACAGTCGGAGCGCACTATAACAAGGTCGGTGTCGGTATGGAAGAAGGTGTTCGACCCCAGCGAATTAATGGTAGAGGGGAGAGAAATGGTTTTAAAGCCGTTTTGAGAGAAGAAGTAGTCGCCTATCTCGGTAATGCCCTCGTGAACAACGGCGCCGTTATAGTAGAGGTCGTGAGTGAATGAGGGTCCGTTTTCCGTTTCTATATCTACCAAAGTCCAAGGCTTATTGGAAGAGTCCCATAGGTAGTATGAGTTGGTCTTATCCCTTGAAGGAATCTTGCCGTTCCCGTAGACGTGGAGAACGTCGTTTCCGTCAACGGTCCACGCAATGGTTTTATCTGCGGTGACGTAGCCCGACCTGACACCCTTCATAAGCTCCACGGGCTGGTGGACGGTTGCTTCTCCTATGCCGTCGGCGTTGAAGTGCATATTTACTGTGTGCTCGTTTTGAGAAAAGGCGTTCCACTCCTCTTCGCTTCCGCCATAGAAAACATCGTCTACGGTGGTGGGAACAGAGGCAATTACAGAAGTGAGCTTACCGATATAAAGCTTTTTAAGAGACAGACAGCTTATAAAGGTAGTGCTTTCCCAGGAAGCGCCCTTTTCAAGGGACAGCTCTTTCATATTGATACAAGCGGCAAAGGTGTCCTCGGGAAAATGAAGGAAGGACTTCACCACTGCTTTTTCCAAGCCTTCACAGCAGTAAAAGGCTCTCTTCCCAATTTCCTTAAGAGATTCGGGGAGCGTTATCTCTTTAAGGGCAGTGCAGTAATAAAAGACAGAGCTGCCCATACTTTCAATGCCCTCAGAGAGCACCGCCTCTTCAAGAGACGTACAATTGAAAAAGGCGTTTTTGCCAATGGTCTTGCATTTTCCGCCTATTACGATTTTCTTAATCTTGCTTTCCTCAAAGGCGTATGGGGAAACGTCGCAGTTGACTCTTATTTCCTTTGTTTCGCTTGCGGCGGAAAAAGCGTAGTTGTAGAGTGCGACAACGTTTTCGGGCAGGGTATAGGAGTCAGCCTTTTTTTCTGCAGGGTAAACGGCAAGTCTTACACCGTCACTTGTCTTTTCAAAAAGCACTCCGTCCTCTGTGAAAAACTTGTCCGAGCCTTCAATCACAATCTCTTCAAGGGCGGGATAGTTCAGAGCGCCGTACTCCGAGATATATTCAAGAGTTGAAGGAAGCACAAGCTTTTTTATGCGGTTCAAACGGATATGGGGCTCAAGATTAAAGGCGGTAACGCCCTCTTCTATTACAAGGGTGTGAAGACTTTCTAAATCGTCAACACAAGAGTAATTGATTTTATTTATAAGAGTATCCCCACCCGCCGTCAACACACCGCCGCTGTAGCTGAACTCAGCCGCCGCCGAAGCCGATAGCGAAAGAAGGAGAAACAAAGTTAGCGTAAAAATCAGTTTTTTCATAAAATACTCCTTTCATTCTTAACTATTCACTAAAGATAAAGGGACTGTAAAACAGTCCCTTTTTGCTTTAGAATACAAGTTTCTCGTTGATATAATTTACAACGTCAGCCATGGGAATTCTTACCTGCTCCATGGTGTCTCTGTCACGGACAGTTACACAGCCGTCGTTTTCGGAGTCGAAGTCGTAGGTGATGCAGAAGGGAGTACCAATCTCATCTTCTCTTCTGTAACGCTTACCGATAGAGCCTGCCTCGTCGTAGTCAACCATAAAGTGCTTTGAAAGCTCTTCGTGGAGAGCAGATGCCTTTTCGGAAAGCTTCTTGGAAAGAGGAAGCACTGCCGCCTTAAAGGGAGCAAGAGCAGGGTGGAAGCGCATTACCACACGGGTGTCGCTCTCACCGATAACCTCTTCGTCATAAGCCTCAACAAGGAACGCAAGAGCAACACGGTCTGCACCGAGAGAGGGTTCAACAACGTAAGGAATGTATTTTTCGTTTGTTTCGGGGTCAAAGTATTCAAGAGACTGACCGCTGTGATTCTGATGCTGAGTCAGGTCATAGTCGGTTCTGTCAGCAATACCCCAAAGCTCGCCCCATCCGAAGGGGAAGAGGTATTCAAAGTCGGTAGTAGCCTTGGAATAGAATGAAAGCTCTTCGGGAGAATGGTCGCGAAGCTTTAAGTTCTCCTTCTTCATACCAAGGTTGTAAAGGAAGTTAGCGCAGTAATCCTTCCAGAAAGCGAACCACTCAAGGTCAGTGTCGGGCTTACAGAAGAATTCAAGCTCCATCTGTTCAAACTCACGGGTACGGAAGGTGAAGTTACCGGGGGTGATTTCGTTACGGAAGGACTTACCAATCTGCGCAACACCGAAGGGAACCTTCTTACGGGAGGTACGCTGGATGTTTGCGAAGTTTACGAAAATACCCTGGGCTGTTTCGGGTCTGAGATAAAGCTCAGCCTTCGCATCCTCGGTTACACCCTGGAAGGTCTTGAACATAAGGTTAAACTTACGGATATCCGTGAAGTTATGACCGCCGCATTCGGGGCAAGCGATGTTATTTTCCTTGATGTAGTTCATCATCTCTTCATTAGACCAGCCGTCGGCAGGTGAGCCCGAGAAATCCTCGATAAGCTTGTCGGCGCGGTGGCGAGCCTTACAGTCCTTGCAGTCCATGAGAGGGTCGGAGAAACCGCCTACGTGACCTGATGCTACCCAAGTCTGAGGGTTCATAAGGATAGCGGAGTCAAGTCCTACGTTGTACTTCGATTCCTGAACGAATTTCTTCCACCAAGCCTTTTTAACGTTGTTTTTAAATTCAACACCCAAAGGGCCGTAGTCCCACGTATTTGCAAGACCGCCGTAAATCTCGGAGCCCGAGTAAATAAAGCCGCGGCTCTTACAAAGGGATACGATTTTTTCCATTGTCTTTTCGCTATTATTCATTTTCGTCATCCTTTTTAAAAAAATATTCATAATATTATAGCTCAAAAGACATTTTAAGTCAAGGCTTTTGAAGAATAAATCAAGCCTTATTCTCTGTTTCTCGCCCTTTCCAGAGCGGTTGCAAACATTTCATCAGGGTCAAAGCCATCCTCAAAACAAGAGGGCTTCTCGTAATATTTATTTATAGTTTTATTTTTTATTGTTTTATTTTCTTGGGTGACGGATTCGTCACCCCTTGAGATGACAGATTCGTCACCCCTTGGGATGACAGATTCGTCACCCGATGACGATTTTGTCACCCCAAAGCTTGAGGATATCATAAGCTCTCTCGGCAGTGTGCTGGTCGGTGGTTTAACTTCAACGATTACACGCTTTTCCAAAAGACTTTTAACGGCATTATGTACCCATCTTTGGCAGATGCCCGTGCCCTTGGCTATAAAGCTTTCGGATAAAGGCTGACTTTCCGAGTGAAAGCCATAGGTGTGCCTGAGTATAAAGAATATAATTTTTATTTCGTTTTTTGTAAAGTCTCCCGATAATGCACTGTCTGTAATGCGGTTAGGGAACATTGAATAAGGTTCGGTTAAGGTCATGTTTTCTCCGTCTTTAAGTGTTTTGAAGCTTCATTTATATTATACACTGCCAACGACTGCCATTCAATGACATTGGTATGCCAAGTTTTTCTTGAAGGCAAAATGCCTTCAAGAAATGCAGAATGATGAATTAAGAATGCAGAATTAAGGAAAATTTGCCATTCGGCAAATTACAACTAATTGTAAATTTCGGCAAAGCCGAAATTATCCACAATTCATAACTAATCACTAATCATGCATAATTCATCATTCATCATTTAACAAAAAAGGTATATCTGCTTGGTTTTTACAAATACTAAGTTTATGAAAACACTTCTTATTTATATAACCATCGGTTTTTCGGCAGGGATAGTCAACGGGCTTTTCGGGACGGGTGCAGGGATAGTATTTGTCTTTTTCTTCGCATCTCTTGCCTTTTCTGCCGACAGAACCTTTGCCACAACAAATATAACCGTTCTTTTTATCTCCCTTGTGAGTCTTTTTATCTATCTGAAAAACCGAACTCTCACTCCCGAGGTGCTCCCTTACTTCTTCGAGAGTGCTTTTTTGCCCGCTCTGACGGGAGGTGCGGTTGGCAGTATTCTTTTGTCAAAGCTTAAGGGCGGATTTTTAAATAAGCTCTTCTCTCTTCTTGTAATAGCGGGAGCTATAGGGAGGCTTATAAGATGAATTTTATTATAGCGCTTCTAACGGGACTTGGTGTGGGGTCGGGCGGGCTTTATATCCTCTATCTAACCCTCTTTCATCATATTCCCCAAGCCGAGGCGCAAGGGCTCAATCTTGTGTTCTTCATCACCGCATCCCTTGCCGCATCTCTTGTGAATACCTTTAAGAAGAGAATATCCTGGACGGCGGTTATAATTCTCGCTCTGTCGGGAATACCCGGCGCCGTGCTGGGCTCCTTTCTTGCAAGAAAAATAGAGGGTGAGCTCTTGTCAAACCTTTTTAATATTCTGCTCCTTGTGGCAGGAACTGTTTCGCTTTTTAAGAAGAATGAGGAATGAATAGCGAATAGTGAATAATTAGGGAAGATTTTGCTTTAGCAAAATCCCCCGCTCATCTGCATTCTGCATTTTCTTGAACGACGAAGGCATTTAAGAAACGTATTGACAACTGTTCTTTACGGTGTTAAAATACTTCTTGTAAAAAAATTAAGGAGTATTTTTATGAAGAAATTATTACTTTTACTCAGCATTCTTATGGCGTTCACTCTTGTGTCCTGCGATAAAGAGGAGACTAAAGGAGAAGAGAAGAAAGAAAATAAAACTGAAAACGTTTCGGGAGTAAAGCTGCCCGACGAAAAGGAAGAGGAAGAAAAGAAGCCCGACCCTCTTTACTCAGCTGTTGTTACAACAAGCTACAGCAGTTGGCGTAAAACCTATACCTTAATGGATAACGGCGAGATGATAAAGCTTGCCGAAAGAACCATATACGGCGAGCCCGTCATTACCGACGACGGAAAATATATCCTCTACCGCCACACCGAGTATGACGAGAGCGTGGGCGACTACGTGGAAAGACTTTTCCTCAAAGATAATTTGGGTAACAGAACCGTCCTTGTCACCGAGCCTAAGCGTATGGCAATTGATAAGGATAGCAACTTTGCTATTGTATCAAGCACCGACGGCGTGTACTATATAGGAGACTTTTCAAATCCCGAGCCCATTCGGGTAGGTGATAACGTTGGCGCTTACGACGGAATGTACGCCAGTGTTACAACGGGAGTAGAGGACAAATCCGCGGCGTTTATCGGCGGCGAGGGACAGGTTACTTATGTTGATCCCGATACTCTTGAAGTAAAGGTTATTGCCGAGGGCGGTGTGAGACTGATTAAAAGAGTAGCCAAGAACGCGGTGTACTACACAACCGAGGACGGACTTTTCTATTGGAACGGAACCTTCGCCCGCCTTATCGGAAGCGACTACCGTATTAACGGCGATTACGACTATATCTTTACTGCCGACGGGGAAAGCTTTTATGTTACAAAATCCGGCGACCTTGTGAACATTACGGGTGTTGAGGGCTCTCAGTACGTTCTCTCCGAGGACGAGAAAACGCTTGTTACTCTCTCCTCTAAAGTCATGAGAGTTTACTCCCTTCATAACCTTGGCGCTGACAAGACAGCCGAGTACGAGGGACAGTATACAGATGCCGAGGTTTATAACGACGGACTTATCCTTGCCGCTAATGCTTGGAATAAACAGACAGGCGAAAAGGAGTTCGGCTATATTCTGAACGGAGAATTCAAGGCTCTTGCGGAATGTTTTATCCTTATGCGCAATGCCGAGTACGTTAACGGCAATATCTACTATATATACTCCGACGGCTCTGGCAAGCTTATGAAATATAACGTGGCGGCTCTCTCCGACGAGCTTATAAGAGAGGGCGTTACCAAAACCTTTACCGTTACCCGTGACGATAAGCTCTATTACCTCACCGACGTTGACTCCAACGGCTGCGGAAATCTGTGGACAGATACCTCGGAGACGTTAATAGAAGATAACGTTTCAAGTATAAAGTGATATTCAAAAAAAGCACCCGAAAGGGTGCTTTTTTGAATGCAGAATGCAGAATTAAGAATGCAGAATTAAGGAAAATTTCCCAAAGGGAAATTATAATTAATTGTCCACAATTCATCATTCATCATTCTGCATTCAAATGTCCGACTTGTCGGACGTTTGTTCATTTTGACGAATTTTGACTGAAAAAATCTAATATTCTCACAATTGACACTTATTTATAGCACTATATCTTGTGTTTTTGAAAGTCAATTTCAAAATGCAAACACAAAATATGGAAAAAATCTGTTGACAAGTACTACAATATGTGGTATCATAGGAGCACTGACCGAAAGAGCCCTATGGGGCGATTATATAAAGGAGGATAAAAATGTATCAGGTTAAAAAAAGAAACGGTAAAATAACCGAATTTAACATCGCCAAAATTGCAAATGCCATTGAAAGTGCATTTGAGGCTAAAGACACTCAATACAATAAAGACGTAATAGACTTCCTCGCTCTCAAGGTAACTGCCGACTTCCAGTCGAAGATTAAGGACGACCTTATTGCAGTTGAAGATATTCAGGACAGCGTTGAAAACGTTCTCGTTCAGGCAGGCTACTCCGACGTTGCCAAGGCGTATATTTTGTACCGCCGTCAGCACGAGAAAATGAGAAATATGAAGTCCACCATTCTTGACTACAAGGACGTAGTGGACTCATACGTTAAGGAAATTGACTGGCGAGTTAAGGAAAACTCCACCGTTACCTATTCGGTAGGCGGTCTTATCCTTTCCAACAGCGGTGCTATTACCGCAAACTATTGGCTCTCAGAAATTTACGACGATGAGATTGCCGACGCTCACAGAAACGCAGATATCCACCTTCACGACCTTTCTATGCTGACAGGCTACTGTGCAGGCTGGTCTCTCAGACAGCTTATCAAGGAAGGTCTCGGCGGTGTTCCCGGTAAGATTACCTCTGCCCCCGCAAGCCACCTTGCAACCCTCTGTAACCAGATGGTAAACTTCCTCGGTATTATGCAAAACGAGTGGGCAGGCGCTCAGGCGTTCTCTTCCTTCGATACTTATCTTGCTCCCTTCGTTAAGGTTGACAACCTCACTTACGACCAGGTTAAGAAGTGCATCGAATCCTTTATCTACGGTGTTAATACCCCCAGCCGTTGGGGTACACAGGCTCCCTTCTCCAACATCACTCTCGACTGGGTAGTTCCTGCCGACCTTAAGGACCAGAAGGCGATTGTAGGCGGTAAGGAAATGGACTTCACCTACGGCGAGTGCAAGAAGGAAATGGATATGGTAAACAAGGCGTTTATCGAGATTATGATTGAAGGCGACGCCAACGGAAGAGGCTTCCAGTATCCCATCCCCACCTATTCCATCACCCGTGACTTCGACTGGTCGGAGACCGAGAACAACAAGCTTCTCTTTGAAATGACCTCCAAATATGGTACACCCTACTTCTCCAACTACGTAAACAGCGATATGGAGCCCAGCGACGTTCGTTCTATGTGCTGCCGTCTCCGTCTCGACCTCAGAGAGCTTCGTAAGAAGTCGGGCGGCTTCTTCGGAAGCGGTGAGTCCACAGGTTCTATCGGCGTTGTTACTATCAATATGCCCAGAATTGCATATCTTTCTAACAACCCCGAGGAATTCTACAAGAGACTTGACAAGATGATGGACATCTCGGCTCGAAGCCTTAAGATAAAGCGTAACGTCATCACAAAGCTCCTCGACGAGGGACTTTATCCCTATACCAAGAGATATCTCGGCACCTTCAATAACCACTTCTCAACAATCGGTCTTGTAGGTATGAACGAGGCTTGTCTCAACGCAAGCTGGATAAGAAAAGATTTGACAAACGACGAAGCACAGAGCTTCACAAAGGACGTTCTCAATCATATGAGAGAGAGACTTTCCGACTATCAGGAAATGTACGGCGACCTTTATAACCTTGAAGCTACTCCCGCCGAGTCAACATCCTACCGTCTTGCAAAGCACGACCTTAAGCGTTACCCCGAAATCATCACCGCAAGTGAAGCGGGAGACACTCCCTACTATACAAACTCTTCCCACCTTCCCGTTGGTTATACCGACGACGTGTTTGAAGCTCTTGAAATTCAGGACGAGCTCCAGACCCTCTACACCTCGGGAACAGTATTCCACACCTTCCTTGGTGAAAAGCTTCCCGATTGGAAGGCTGCGGCTAATATCGTAAGAAAGATTGCAGAAAACTACAGACTTCCTTACTATACACTTTCTCCCACCTACTCGGTATGCCGTAACCACGGTTATATTCAGGGCGAGCACTACAAGTGCGACAAGTGCGGAGAGGACACCGAGGTATACAGCCGTATCACAGGCTACTACCGTCCCGTTAAGAACTGGAACGCAGGTAAGAGCAAGGAATATAAGGACAGAAAAGAATACGTACTTGAAACATCCGTTATGAAGAGAGCGGGCGCACCCGTTGTTGACACCTGCCCCTGCTCAAATACCGAGGCAGAGCCCGAGGTAAAGGGCGCTGTTGCAGTAGCGGAAAAGTCAATTCTTCTCTTCGCAACCCGCACCTGCCCCAACTGTAAGATAGCAGTAAGCCTTCTTGATAAAGCAGGTGTAAGCTTTGAAAAGCTTTATGCCGATGAAAACGTTGATATGGCTAAGGCGTACGAGCTCAAGATGGCTCCCACCCTTATCGTTACCGACGGTGAGAAGTTTGAAAAGTACGCAGGCGTTCAGGAAATCAAGGCATTTATTAATTCACTTTAAGACTATCAAACAAAGAGGACGAAAAGTCCTCTTTGTTTGATAGAATGCAGAATGATGAATGCAGAGTGCAGAATTAAGGACAATTTCGGCTTTGCCGAAATTTACGATTAATTGAAAATTTCGCTTTGCGAAATTAACAATAATTCATCATTCATCATTCTGCATTAAAGAATGCGTTTCGCATTCTTTTCGACTGAAAGGAGAAAATCATGACATATGACATAATTGTCGTTGGTGCAGGTCCCGCAGGACTCACCGCCGCCCTTTATGCTCTTAGAGCGGGAAAGAGCGTTTTGATACTTGAAAAAGGAGCCTTCGGCGGACAAGCCACCTTCAGCCCCAAAATAGAAAATTACCCCGGAATGACCGAAATTTCGGGCAGCGACCTTGCCGATAAAATGGTGGAGCAGGTGCTCTATCAGGGCGCCGACGTTGACGTTGAAGAGGTAGTTGAAATAAAGAACGAAGGAAATCTCAAAAAGGTGGTTACTGACTCGGGTGAACACCTTGCCCGCGCGGTTATAGTTGCCACGGGCGCCCACCACCGCAGACTTGGGGTCGAGGGCGAAGACAAGTTTATAGGAGAGGGCATTTCTTTCTGCGCAGTATGTGACGGCGCCTTCTATAAGGACAAGAAAGTCCTTGTTATCGGTGGCGGTAACAGCGCGCTTCAAGAAGCACTTTCTCTGTCCGAAATATGCGAAGAGGTCACTATCGTTCAGAACCTTGCCTTCTTTACGGGAGAGGAACGACTTCAGGCACTTATAAACAAAAAAGATAACGTCAGCGTTATTTTCTCCCATACCGTGGAGCGTGTCCTTGGTGACACCGCCTTTGAGGGTATCGTTATCAAGGGAGAAAAGGGCGAACGCGAGCTTAAGGCTGACGGAATGTTCGTTGCCATCGGACTCGTCCCCGAAATGAAAGCCTTTGAAAGCGTTATCGAGCTTGACGAAAGAGGATACGCCAAATCCGGCGAAGCCTGCATTACCAAGACCGAGGGCATTTATGTCGCGGGTGATTGCCGTACCAAAGATGTGCGTCAGATATCTACGGCGTGTGCGGATGGGGCTATAGCTGCGCTGACGGCTGTAAAATATGTTGAAAATCTTTGAAATTTCCGCCATTACTTCGTTAACTGCGAACAGGTCGGCGTCGGCTTACGCTAAAGTAAGCCTTCCTTGACCATGTTCTTGTTGCCTCGTACTGACAAAAATTTCTTCGATTTTAGAGATATTTGAGTTAAGAATTAAGGTAAATTTCGGCTATGCCGAAATTCTCCAAAATTGTTCACTATTCATTATTCAAATACAAAAAGGACTTGAGAAATCAAGTCCTTTATTTATCGTTTGGCACAAATTTGAGTATGTCTTCAATTTTGCAGTCAAGGGCGTTACAAAGTCTGGCAAGAACGTCGGTATCAAGCCTTGTGGTTTTATTGTTACAATAGTTATTAAGCTGTGTGCGTTGCATTTCCGTTTTGTGGCTTACCTTGTTTTTGCTAATATTCTTTTTCTTTATCAGCTCATCTAATTTTATGATAATCTTTCCGTGTTCGTTCATAATATTCCTCGAAATTCATTATTGACAAAAATATTATAACAAATCTGTTGTAATAAATCAACCCTGAGAACTTACAGAGGAATTTAGAGAATATTGAATATATAGTGGAAGATTTTCCTAAAGGAAAATCTTCCTTAATTTTCCACTTTTCAACTTTCAATTTTCAATTAAAGATTATTTGAGCGGAAAAACCGTTCAAATAATCTTATTTTTGTTGACAAAATAGGGCTTTTGTGTTAAAATATTAACAAAGATATTCCCGTTCTGTGACTGACGGTAAGGCGAATTGACGCCGGGGAGCAGGACGGCACAGAGCCGACCGTCTGGGCAGTCCCTGAAAACAAAGGGACTGCCTTGCTTATTTTTAGGGCTCGAAAGGAGTTTTTATGAAAAAAGTTGCTATTATCATTGGGTCAGACAGTGACCTTCCTATTGCCGAAAAGGCTTATAATACCTTAAAGGAGCTTGACGTTCCTGCAAGCGCTCACATTCTTTCGGCTCATCGTACCCCCGATGAAGCAAGAGACCTTTCGAGGAACGCCAAGAAAAACGGCTACGGCGTTATTATTGCGGCGGCAGGCATGGCGGCGCATTTAGCAGGTGCCGTTGCGGCAAATACCACACTTCCCGTTATAGGAATTCCCGTGAAGTCGGGTGACCTCGGGGGTATGGACGCTCTTCTTTCTACCGTTATGATGCCCTCGGGCATCCCCGTTGCAACCGTTGCTATCGGGGGCGGGGTAAACGCAGCCCTCCTCGCGGCAGAAATTCTGGCACTTTCCGACGAAACACTTGAAAAGAAGCTTGAAGAAAGACGCGCGGAAAACACAGCGGCAGTTCTTGAAAAGAACAAAAAAGCAGAAGAAAAATTCAACTAAATATAAAGGAGAACACAAAATGGCTATGACAAAGATTTACACAGGTAAGACAAAAGACGTATTTCAGCTTGATAACGGAAACGTACTTCTCAAATTCAAGGACGACTGCACGGGAGCAGACGGCGTTTTCGACCCCGGCGCTAACACAGTAGGACTCCAGATTGAGGGCGTAGGTAAGGTAAATCTCAGAATGTCTGTTTACTACTTTGAAAAGCTCCGCGAAGCGGGCATCAAGACTCACTACGTATCAGCAAATATCGACGACACCACCATGGAAGTTCTCCCTGGTAAAGTTTTCGGTCACGGACTTGAGGTTATCTGCCGTCGTAAGGCAGTAGGAAGCTTCTTCCGCCGTTACAGCGAATATATCGAAGAGGGTGCAGACCTTCCTTACTACGTTGAAATGACCTTTAAGAACGACGAAAAGGGCGACCCCCTTGTAACTAAAGAAGGCATTGTAGCTCTCGGCGTTATGACAGATGCTCAGTATGACGCAGTAGCAGATATGACAAAGAAGGTTACAAAGATTATCTCCGATGACCTTGCCGAGCTTGGACTTGAGCTTTACGACATTAAGTTTGAATTCGGTCACGACGGCGACGACGTTTACCTCATCGACGAAATTGCAAGCGGTAACATGAGAGTATATAAGGACGGGGAATATATCGACCCCATGAGCCTTTCCGACCTTTTCTTCAAGGCACGCTAATATATGGGCGGAATATTCGGACTTACTTCAAAGCGTGATGCGGTGTCCGACGTTTTCTTCGGCACCGACTATCACTCACACCTTGGTACACGCAGAGCGGGTATGACGGCCTGGGATAAGGACGACGGCTTCAAGCGTGATATACATAATATAGAAAATTCCCCCTTCAGAACTAAATTCGATAACGTTCTCACCGAAATGAAGGGCACCTCTTGTATCGGTGCTATAAGCGACACCGACCCTCAGCCTCAGCTCGTGCGCTCAGCTTTGGGTACCTATGCCGTGGCAACCGTTGGAAGAATTAACAACGTAGAAGAGATTATAAAGGAGTACTTTGAGCCCGTTGGCTACCACTTCGACTCCCTCAGCGGAGGTCAGGTAACTCCCACCGAGCTTGTGTCGGCACTCATTGCCTTGAAGGGTGACTTTGTAGAGGGTATAAAGTTTGCCCACAAGGTCATCAACGGAACCGCCCTTATTATGATACTGAGGGGAGGGGAATCCATCATTGCCGCCCGTGACAGATGCGGAAGGCTTCCTCTGTCGGTGGGGTGTGACGAGGACGGCTACTGCGCCGCCTTCGAGACCTACTCTTATACAAAGCTTGGCTACGAAAAGGTAAGGGACCTGAAGCCCGGTGAGATAGTTGAGCTTACCCCCGATGGTATGACAACACTCTATGAGGGAAGCGGATGCAAAAAGACTTGCGCCTTCCTTTGGGCATACTTCGGCTATCCTGCCTCCTCTTACGACGGAATAAACGTAGAGAGCATGAGAATAAGAAACGGCGAGATAATGGCAGAGAATGAAGAGAGCCACGGTACCTTCCCCGATATAGACTCTGTTTCGGGCGTACCCGATTCGGGAACTCCCCACGCTATCGGATTTGCCAACCACTCAAAGGTTCCCTTTACAAGACCTTTTATTAAATATACTCCTACTTGGCCCCGTTCCTTTATGCCCTCGGGCAAGGCACAGCGGGTAAAGATAGCACGTATGAAGCAAATTCCCGTACACGATTTTATAGAGGATAAGAAGCTGCTCCTTGTGGATGACTCTATCGTGCGAGGTACTCAGCTTCAGGAGACCGTAGAATTTCTCTACGAGAATGGAGCAAAGGACGTTCATATGCGTTCCGCCTGCCCTCCCATTATGTACGGATGCCCCTATCTCAACTTTTCCCGCAACAAGTCCGACTACGACCTTATTGCAAGACGTATGATACTTGAGCTTGAAGGGGAAGAGGGGGAAAAATATATAGAGGAATACGCCTCACCCAAAACCGAGCGCGGTAAAAAGCTTCGCCGAGCCATTAGTGAAAAATTCGGCTTCGCCTCTCTCGACTTCCAAACCCTCGAGGGTATTATCAAAGCTATAGGGCTTGATGAGGGAGAGCTTTGTACTTACTGCTGGACCGGTAAAGAATAGAACTTTTGTTCTATTCTTTACAATGAATAATGAAAATTGAAGATTGAAGAATTAAGGTTAATTTGCTAAAGCAAATTTTCAATAAATTGTAAATTTCCCAACGGGAAATTATCCGAAATTATTCAATATTCAATATTCAATATTCAATATTCATTACATTTAAGGAGATAGAAATACTATGATTCACGAAAATTCTTCATCTGCAAGCTATGCTGCGGCAGGTGTTGATATAACTGCAGGCTACAAAGCCGTTGAGCTTATGAAGGCACACGTTGCCCGTACACAAACCGAGGGCTCCAACTGTGATATAGGAGGCTTCGGAGGACTCTTCGTTCCGAATATTGCAGGAATGACCGAGCCCGTGCTTGTCAGCGGTACCGACGGCGTTGGTACTAAGCTTAAAATTGCATTTCTTATGGATAAGCACGATACAGTTGGTATCGACTGCGTTGCTATGTGTGTAAACGACGTTATCTGTTCGGGTGCCGCACCCCTCTTCTTCCTTGACTATATCGCCTGCGGTAAAAACGTACCCGAGCGCATAGCAGATATCGTTAAGGGCGTTGCCGAGGGCTGTGTGAGAGCGGGCGCCGCTCTTATCGGCGGTGAAACTGCCGAGATGCCCGGCTTCTATCCCGTTGACGAATACGACCTTGCAGGCTTTGCCGTAGGTCTCGTTGACAGACCCCGCGTTATAGATAACACAAAGATGGCAGAGGGCGACGTAGTTATAGCGCTTCCCTCATCAGGCGTTCATTCAAACGGCTTCTCTCTCGTGAGAAAGGTGTTCGACGTAGAAAACTGCGACCTTAAAACACCCCTCAATGAGCTTTCGGGCAAGAGCCTTGGAGAAGCACTCCTTGAGCCTACCAAGATTTACGTAAAGCCCGTTCTCTCTCTTATGAAAGAGGTTGACGTTAAGGGTATCTCCCATATTACGGGCGGCGGCTTCTACGAGAACATTCCCCGTTCAATTCCCGACGGACTGTGCGCTGAGATTAAGCGTGACGCCGTTCGTGTTCTTCCTCTTTTCGACCTTATTCAGAAGGCGGGCAATATTCCCGAGCGCGATATGTTCAACACCTTCAATATGGGCGTTGGCATGAGCATCGTAGTCCCCGAAAAGGACGCAGATCGTGCCCTTGAAATCCTCAAAGCACAGGGCGAGGATGCTTACGTTATCGGTAAGATTGTTAAGGGCGAAGATAAGATTAAGCTTATTTAAGGGGTAAGGCTTTTTAGAAAAAGCCCTCCCCCTTACACCCCCACGAAAACAAGAATAAGAATATTGATAAAATGAAGATTTTGACGAAGTCAAAATCAACAATAATTCTGCATTTTGCATTCTGCATTCTGCATTTAATTACGGTGTATTATGAATAAAATCAAAATAGCGGTATTTGTTTCGGGAGGCGGAACTAACCTCCAGGCACTCATTGATGCCCAGAAAAGAGGGGAGATAAAGAGCGGTGAAATAACACTTGTGCTCTCTAACTCCCACACAGCCTATGCCTTAGAGAGAGCAAAGACAGCAGGCATTAAGGGAGTCGTAGTTACCAAAAAAGAAGAGGGAAGTCAGGAAGCCTTTGAAGAAAAGGTTAAGGCAATTTTGAAGGAAGAGGGAATTGAGCTTATAGTTCTTGCGGGCTTTATGTCAATTCTCACCAAAAGCTTTACCGACGACTATCCCGAGAGAATAATAAACGTGCACCCCGCCCTCATACCCTCATTTTGCGGTAAAGGCTTTTACGGACTCCGCGTTCACGAGGCGGCACTCGAAAAGGGCGTCAAGGTGACGGGAGCCACCGTTCATTTTGTAAACGAAATACCCGACGGCGGTAAGATAATTATGCAGAAGGCCGTTGAGGTAAAGGAAGGGGACACCCCTGAAATACTTCAGAAGAGAGTAATGGAAGAGGCGGAGTGGATAATACTTCCCCGTGCCGCCGAGCTTGTGGCAAGCGAGTTGAAAGGAAAGGTAAAATAAAATGAGTGTAAAAGGATTAAACTCCATAAAGAGTCTTCTCAGTAGCAATTCATATCCCGGCAGAGGAATAATCATCGGTAAGAGCAATGACGGCAAAAAAGCAATGATAGCCTATTTCATTATGGGCAGAAGCGAGAACAGCCGCAACAGAATTTTCCAGCGCTTTGAAGGCGGTATGAGAACAAAGGCGTTCGACGAGTCAAAGCTCACCGACCCCAGCCTTATTATCTATAACCCCTATCTGTCAGCCTGCGGAGGAAGCGTTGATATTATTACAAACGGCGACCAGACAAATACTGTCTACGATTTTATGACCCAAACACCCGAGGACGAATTTGCCTTTGAAAACGCACTGAATACCCGTGAGTTTGAGCCCGACGCTCCTAACTTTACACCAAGGATTTCCGGCGCTCTCTACTATAACTTTATGGAGGAGAGCTTCACCTATAAGATGTCAATTTTAAAGAGCGCCGACGGCAATCCCGAGGTGTGCAACCGCTATTATTATAACTATACACCCCTTGACGGCGCGGGACACTTTATACACACCTACGAGTGCGACGGAAACCCCATTCCCTCCTTTGACGGAGAGCCCGAGAGAGTGGCAATTCCCGACAGCGCCGAGGACTTTGCAGAAGAGGTTTGGCAGAACCTCAACGCCGACAATAAGGTATCACTCTTTGTAAGATGCGTACCTCTCGACGGCGGAGCTGTAAGCGAAATTATTATAAATAAGAATAACTAAGGAGTAGAACAATGCGTGAATTTGAGCTTAAATACGGTTGTAACCCCAATCAGAAGCCCTCTAAAATATATATGAGTGACGCAAGCGAGCTTCCTATCGAGATACTCAACGGACGTCCCGGATACATAAACTTTCTGGATGCCTTTAACTCATGGCAGCTTGTAAAGGAAATAAAGGAAGCCACGGGAATGGTTGCCGCAACATCCTTCAAGCACGTTTCTCCCACCTCTGCGGCGGTTGGAAAAATTCTTCCCGAAAGTCTCAAGAAGGCTTGCTTTGTAGACGATATTGAGGACCTTGACTCATCACTTCTTGCCTCTGCCTATGCAAGGGCAAGAGGAACAGACCGTCAGTCTTCCTTCGGAGATTGGATTGCTCTTTCCGATAAGTGCGACGTGACAACTGCACGCCTTATTGCAAGAGAGGTTTCCGACGGAATTATCGCTCCCGACTATGAGCCCGAGGCACTTGAAATCCTCAAGGGCAAGAAGAAGGGCGCATACAACATCGTAAAGATTGACGAAAATTACGTTCCTGCCGAAATAGAGCACAAGGAAGTGTTCGGCATTACCTTCGAGCAGGGAAGAAATAATTTCAAGATTGACCGCGAGCTTCTTTCAAATATAGTTACAAAGAATAAAGAAATCCCCGAGGATAAGAAGATAGACCTTATCATCGCTCTTATCACTCTTAAATATACTCAGTCAAACTCTGTTTCCTACGCTTACGACGGACAGTGTATCGGCGTTGGCGCAGGTCAGCAGTCGAGAATTCTCTGCACACGTCTTGCAGGAAGTAAGGCAGACCTCTGGCACCTGAGACAGCATCCCAAGACCCTTGCCCTTCCTTTCCTTGAAAGTGTTCGACGCCCCGAGAGAGATAACTGCATCGACATCTATCTTTCCGACGAGCCCGAAGAGGTGCTTGCTGACGGCGTTTGGCAGAACTTTTTCTCCGAAAAGCCCGAAGTACTTACTAAGGAAGAGAAGAGAGCATACCTTGACTCTATCACAGGTGTGTCACTTGCATCCGATGCATTCTTCCCCTTCGGCGACAATATCGAGCGTGCAAAGCGCAGCGGCGTAATGTACGTAGCCGAGCCCGGCGGTTCAGTTCGTGACGATCAGGTTATCGAGACATGCAACAAGTTTGGTATGGCTATGGCATTTACAGGAATGAGATTATTCCACCATTGAGAATTTCTTCGTCTTTTTCCGTTCTGCTTCGCTACTTGTACGACTCGACTTCGTCGACTTACGCATGTAAGCCGTCCTCGTCTCGCTCACGTGCACTTGCCGAACGAAAAAATACTTTGAAATTTGTGATGAAAAAAATACAATTATAAAAGTTTTTGGAGGTCAAGGAACCTTTTTGCCTAAAAAGGTTCCTTGAAATAAAGCATTTAATTACGGAGTAATTATGAATATTTTAGTAATCGGTGGCGGAGGAAGAGAGCACGCCATTATAAAAAAGCTCAAAGAGAATAAAAAAGTCACTCATATCTGGGCGCTTCCCGGTAACGGCGGTATTGCCGAGGATGCCGAGTGCGTAAATATCGGAGCAAAGGATATTGACGGAATAGAAAGCTTTGCGAAAGCTCACACAATTGACTTCGCAGTAGTTGCGCCCGACGACCCTCTGGTGCTTGGCGCCGTTGACCGCCTTGAAGGAATAGGAATAAAGTGCTTCGGCCCCAATGCCGCGGCTGCCGAGATTGAAGGAAGTAAGATTTTCTCGAAAAATCTTATGAAGAAATATAACATCCCTACCGCTGAATACGAAACCTTCGACGATATGGAAAAGGCACTCTCCTACGTTAGAGAAAAAGAAATGCCCATCGTTATAAAGGCAGACGGCTTGGCGCTTGGTAAGGGCGTTATCATTGCTCAGACACTCACCGACGCCGAAAACGCTATCAGAATGATGATGGCAGACGGCGCCTTTGGTAAGAGCGGAAGCCGAATAGTTATAGAAGAGTTCTTGACGGGACCCGAGGTGTCGGTGCTTTCCTTTACCGACTCCAAGGTTGTGGTTCCCATGGTGTCCTCTATGGACCACAAGAGAGCACTTGACGGAGATATGGGTCTCAACACGGGCGGTATGGGTACTATTGCCCCCAACCCCTGCTACACCAAGGAAATAGCCGATATCTGTATGGAAACTATCTTCAAGCCCACAGTAGACGCTATGAACAAGGAGGGCAGACCCTTTAAGGGATGCCTCTACTTCGGACTTATGCTTACCCCCAAGGGCCCCAAGGTAATCGAATATAACTGCCGTTTCGGCGACCCCGAAACTCAGGTTGTACTTCCCCTTATGGAGACAGACTTACTTGAAACCATGATGGCGGTAAGAGATGAAAAGCTCGCCGACCTTGAGGTTAAATTCTCCGACGGCGCCGCTTGCTGTGTGGTACACGCATCAAAGGGCTACCCCGGAAAATATGACACGGGCTTTGAAATAACCCACGAGGATATGGGCGACGCATTTATCTATTATGCGGGAGCAAAGACAGAGGACAAAAAAGTCCTGAGTGCAGGAGGAAGAGTCCTCGGCGTTGTAGCAAAGGGCGACACTCTTAAAAAAGCCATAGAAAAGGCATATGAAGCAAGCGGAAAGGTGCACTTTGAAAACGCCTTTTACCGCAAGGATATAGGACAAAAAGCACTGGAATTATCTAAATAATAATGAGAAATGAATTTATTATATTTTGAGGAAATGCTTTTTAAAAAAGCACTCCCTCAAACTCCCACGAAAACAATAATAAAAAACAATAATAAAAACATTAAATTTATTTTCGTAGGTGTGCGGAGGAAACACTTTTATTAAAAGTGCTTTCCCTGAATATTGATAAAATGAAGATTTTGCTGAAAGCAAAATCAACAATAATTCTGCATTTTGCATTCTGCATTCTGCATTTAAAATAAAGGGAGACAAAAATGGTATATCGCATATATGTAGAGAAGAAAGAGGGAGAAGCGCACGAGGCGGCGTCCCTTCTCCGTGACCTTAATAATTTCGTAGGACTTACTTCTGTGGGCGGCGTGAGAGTAATCAACCGCTATGACGTGTCGGGCATTGACGAAAAGCTCTTTAAGACGGCAATTGACACCGTTTTCTCGGAGCCCCAGCTTGATATAGCGTCAGCCGACCTTGACCTGAAGGGTGGAGTTGCCTTTGGCGTTGAGCCCCTTCCAGGACAGTTCGACCAGAGAGCAGACTCGGCGGCGCAGTGTATACAGATTATATCAAAGGGTGAGCGTCCCACCGTTAAGAGCGCGAAAATCTACGCTCTTTCGGGTGATATAACCCCCGAGGTTCTTGAAAGCGTAAAGAAGTACGTTATCAACCCCGTTGAATGCCGAGAAGCCTCTCTTGAAAAGGCGGAAAGCCTTGAAAGTGAAGTGGCTGACCCCGCTGACGTTGAAATTCTTCACGGCTTTTGCGAGCTTGACAGCGCAGGGCTTCACGATTTCCTCACGTCGCATTCTCTTGCAATGGACGACAGCGATATAAAGTTTTTAAGAGATTATTTCAGAGATGAGGGCAGAGACCCCACCATCACCGAAATAAAGATGATAGATACCTATTGGTCAGACCATTGCCGTCACACCACCTTTTTAACCAACATTGACAAGGCAGAGTTTGAGGATGACGAGATTGAGGCAGTATGGAAGGACTACAACAAGAAGAGAGCAGAGCTTAAGAGAGAGCATAAGCCCGTTTGTCTTATGGACGTTGCTACTATTGCAGGCAGAGCTCTTGATAAAATGGGTAAGCTTGAAGGACTTGACAAGTCCGACGAAATAAACGCTTGTACGGTTAAGATAAAGGTAACCGTTGACGGCGAGGTTCAGGACTGGCTCCTTCTCTTCAAGAACGAGACCCACAACCATCCCACCGAAATCGAGCCCTTCGGCGGTGCGGCAACCTGTATAGGGGGTGCTATTCGTGACCCCTTGTCGGGAAGAAGCTACGTATACGCCGCAATGCGTGTAACCGGCGGTGCCGACCCCACAAGAGCAGTTGAAGAGACCCTTCAGGGTAAGCTTCCTCAGCGTAAGCTTGTAACAACTGCTACTCAGGGCTACTCATCCTACGGTAATCAGATAGGACTTGCTACCTGTCAGGTAGATGAAATATACCACGACGGCTATCTTGCAAAGCATATGGAGATAGGCGCAGTGCTCGGTGCGGCACCTCAGGAGAACGTTCGACGTGAGTGCCCCTCAGACGGCGACGTTGTAATACTCCTTGGCGGCAGAACGGGAAGAGACGGCATCGGCGGTGCTACGGGCTCCTCCAAATCCCATAACGAAAAATCCCTTGGCACCTCGGGTGCTGAGGTGCAGAAGGGCAACGCTCCCGAAGAGCGTAAGCTCCAGAGACTTTTCCGCAACGCCGAGGCAGTACGCCTTATCAAGCGCTGTAACGACTTCGGAGCAGGCGGTGTGTCGGTTGCTATCGGTGAGCTTGCCGACGGTCTTATGATAGACCTTGACAAGGTTACAAAGAAGTATGACGGACTTGACGGCACAGAGCTTGCTATTTCCGAGTCTCAGGAAAGAATGGCAGTTGTTGTTGCCCCCGAGGACGCAGATAAATTTATGACCCTTGCAAAGAGTGAAAACCTTGAAGCAACGGTTGTGGCAAAGGTTACCGAAAACCCCCGCCTCGTTATGACATGGCGCTCAAAGAAGATAGTAGATATTTCCCGTGAATTTTTAAATTCAAACGGCGCATCGAAGCATATAGACGTTAAGGTAAAGAAGAGCGAAAAGCACGTAAAGCCCCTCTACGAAAGCTTCAAAGAAGGAATGCTTAAGACCGCCTCCGACCTTAATATCTGCTCAAGAAGAGGTCTTACAGAGCGCTTTGACTCCACTATCGGCGCAGGCACGGTTATGATGCCCTTCGGTGGTAAGAATCAGCTTACCCCCTCTCAGGCAATGGTTAATAAGATACCCCTTGAAAAGGGTCATACCGACAACGTTTCCTTTATGGCTTGGGGCTATAACCCCTTCATCAGCGAAAAGAGCCCCTACCACGGCGCATATCTTGCAGTGCTTGAGTCACTCTCCAAGCTTGTTGCAACGGGTGCCGATATTAAGAAGGACACCTACTTTACATTCCAGGAATACTTTGAGAAGCCCCGTCAGGACGCATACCGCTGGGGCAAGCCCCTCGCCGCACTTCTCGGTGCCTATAAGGCGCAGATGGATTTTGAAATAGCATCTGTGGGCGGTAAAGACTCTATGAGCGGTTCATTTGAAAACATCGACGTACCCCCGACACTTGTGTCTTTTGCAGTTTCTGCAGGAGAGACAAGCGACGTTATCACCTCAGAGTTCAAGGGCGCAGGACATAACGTTATACTCATTTCTCCCGTTTACGAGGGAGAGCTTCCCGAGGTAGAGTCACAGAAGAAGGTATACGAAACAGTAACCTCTCTTATCCGCTCGGGCAAGGCTAAGGCGGTGCGCACTCTCACCCTTGGAGGTATCGCCGAGGCGGTTATAAAGATGTCTATGGGTAACGGCATCGGCTTTGAATTCGATAAGAACGTATCCCTTGATAAGCTCTTCTCCTACGGCTACGGCTCATTTATAGTTGAGGCTGAAGGAGAGGTTAGCGAGGGCACACTTCTCGGTAAGACAATAGCTGACGAAGCCTTTGTTTACGGCGGCGAAAAGCTTACACTTGACGAGGTTATGACAGCCTATAACAACAAGCTTGAGGGCGTTTACCCCGTCAACACCGAAAAGACAGATGTGAAGCCTCCCGTTTATAGCTACAATACCTTCCATACCTATAAATCCAAGGACGGAGCACCCCGTCCCCGTGTACTCATCCCCGTATTCCCCGGCACAAACTGTGAATACGACAGCGCAAGGGCGGTGAGAGAAGCGGGAGCGGAGCCCGAGATATTCGTTATAAATAACTTATCCTCTACCGCAATTGCCGACTCTGTGCACAATTTCGCAGTGTCTGCGGCAAACTCACAGATAATTTTTATCCCCGGCGGATTTTCGGGCGGTGACGAGCCCGACGGCTCAGGTAAGTTCATTACCGCCTTTTTCCGCAACAGCGAGATAAAGGCTGAGGTCAAGACTCTTCTTGAGTTCCGCGACGGACTTATGTGCGGAATTTGTAACGGCTTCCAGGCACTTATCAAGCTCGGTCTTGTTCCCTACGGCGAAATTACACCTCCCTCACCTCACTCGGCAACGCTTGCGGGCAACATTATCGGACGCCACCAGTCGAGAATCGTGAGAGTAAGAGTTGCTTCCAATAAGTCTCCTTGGCTGACGGGAGTACAGGTCGGCGACGTTTATAACGTGCCCATCTCCCACGGCGAGGGAAGATTTACCGCTCCCCGTGAGCTTATCGACGCTCTCGGTCAGAACGGTCAGATTGCAACACAGTACTGCGATATGGCAGGCAATCCCACAATGGATATCGACTTCAACCCCAACGGCTCAATAGATGCAATTGAAGGTATCCTCTCACCCGACGGACGTGTTATCGGTAAGATGGGACACGCAGAGCGAATCGGCGACGGACTCTACAAGAACGTAGAGGGCAACTACGATATGAAGCTCTTTGACTCGGCAGTGAAGTACTATAAATAACAAAGAGCCTTCGGGCTCTTTGTTAATGAATTGCCTTTCGGCATGAATTGAAATTAAATTTTCATGAATTGAGTCTGCGACTCATGAATTGCACTGTCCGTGCATTATGGCAATTTAATTCATGTGGCAATTGCCACAATTCATGAGTTTACCCAATTCATGATGCGTTAGCATCAATTCATAGAGCCCAAAAAACACAAAAAACGAAAAAGCACCCTTGAAGCGAACCCCAAAGTTTAGACAAAATTAAATATTAACTTGCTTGTGAATGAGTTCGGTATTGCACCGGACTCATTCCTTTTAGTTTCATAGAAATTCTTTCGTTGTTGTAGTAATCAATATATCTTTTCAAGTCATCGATGAAAGCGTTAACGCTTTCAAATTTTTCGCCATAAAACATTTCAACCTTTAATCTGCCAAAGAAATTTTCCATAGCTCCATTATCCATACAGTTGCCTTTTCTCGACATGCTTTGGGTAATATTATGCTCTGAT
>JAFUKG010000037.1 GCA_017467865.1 Clostridia bacterium
AGGTTGTAATTGATTACACGGTATAAGGAGTAAGATATGCTGAAAGCAGGCTTTTCAAGAGTTGATATAACTCCGCCTCTCGGCACTCGCCTTGAGGGATATTTTGAAATAAGACATATGAAGGGTATCCTTGACCCATTGTATCTCAATGCCCTTGCTCTCTCTGACGGAGAAAAAACCGTTTTACTTATTACTGCCGACGTTTTACAGATAAGAAAGAATTATGCCGATGAGATAAAAGCCTTTATCTCTGAAAAGACGGGGGTGGACAAAAACAATATAGAACTCACCGCTCTCCATCAGCACACCTCCTTCGGAGTGCGTGACCTTGACTCTTATAATGCGGTTAAGGATAAGAACTTTATGGAAACCCTCTACCGCAAATTCGCCGACGTTTCGGCAATGGCGATAGAGGATATGGCAGAGACCACGGCTGAAACGGCGGAAAAAGAGACCTCGGAGCAGCTTTCCTTTATCCGACGCTACGTTATGAACGACGGAACGGTTATGACCTATCCCGAAAGCAGAAGGTCGGAAATTGTACGTCCCTGCCGAGAATCGGATAATACGGTGCGCCTTGTAAGATTTAAGAGAGAAAAGGGCGATATCGCACTTGTAAACTTCTCTACTCACCCCGACGTCATACACGGAGAATACGTTTCTGCCGATTGGCCCGGCTTTGTGAGAGCCTTTGTGGAAAAGGATATAGAGGGCACTCGTTGTATCTGCACCGTTGGAGCACAAGGCGACTCCAACCACATGGAATTTATGGCTAAGGAATATAAGGACGGCTATGAGCACTCAAAGCGTATGGGCAGAGTTATTGCCGATACTGTTATCTCTATGTGGAATAACACCGAAAAAAGAGATACTTCCACTCTCAGCGCTCACGCCGAGACGATGTTTATCAGAACTCGAACCGATGGCGAAGAGCAATACGAGGAAATGAAGAAGCTCCTTGCCGATTACAATGCAGGCACGTATACGGGAAGAAAGCTTAACATTACCGACCTTGGAAGTGCAACCCGAATAGTAAACCTTAAAACCGCAACCCTCTATCAGCAAATTCCCGTAACGGTTATAAACCTTGGGGAAATCGGAATAGCGGGCTACGGTGGAGAGCCCTTTACAAAATACGCCGACGCCCTTCGCAAAGCCTTCCCCGAAAGATTTATAATAACCTGCTGTTGTATGAACGGCGGAGAGGGTTACCTTCCCACAAAGGAAGCCTTCCATGAAATCGGCTATGAAGCAGGCTCATCCCCCTTCTCGGAGAACCTTGAAGAGAAATGCGTGAATGCGGCTATTGAAATGCTGAACAGATAAAAAATAGAGAACAAAGCGTAAGGCGCTTTGTTCTCTATTTTACGTTGTGCTTCAAGCGGTTACATTTTTGCAAGCCGGTCTATTGCGAACAACGGTAAATTGATGAGACGTGCTTCTTCCTTGTAATCAGCCATTGACGTGCGAACGCAAATCTTGGGAGAAAATTTTTCCTGATAAGTTTTCAAGCTTTTAGCTTTGAGGTTTGTTTCGGACTTTACTTCTACCGGAATAATATCTTCACCTGTGTCAATAATAAAATCAACCTCGCAGGTTCCTCTGTCGTTGGTGTAGTAAAAAACGCCTAAATCTTCTATGGCTTTAAGCTGTTGGCAAACGTATTGCTCTGTAAGTGCACCCTTAAACTCGACGAAAAGGTCGTTCCCGTCAAGTAAAGTGTGCTGATGCAGTCCTGCCATACAACCAAGGAGTCCAACGTCTAGTACGAACAGCTTGAATGCCTTAAAATCCTCATATGCCTTGAGAGGGATTGTCGGTGCATTGACTCGCCCGACTTTATGAATAAGACCGCAATCGCAAAGCCACATAATAGCACTTTCGTATTCTTTGGCACGAGCACCTTCACGGATAACGCCGTAGATAAATTTTTTATTTTCTTTGGCAAGCTGGGAAGGAATGCTGTTCCACAATGTACGAATTTTGGGAACAATTTCATTTGGAGCGTGCTTAGAAAAATCCTGCTCATAAGCCGTAAGAATTTTCTTTTGAATTTCACGGACTTCGTTAAAGTCTCTGTTTTCTGCAAAGCTTTTTACTGCTTCAGGCATACCGCCTACAAAATAATATTCCTTTAAAGCGTCCATATAAGTTTCTTTAAAGCTTGTAATCATTTGAAAATCTTCTTTGTTCAGCAGTCCTGCAAAACGTTCCTTGCCTGTTGCCATCAAAAACTCCTTGAAGGAAAGAGGAAAAAGCTTCAAGAAATCTACTTTTCCTACGGGAAAGGAGGTACCTTGATGCAAGGCAATGCCCAGCAAAGAGCCTGCACATATAATGTGATATTCGGGGTCGTTTTCGCAAAAATACTTCAAAGATGCCAAGGCTCTGGGGACTTCTTGTATTTCGTCAAATATAAGCAAAGTGTTTTTGGGGTCTATTTTACAGTCTGCGTATAATTCTAAGCCCATAATGAGACGGCTTGTGTCAAGGTCGGAACGGAAAAGCTCTGTCATTCTTGAGTTTGAGTCAAAGTTTATATACACGGTTTTCTCAAATGCTACTTTACCAAACTCTTTCATCAGCCAGGTTTTGCCGACCTGACGTGCGCCTTCAATAATTAAAGGTTTGCGACTCTTACTTTCCTTCCACTTTAACAATTTTTCAATAGCGTTCCGATACATATACAAGCCTCCGTTTTTATTATTTGGCTATATCATAACACACAATCACAAAAATTGCAACGAAAAAATGTTTAATTTAACACTTTTTACAACGAAAAATGTTAAGATGATGCGTTTTACATTAAACAAATAAGGGCTGTAAAAACCGTAGTTTTTACAGCCCTTATTTTATTCAAAATCCTTCACGTTGAAGTCGGGGTCGTCGTCGAAGTGCTCGGACACGTATTTTCCTGTTTTTTTGCGTTGCTTGACACACTCGGAGAGAATGTACTCTATCTGACCGTTGACTGAGCGGAAGTCGTCCTCTGCCCAAACCATAATATCTGCATAAAGCTTTTCGGACAGTCTGAGGGGTATCTGTTTCTTCTCGTTCTTCATATCAGTAAAGCGTTCCGGTATTCACGATAGGCTGAGCGTCACGGTTCCCGCAAAGGACAACCAGAAGATTTGATACCATCTGTGCTTTTCTCTCTTCGTCAAGGTTGACAAGCTCCTTTTCACTCAGCTTTTCAAGTGCCATTTCAACCATACCCACCGCACCGTCAACTATCATCTTTCTTGCATCGATTATGGCAGATGCCTGCTGACGCTGAAGCATTACCGCCGCTATCTCGGTAGCATAAGCAAGATAAGTTATTCTCGCCTCTATTATTTCAATGCCCGCTTCCTTTACCCGATCTTCGATTTCGTGTCTTATTCTCTCGGCAACAACCTCGCTGGAGCCTCTAAGGCTTCCGTCGTCTGCCATTCCGTCTCCCGTGGTATCAATACCGGGGGCAACGTCGTAAGGGTAAATTCTTACAATATTGCGAAGAGCCGCATCACATTGAAGGGATAAGAATTCCTTGTAGTTGTCTACGTTGAACACCGCCTTGGCAGTATCAACAATGCGCCATGTCACCGCTATTCCTATCTCAACAGGATTTCCGAGACAGTCGTTTATCTTCTGCTTTGCGTTGTTGAGAGTCATTACCTTGAGTGATATTTTCTTTGAAACTACTTCTATGGAAGTGCCGTTTGCACTCAGCGGCATTTTCACGGTAGTCACGTCACCACTCTGACTCAGCGTTGTTTTCGCCGCAGGGTTAATGGACGAGGAAAAGGGATTTACGTAGTAAAAGCCGTCACCCTTTATAGTGCCTACGTATTTGCCAAATAAGGTTATTACAAGTGCCTCTTGAGGCTTGAGTATACGAAGTCCGCAATAGGGTATCCACCCAAGACAAAGTACCACGAGTGACACTATAAACAGTATGGGATATCCACCACTTTCAAGGATAAATGCTCCCCAGATAACACCGCCAAGTGCCAACAAAAGCAACAGGGAGGTGAGGAGAAGCACTGCCATTCCTCTTTTCTTGGTGGTAAGTATTTTCTCTTGCACAAAATCATCTCCTATCTGTTTGATATCATAATGATATCAAACAGTGTCGCGTTTGTCAAGAATTTTTTTCAAGCCTTGGGAAAACTCTTCCCCCGTCCTTTACAATGGCGTTTTCGGGATATACTCCTCTCAGGGTATTCACAGGGTAGACCGAGGTTTCACGCCCGATGACGGTGCCCGGGTTGAGGACACATCCGCTTCCCACGTTTGCACCATCACCGAGGAACGCCCCCACCTTTCTCAGCCTTGTGTCATAGTCACTCTCGGCATGTATCACAACGGTTTTGCCGTCGTTTTTAAGATTGGAGCAAATAGACCCCGCACCAAGATGTGAAAAGTTACCAAGCACCGAGTCTCCCACGTAGTTATAGTGGGGGATTTGTACTTTATTTAAAAGTATACAGTTCTTCAGCTCACTTGAGTTACCTATGACGCAGTCTTGCCCCGTGATAACGTTGCCTCTGATAAATGCCCCGGGGCGCACCACACTTCCCCGCCCGATAACGGCGTAGCCCTCTATGGTGGCGGTAGGGTAGAACTTCACGTCCCGTCCCGCAAGAACCGTGTCCGACACTCTTTCAAAGCCCTCGATACCCTCTTCCACAAGCTTTTTTACATAGTCGCCGATGAGGGGAAGAATTTGCCAAGGGTAATTGCATTTTTCAAAAAGGGGCGCAAGATAGGGGAGAGTACAGCTGTAAAGGCTCTTTGTTTCAATTAACTTATTCAACGCTATGCCCCCTCTCCTTGATGACAAGGGCGAGCCTTTCGGCATAAGCTCTGCACTCTTCCTCACTTTGGCACTCTGTCATAATTCGCACTACGGGCTCGGTTCCGCTCTCGCGAAGCAGAGCTCTTCCGTTTTTGCCTATTTCCTTTGAAACGTCCTCAAAGGCTTTCTTCACCTCAGGGTCGTTTACAGTATCTTTCTTATCTTTAACTCGGATGTTTTTCACGTACTGAGGGAAAAGGGTCAGGGGCTCGGCAAGCTTTGACAGTGTGAGCTTGGAGTCGCACACCTCTTCGGTAAGAATTATTGCAGTGAGCAGTCCGTCACCCGTGGTGGCATATTTTTTCAGAATTATATGCCCCGAATTTTCACCGCCCAGCGAGTAGTCGTTCTTCTGCATTGCTTCATATACAAATCTGTCTCCCACCGCCGTGCGCACACTTGACACTCCTATTTCCTCAAGGGCGGAAACGAGAGCCGAGTTGGACATAACCGTGCAGGCTATGGTGTTATTATTCAGCATACCTCTGGATTTAAGTCTCTTACCGAGAATATAGAGGATTTTGTCGCCGTCGATAATATTTCCCTTTTCGTCAACGGCAATGCACCTGTCCGCATCTCCGTCAAAGGCAAAGCCCATATCAAGATGCTTTTCCACAACGAGACGGCAAAGCTCCTCGGGATGAGTAGAGCCACAGCTTCTGTTCACGTTGACTCCGTCGGGACTTGTTCCTATATCGTAAACCTTAGCTCCCAAAGCCCCGAACACCGCCTTCGCAATCATCCAGGACGCGCCGTTTGCCGAGTCGATGCCGATTTTCAAATCCTTGTAGGAGTTGGAGGCAATGGACATAAGATAGCCGAGATACCTGTTTCTTCCCGAAACGTAGTCCACGATGCATCCGATATTTTCCCCCGAAGCAAGGGGCAGGTCGGGCGCGGTCACACCAAGGGAGTCCATATCTCCGTCGAGATAGCTTTCTATAAGGGCGGTTGTGTCATCGTCTATCTTCTCACCCCAACGGTTTATTATCTTTATTCCGTTGTCGTAAAAGGGGTTGTGAGAGGCGGTGATAATTATACCGCAGTCGAATTCATCACGGCTGGTCACGTAAGAAACGCTGGGCGTTGTGGTTACGTGAAGCATGTAAGCATCAGCTCCCGATGCAGTGATGCCCGCTACAATGGAGTATTCAAGCATATAGCTTGACCGCCTCGTGTCCTTGCCGATAACGATGCGGGCGCGCTCCTTTTTGTCCTTTGAAAAATACCAGCCGAGGAACCTGCCCACCTTGTAGGCGTGCATAGAGGTAAGCTCAACTCCTGCCTTACCTCTGAAGCCGTCGGTGCCGAAGTATTTGTTTTTTCTCTTCTCCTTGTCAATGCTGACAGTATCGTGTAAAAGCTCGTCGGCAGAAACCCTGAAAAGCTCACAGAGCTGTATCACCTTGTCTATCTGGGGAAGGGAAGTGTCCATTTCCCACTTTGAAACAGATTGACGGGAAACGGACAAACGCTCTGCAAGCTGTTCCTGACTCATTCCCGCACTGCTACGAAGCTTTGCTATTTTTTCACCTATGGTCATAGAGATACCTCTTTTCTTAACGTTTTCACTTTTTATTATATTACCAAAACCCCCGCGTGATATCAACCAACTTTAATTTGAAGCTTTCGCAACTAATAGTTGCATTTTTTGCGTTTTTGTCAAAACATCACCCTTTTAAGAGAGTTCCGCGTTGTTATTATAGCAAAGTATTGTTAACAAATAAAGAAAATTTTGTTTTTTAAAAAGATGGCAGTGAATGGCAGTGCCGTGTCATTGAATGGCAGTGGAGTTTGTGCTATATTAAAAACGAAGAGTGCACGCTTCAAGAAAATTTTAATATAGAAAGGAATTTTTTATGGCATTAGATGATAACACAATATTATATAGCGTATCATACAACTTAAACGGA
>JAFUKG010000038.1 GCA_017467865.1 Clostridia bacterium
GAGCGTTGTTTATAGAGTTCATCGAAGCTTCAGCCGTTTCGTCTCCCCAAAGTCCCATAATATCGTAATAGCAATAAACGTCTCCGTCATAAACAAGTGACAAGTCGCTTGCCAAAGCCTTTTTCATCTCTTCCTCTTCCAAATAAAGAGCGTCGATTATCTCAAGAGTAAGCTTGGGGTCCTTAACGCTTATAAGCTCTTCCTTTGTAACGTCGAAAGCTTTTATAGCCCAATATAAAGGCGGTAAAGAATGTCTCTCTTCTCTTGGCATTGCGTTATACACCTTGTCACCCCAATCATATACCTCTTTGCCTCTTAACTCAACAACATAATGAACATCATTAACAGCATCTATAAACTGTCGGTTGAGGTCTGAATATCCGCCGATTGCTTGAGCCTCGGATACCAGCATATCAAGATTTTCTCTTGCTTCGTTAACTAAATCTTTAGGAAAAAACAAATTCTCCTTAAACGTTCCTGCACTTTCAACAAGCTCTCCGTCTTTTCCGAAATATTCGTCTACCATGCTTTCGGTAATACCGTTTACTCCAATGAAATGCTTTTTCACAAGATTTATGTAGCTTTCCCTTGTAACATTTTCGTCAATTCTGCTCCACTCGTACCATATCTCGCTAAAGGTTTTCATGGCGAATTTATATTCTTCAAATTTTTCTTTTTGTTCACTCTCTATCTTATCCCAAAGAGTGTCAATATAAGATATATATAATTTATGAAGTGCTTCTACTGTATCTCTTTTTTCGGGATATCTTGTTAACGTAAAGTGATTTATAGGTGTTTCCATAGGATACATACCGGGTTTTCCGTCACTTCTCCCAAGGGTTATCCAACCGCTTCCGTACTTAAATATGTATTCTCCCAACGAAACCTTGTGTAAATTATCCACAAGAACTTCATCTATTTTAATTTCGCTGAGCGGCTTATAATTTTTAATTGAATCTATCTCCTCCCCCTCTGCCAAGGTTCTTTCTTTTGAGGAGTCTTCCCATATTTTGTGAGTTGAACCACCCGAAGGGAAAAACGCATGTATAACGTACACTTCGCTTAATTCATAGTAATTTAGTTCATTTGTTGACAGTACCGTAACAACAGAGCCTTCATCAGGCGGGGATATAAGATTCACATATTCTTTTTGTACTTTTCCGCTTATTTTGATTAAGTGAGAGCTCTCTAAAACGTCCAAGCCGCCCTTTAGAGTATATTTTGAATGATAATTTGCATCACCTTTAGAAAGCGGTCGGTATATATTGACTGTATAAAAGCCGTCCTCTTCCCCCGTTATTTCAACGTTGTCGGATATAGTCAAGGTATCAACCGTAACGTCATCGCAATAGACGGGCACGTTTTCAAAATTGATAAAACCAACCTGACGAGATTTGCCGTAAATCGGCTCCCACCCTTTTGTAAATGCGGGTATAGCCAACGTACATTCGTAGCCGTTATAGCTTGTGACGTTTTCTAAAAGAGAATGGGGGTTCGCTCCTGAAAAATATGCTTCAAAGGTATTTTCCAAGGTGCTTCCGTCCTTCGCCTTAAAGCCTTGGGGAATATAAAGTGCAGAATAAAGCATCGGTGTGTAGTATGGGCTTCTGTCGTCTGAATAATGTATTTCAAGAGTATTTCCCAATATCTTATATATGTCGTAACCAACTTCATTTTCCCAGCCTTCCGGAACAACGGGTATTTCCGTTCCCGTTTGTATGTAAAACAAAAAAGATTCGTTATCCTCAGAAATATCCTTGTTAAAAACTACCGTTAGACGATTGTTCCTTTCGTCACTCTCGGAAAGATAATATATTTCAGCGTCGTTTGACGTATGGTGAACCGCATCATTATACGTTGAAAGATATATCTCAGTAACGTAAAAGCCGTCTTCCGTCGTATCGGTAGCTTTACACCCTACACAAAAAACTAACGTAATTACGGACAACAATAACAATAATACTTTTTTCATAAAACCTGCCTTTCAGAAGAAACCGAGAGGAATACCCCTCGGCTTCTCAAAAATAATTTAATCGGTATGAGCATACCTTTGAGGACTGTGGAATAGCGACTCAACTTCAACCTCAATCGTGTTTGTGTTTTCGTTCAAAACGCCTGTTATCCAATAAAAAGAGCCTTCTTTAACTTCATAATCAAGAGAAAATTTGAGCCTTATTTCATATTCTTTACCGGTATCGGTATCAACCGCCTTTATTCTATTAGACTCGACTTCAGTTATTGTTGCACCTATTCTTATATTGCTTCTTTCCTGTGCACTGATCTCTTCGGGATAAACCGTTGTCACACAGCCTACATCAACAACCGGCTCAAGAGGGATTTTTGACTCTTTTACCAAGTCTTCTGCTTCTTTTATGTTCATAACCTTTGAAATATTATCTGTGCTGTTTAACTCAAGAAGCTTAGCATCAGAAACCATATTATGTTCAAAACATTCGTTTGCGGGAGGAGGGGTACTCTCTCTATAATAGTATGGTCTATACGCCGTATAGTAATTATTATCCCATTGCTTTTCTTGAGCTTCTATATAATACTGTACTGTAGAATCAGCAGGATAATCGCTTGTTTTGAAAGTGTATGA
>JAFUKG010000039.1 GCA_017467865.1 Clostridia bacterium
AGGACTTAAAATCCTCGTGTCGTTGGTTCGATTCCGACCGGAGGCACCATATGCGGCTCATATCTGCGGATTTAGCTCATTTTGTAGAGCGCGACCTTGCCAAGGTCGAGGTGGCGGGTTCGAGCCCCGTAATCCGCTCCATATATGTGGGGGTTTAGCTCAGCTGGGAGAGCATCTGCCTTACAAGCAGAGGGTCACAGGTTCGAGCCCTGTAGTCCCCACCATATACGGCCTGGTAGTTCAGTTGGTTAGAACGCTAGCCTGTCACGCTAGAGGTCGTGGGTTCGAGTCCCATCCAGGTCGCCAAGTCGTGCTGATATAGCTCAGTTGGTAGAGCACATCCTTGGTAAGGATGAGGTCACCAGTTCGACTCTGGTTATCAGCTCCAAAAAATCGAAGCACTTCTTCGGAAGTGCTTTATTTTTTGTGTTTGTGTCCGTAAGGACACAACATCGTTTGTGAGTTTACTCGCAACATCATTTATCCGAAGGATAACATCATTCCGCTTTAGCGGACACAAAACGATGTGGCTTCGCCAACGATGTTACACCTTACTGCGTAAACGATGTTTTACCTTCGGTAAAAACGATGTTGCGTCTACGACGCAAATACACGATTGCGTGCGAGATGTTGCACTTCATGCAAATATATGGTATAATCAATATTGCAAGAGAGGTGATAGCAATGAAAGAAGACAAACTTTCTGATTTATCTATGCAATTATCTGTTGATGTTTTGAAATTGACAAAAGAATTAAGGTTAAAACACGAAATTGTTATTTCAAATCAGATTGGCAGAAGTGCAACGAGTGTTTGTGCTAATATCGCAGAAAGTAAATATGGTCATAGTCGTGCTGATTTTATTGCTAAACTCGAGATTGCGTTGAAAGAAGCTAATGAAACAGGTAAATGGCTTGAAATGCTTTTGAAATCGGACTATATTGATAAAGCAACCTATAAATCTATTGGTAAGACTTGCTCGACAATTCGCATATTATTGATTGCTTCAATTAAAACTGCAAAAAGTAAATTGAACAAATAGTGCAATGAGGCAACTTTATGAAATTATTTAATTCTTTCAAATCAAACAAAGAACTCATTATCAAAACGGAATTTGTAAATGTTTATTCTGTAAAATGTGATAAAAAAGAATATACAATTATTATTCCAAGAAAAGTTGCTAACAAACATACAATTATTCACTTTATAGATAATACTATTTGTTGGGAACAAGTTCCTCGCTTTTGGAGATTGGCAGGTAGACGATACGGTGATAAAATTCCGATATACAAATTCGACGGAAAAATTTTGAACACAATATTTGTTCTCAAAGGAAATCCCGGCGGTGACGAGGGATTAGATAATGGTATTTTTAGAAGTTCTAAAAAATATGATGAAAATTATGTGAATTGTATAAGCTATATGAAGTTCAAAGGAATGTAAAAATCAGGCTTTTAAACTAATTCTTTTTTGGTCCGTAGACTCAAAAAATCGAAGCACTTCTTCGGAAGTGCTTTATTTTTTTATTGTACTTCTAAGTATTTTGTGTTATAATCAAAGAAAAATGCTTTAAACTTTTCGGAGGTTATATAATGGATAGTATAGATTTCAAAATACTCGAATGCCTGAAGGTAAATTCACGTATGAACGCTACGGCAATCGGGGAGAGAATAAACCTTTCTACGTCGGCGGTTCTTGAAAGAATAAAGAAGCTTGAAGCGTCAAACGTTATTGTGAAGTATACTACTGTTATCGACAGCGAAAAGATAGGGAAGGGAATTACCGTTTTCCTGTCAGTAAGCCTTGAGCATCCCAAGTTTGACGAGAACTTCAGAGCACAAGTCATGGAAAATGAAGAAATAGTGGAATGCCACTACGTGACGGGCGACTATGACTATATGCTCAAATGCACAACTGCTTCAAGTAAAACCCTTGAACAGCTTCTCAATTTTGTGAAGAGCATCAACGGCGTCAGCCACACCAAAACTCTTGTGGTAATGCGCACCACAAAAAATGAATTTACGTACTGATTATATTGACAAAATTATACTCTTGTGATATATTATCTCTTGCAGAGTAGAGTTAACTGCGTTAGCAAAATTAAATTTGCTTACAGTGCTTATCGGACGGGGAGTTGCCGATTTGACGAAGGGTACGCCTGCGGTAGTTTAACTCGCATCCCGCTGCTACAATTAAGAGAACAATACCTCCTAATGGTAGCATATTATTATTTTGCTCCATAAAGGAGGTATTTTTTATGGATAAAAAACTGAGTGCAAAAGCCTTGACAACCTGTGCCATTCTTGTGGCAATGAGCGTGATTATCGGTATTTTTTGCAAAAACTTCATGAACTTCGGTGGAGGGCTGTTCAGAGTCACATTTGAAAATCTGCCTATCATCTTATCGGGTATCCTTTTCGGGCCCCTAGTGGGAGGCTTTGTGGGTGTTGCTACCGACTTTATCAGCTATTTTCTGTCGGCACAGATTTATCCCCCAAACCTTATCGTCACCCTCGGCGCCGCCTCTATCGGCGTGGTGTCGGGTATAGTGTCAAGAACTGTGGCGAAGAAAAGAGGATTTTTGCAGATTATTCTCTGTGAGATATCGGCGCACGCTATAGGCTCTCTTATAATCAAATCTATCGGACTTTACACCTTCTACGGCATAGCGGTGCTTTGGAGAATTCCCCTTTACACCGTTATAGTTGCAGTTGAAACGGCGGTTATATGCTTGCTTTATAAGAACACTAATTTCAGAAATACTTTTCTCAACCGCTGAGAATTTTGGAGGCTATTTTGAATTATAACGAAACCCTTGAATACATCCATTCGGTCTCCTGGAAGGGAAGCCGTCCCGGTCTTGAGAGAACGAGAGAGCTTCTCTCTCTTATGAAAAACCCCGAAAAGAAGTTAAAGTTTGTCCATATCGCAGGCACTAACGGAAAAGGCTCAACAGCCTCAATGACCGCGAATATTTTAGAGAAGGCAGGCTATACTGTTGGTCTTTACACCTCTCCATATATTTTCTCCTTTAACGAAAGAATGAGAGTGAACGGTGAAAATATTTCGGATAGCGACCTTGTCTCAGTTACCGAATTTGTAAAACCGCTTGCCGAGAAAATGACCGACAGCCCCACCGAATTCGAGCTTGTTACCTGCATCGCCTTTGAATACTTTTACCGCAAGAAATGCGATATAGTAGTACTTGAAGTAGGCATGGGCGGAGAGCTTGACTCCACAAACGTTATCGAGCCCCCCGAAGTGTCGGTTATTACCAATATAGGACTTGACCACACCGATTTCCTTGGAGATACCCTCGAAAAAATTGCAGAAACTAAATCTAAAATTATAAAAGAAAATTCTATTGCTGTTCTCTATCCTTCCACCAAAGGCGTGGAAGAAGTGGTTGAAAAAAGATGCCATGACGTGAATTCGAGGCTTATAAAAGCAGATTTTGACGCCGTTATATCGAAAGAAAAATCTCTTTCAGGTCAGACCTTTGACTATAAAGGCTTAAAAAATGTAAAGCTCCCGCTGCTTGGCAAACATCAGCTAAATAACACAGCAACGGTTTTTGCAGTTATTGACGGACTTCGCAGTAAAGGGTGGAATATTTCGGATACAGCCGTCAGAGAGGGAATTGAGAGCGTCAGATGGCAGGGCAGATTTGAGCTTGTGTCAGAAAGCCCCACCTTCATTGTAGACGGCGGACATAACCCGCAGTGCGCCGCGTCACTCTTTGAAAATGTTAAGAGCTACCTCGGCGGCAAAAAGCTCGTAGTCCTCACAGGCGTCCTCGCTGATAAGGATTTTGAGAGTATGTACGCCGATATGGCAACCCTGACTTCCGAGTTTGTAACCGTCACCCCTCCGAACCCCAGAGCCCTCAGTGCCGAAAAGCTCGCCGAATATCTGACTCGCTTCGGTAAGACGGCAACTCCTTGTAAAACTATTGACGAAGGAGTCCGTCTCGCAAAAGAAAAAGCAGGGGAGAAGGGCGCCGTCCTCGCCTACGGCTCGCTTTATATGGTAGCGGATATAGAGAATGCCGCACGTTCTTAAAAAACGGAGAATGAAATGAAAATACTTTTTTTACTGCTCCTTGTTGTTTTTAACTTCACCTTTGCGGGTCAAGTTGAGGACAGACCGCAAGAGCAAATATTAAAAGAAGAAACAAAGAATGACAATGTATGTTATCACTTAAACGCCGACGACATAAACGGAGGAATGGCACAACAATTCCTGAACGGAGAAATTACGATTGATAATTACGATGGAAAGAATAATCTCACCGTTTCTGAAATTGGATATTTTGGAACGTCGGCGGAATATGCCCTTGCAGATTTAGAGGGCGACGGAGCAAGAGAGCTTGTTGTTGTCTTTGACCCTTCGGGAGACAGAGTAATAATTGACGTAACCGAAGGCGTAAGCACAGCGTATTATCTTCCAATCAGATGTTATAACGACATAAAGAAAGACGGTACGGCAAGCTGGAGCGCCAGCGCTTTTTATAACGGAATTCGTAAAATAATTTTTTCCAACGGTCAAGTGGAATTTGAAGATATTATCGTTCACAATACTTATGATGGAATATTTAAAGTAAACGGAAAAGACGTGAGCGAGGAAGAGTGTAACAACGCTTTAGCTTTGCAACGTGAAAAAGAATCCGTCGAATGGATAGAAATTGAATAAATAAACGGACAGAGAAATTTGTCCGTTTTTGAATTATAACCGCAAAACTATATACTAACATAAAACGACAGATGTACTTCGCATCTGTCGTTTTCTATTCATTCATTTCTCGTTTTTCCGTGCGACCTAAAAGGTAATCGAGAGAAACCTTGTGAAAATCTGCTATTTTAATAAGTGTAGTCGTTGGAATATCAATGTCTCCTCTCTCATAGTTGCTATAAACACGCTGACTGCAAGAGAGAATTTTACCCATTTCACTTTGCGTCAAATTTTTATCTTCGCGTAAATTTCTTATACGCGGATAATACGGCATAAACTACTTTCTCCCTTCATATAGTCATTCTATGTGATAATTATACAAATAAGTTTTTTGTTCAAGGGTACGATTTGTCACAATAGCGGAAAATTCGCTATTGACTTTTAGCGGAAAATTCGCTAAAATATTTTGTGTATAAAAAACAAGGAGAATATATCAAATGAAAAAGAGAACACTTTCATTTTTTCTAACAGTGAATTTATTAATACAGCTTGTTTCTCTGCCAATAATTGCAACAACAGATATCATTGCTGACACCAACGAAACAGAGGGAGTTGGTTGGGTAGAGGGAATTGAAACTCCTGCAATTCCTTTGCCTGATGAGGAAGAACCTGAAGCTTATACTGTAACGTGGAAAAACTATGACGGCACAGTCCTTGAAACCGATACGGATGTAGCCTGCGGTACAACGCCAACTTATGACGGCGTAACACCCGCAAGAGAGGCAACCGCAGAATACACCTACATCTTCTCAGGCTGGACACCTGTGATTTCAACTGTAACAGGCGACGTAGTTTATACTGCTGCTTATACAGCCGAGGCTATATCCAATGAAATCACATACCCATTGGAAGTGGATGAGATTCCAAGAATAGACTGGGCAGTCACAGAAGACGAAGAAGCTTATACTGTAACGTGGAAAAACTATGACGGCACAGTCCTCGAAACTGATACGGATGTAGTCTACGGTACAGCTCCCACCTACGATGGTGATGTACCTGCAAGAAGCGCAACCACACAATACAGCTATACTTTTAGCGGCTGGACTCCCGCAGTTGCCGAAGTAACAGAAAATATAACTTATACGGCTATCTTCACGGAAACCGTCAACAAGTACACGGTAACTTGGACTAATTATAACGGTGCGGTTCTTGAGACCGATGCCGACTTAGCATATGGCACAACGCCAACTTATGACGGTGTAACCCCCGAAAGAGAAGCAGATGAAGAATTTACCTACACCTTCTCGGGCTGGACGCCTACGGTTTCGGCAGTAACAAGCAACGTGACCTACGTTGCAACCTATATTTCCAATGAAATAATAAAGCCGGCCTCTGACGTTAAGCTTACAATGACAGGAGGCAGGGCAAGACCCGAGACCGAAATCGTAATACCTGTAACTATTTCTGATAACACTGGGCTGGCTGGACTTCAGCTTTCGCTGTTCTATTCCGACAGTCTCACCTTGAAGTCCGTAGAGACAGGGGACGCACTTAACGGTCTTACCTTTACTTCTCCCGGGAATTTTTCAGCTAACCCCATAACTCTTTTGCTTGCAGGAGAAACAGCCGACGACAGCAACGGAACAGTGTTTAATCTTACATTTACAGTCAATGCCGATACCCCCGAAGGCGATTATGACATAAATATAACTGTGGTGGATTCTTACGATAACGATATGGAAACGGTGCTTGTTTCAAACACATCTGCAACAGTAACAGTAGTTCACTATACACCCGGTGACGTAAATGGAGACGGAAATGTCACTGCCCGTGATATTACCGCCCTAAGCCGATATATCGCAGGCGGTTATAATATAACAGTTGTGGAAGCGGCGCTTGACATCAACCGTGACGGAAATGTTACTGCCCGTGATATTACAACGCTCAGCAGATATATCGCAGGCGGCTACGGAATAGAACTTAAATAAAGGAGATAACTATGAAAACGAAAATACTTTCTTTATTTTTTGCCTCTCTTTTGATTATTCTAACTGTGTCGGTTACGGCATTTGCTACCCTTGATTATAGTGACGAAAGCGAAACAGAAAGCCCTGGTTGGGAAAATGAGGAGTCAGAAACCGTAGTGACGATAGGTGACGTGACAGTATCGAAGGGACAGAGTACAGTAGATGTTCCCATCACTGTTTCGGGTAACACAGGACTTGCAGGACTCCAGCTTTCCATGACGTACAGCGATGGACTTGAGCTGACAGCTATAGAAAGAGGGGACGCTCTTTCGGGACTTACCTATACAAAGCCCAATGACCTTACAGCAAATCCCATAACTCTTGTCCTTGCAGGGGAAGTGGCTGATGATACCAATGGAACCTTATACACTTTGACTTTTTCGCTTCCAAACGATACTGCCCAAACTTATTCGGTGGACGTTGAAGTTATCGATGCTTATGACAACGATATGGAAACAGTTGCCGTTACTGTTGACAGCGGAATTATTAATGTGGAAAGCGTAATAAGTGCCGTTGGCAAATCACTCCTTCTTGACGGCGGTATAGGTGTCAAGGTGTATTTCGAGTATGACCCCGACGTTGTATCAATTGACGGCGTTACGGCAGAAGCAACCGTCATAAATTCTGATAACGGCTTATCTGACACCGTAGAATTAGAGCTGTTCGAGGCAGAAAACCTTGAAAACACGGTTTATGGCATAATCGAGGTATCGCCTAAGGACTATGAAAATATCACAATGAACGTAACTGCCTCGGCAGTTGGCTCAAGCTCCGAAACAGTTGCTTTTAAGGTGTCGGAAATAATAGACGAATATCAGTTAAGCAATACTGTTTCTTCGTCGGTCATTTCTCTCGTCAACGCTCTTGAAGCCTACTGCGAGCAGGCGGATATATTCTTTAATAACAAAACCGCCAAGGAAATTACACTTACAGCCGAGGAGGAAAGCGCACTAACTATGCCTACTCTGACAGGCAATAAAACAGTGGGAAATCTTACGTTCTTCTCTTCAACACTGCTACTTAAAAGTAAGGTAACTATTCGCCATTATTTTACAATAGACGGAGAATTTGACCTATCAGACTATACTGTGGATGGAGCCGAGTTTTACGATAGGGGAGATGGGTATGCCTACCTTGAAATAGCGGATATTAACGCATCAGAACTGCACTACGTGAAAAACGTTATTCTTGAAAAAGGCGATAGCAAAATAGTTTTATCCTTCTCGCCACTCAACTACGTAACTCTAAACTATAAAAGCACTGACACAAGACTCGCCAATATAGTAAAAGCGCTTTATAAGTACAATATAGAAAGTAAAAACTACTTAAATCCCGAAATAACTTATCCTCTCGAAGAGGATGAAGTTCCGAGAGTACAGTGGTAAAAAAATCAAGGGAATGCGTTTTCGCATTCCCTCGCTTTATATTGTCTATCGAAGATTTTTTGCAAAAAAATCAACCATAATTCTGCATTTTGCATTCTGAATTCTGCATTCAATGAAGGTCTTTCAACAAAAGACGTTCATTGGCACGGCATAGGTAGAAAAAAGCACGTTTTGACTCATATCAAAGTTGTCTACCGCCTTAATAAGCCCTACACACCCCACCTGAAAGAGGTCGTCTGAGCATTCGCCTCTGCCTACAAATTTCTGCATAACACTCAGCACCAGCCTTAAATTTCCTGAGATAAGCTCCTCTCTTGCCCTCTCGTCTCCGTTTTTCATCTTTATCATAAGCTCGCTCTTTTCCTCGTTGGTGAGTACCTTGAGCTTAGCAGTATTTACTCCGCAAATTTCAACTTTATTAAACATAAATAAGATTTTCCTTTCCGTAGTACTTCAAGCTTGAAAATAAAAATACAAGAATTTCAAAAGAAATTCTTTTCATACTTTTTACTTTTAACTTGTCTGAATTTTCAGACACTCATTCCTCCTTTTCGACTAAATTAAGTATTACCAGAACTAAAGGGATTTATTTTTAAAAAACCTTAATATTTTTTGTGATTTTTCCTTTACAAAATGAGGAAAATAATGTATAATATCTTGGATACATAGGAAATTATAAAAAAAGGAAGATGAAAAAATGAACAAAGTACTCGTTGAAACATCAGCCCGCCACGTACATCTGTCGGCAGAGCATCTCGAAATTCTTTTCGGTAAGGGTGCAGAGCTCACAGTTAAGAAAATGCTTTCTCAGCCCGGTCAGTTTGCCTGCGAAGAGAGAGTTACCGTTGTAGGTCCCAAGAGAGAGATTAAGGGTGTCAGCATCCTCGGTCCCGTCAGACCCGCAACTCAGGTAGAGCTTTCCCTTACAGACGCAAGAAGCATCGGTCTTTCCGCTCCCATCCGTGAGTCGGGAGACGTTGCAGGAACCCCCGGCTGTAAGCTTGTTGGTCCTTGCGGAGAAGTTGAAATTGCAGAGGGCGTTATCGCCGCTAAGCGTCATATCCACCTTACTCCCGCCGATGCAGAAGCCTTCGGCGTAAAGGACAAGGAGATTGTGTCAGTTAAGATTGACGGAGAAAGAAATCTCGTATTCGGCGACGTTGTTGTAAGAGTAAGCGAGAAGTTTGCTGCAGCAATGCATATAGATACAGACGAGTCAAATGCGGCAGCCGCATTCGGCGAAGTTTACGGTGAAATTGTAAAATAATATAAAAGGAGATATAAAAATGACAGACCACATTTTTTATTCACACGAAGTAGAAAATATGTGTCCCATTGCTAAGGGTCCCCACCACGGTCCCGCTCCCATTCCGGAAGAAGGCAGATGGGTAAAGGCTTATGAGATCAAGGATATCTCAGGTCTTTCACACGGTATAGGCTGGTGTGCGCCTCAGCAGGGATGCTGCAAGCTCACTCTTAACGTTAAGGACGGTATCATCGAAGAGGCTCTCGTTGAGACTCTCGGATGCTCGGGTATGACCCATTCAGCAGCTATGGCAGCTGAAATCCTTCAGGGAAAGACTCTCCTTGAAGCTCTTAACACAGACCTTGTTTGCGACGCTATCAACGTTGCAATGAGAGAGATTTTCAAGCAGCTCGTTTACGGACGCAGCCAGACTGCATTCTCCGAAAACGGTCTTCCCATCGGTGCTTCTCTTGAAGACCTTGGTAAGGGACTTCGTTCTCAGGTTGGTACTATGTTCGGTACTAAGGCTAAGGGCGTTAGATACCTTGAAATGGCTGAGGGCTACGTTCTTAACATCGCTCTCGATGAAAACTCTGAAGTTATCGGATATAAGTTCGTTAACCTCGGTAAGATGATGGATGCTATCAAGGCTGGTAAAGACCCCAAGGAAGCATACGAATCAAATATTAAAACTTATGGTAGATATGATGGCGCAGCCAAGTATATCGATCCCAGACACGAATAAGAAAGGGGGATAACAAATATGTCTAACGAAGTAAAATTTGAAGGTAAAGAAAGAAGAATTGCAGGCATTATCGCTTGCATGGAAGAGTATGGAATCAAGGACCTTGAGGACGCTCGCCAGATTTGTCTTGACAAAGGTGTTGACCCCGATGCAATCGTAAAGGGAATTCAGCCTATCGCATTTGAAAACGCAGCATGGGCTTATACCCTCGGCTGTGCTCTCGCAATAAAGAAGGGCGTAAAGAATGCCGCTGACGCCGCTGAGCTTATCGGTGTAGGCCTTCAGGCATTCTGCATCCCCGGCTCCGTTGCTGCTAACCGTAAGGTTGGTCTCGGTCACGGTAACCTTGGCGCAATGCTTCTCAGAGAAGAAACTAAGTGCTTCTGTTTCCTGGCAGGCCACGAGTCCTTTGCTGCAGCTGAAGGCGCTATCGGTATCGCAAGAAACGCTAATAAGGTAAGAAAAGAGCCCCTCCGCGTCGTTCTTAACGGTCTCGGCAAGGATGCTGCTTATATTATCGCAAGAATTAACGGCTTCACATACGTTGAAACCGACTATGATCCTTATGCAGACGAGCTCAAGGTAGTTCGTGAGGTTAAGTTCTCCGACGGAGATAAGTCCAAGGTACGTTGCTACGGCGCTAACGACGTTTCCGAAGGCGTTTCTATCATGAAGTTTGAAAACGTTGGTGTATCTATCACAGGTAACTCCACTAACCCCACTCGTTTCCAGCACCCCGTTGCAGGAACCTATAAGAAGTGGGCAATCGAGAACGGCGTTAAGTACTTCTCCGTTGCTTCAGGCGGTGGTACAGGTAGAACACTTCACCCCGATAATATGGCTGCAGGTCCCGCTTCCTATGGTCTCACAGACACAATGGGAAGAATGCACGGCGACGCTCAGTTCGCAGGCTCTTCATCAGTTCCCGCACACGTAGAAATGATGGGACTTATCGGCGCCGGTAACAACCCCATGGTTGGTATGACCGTTGCATGTGCCGTTGCTATCGAAGAGGCAATGAATAAATAATTTGTGATACAAATTATTTATTCATTGAAATTTGCCCGAACATTCGGTCAAATGAAATTCCACAAGTGGAATGAAATGCCCCGCAGAAATGCGGGGCATATTTGTGCAAAAAAATCAGACACATCATTTTATTGATGTGTCTGAAGCTATTTTATTCGGTTATTATTCTTCAGGCTGTGTGCCGAAGTCTGCGGGTCTTGTGCCCCATCCTGCGGCTCTCATATCGTCCTCAGTAATCTTACTTTTAATCTTGCTGATTTCATAGGTCTCCAAATCTGTGGATACTCTGATAAGAACTTCAAACGAATGGTTTTCGTTGCCTGCAATAGAGTTGGTTGAAAATTTTACACCTATTACGTATCTGAAATATGAATCCGACTTAATAACCTTATTTGACTGAACCTCAGGTTCACCGTAAAAAGCAATACCGGTGCTGTCAATAGCCGCTGATAAAGCCTGATTTTTTGCAATTGCTTCTATAGTTGACTTATTCTGATTGTAAATCTTCTGGTCTTCAGCTGAAAGTGTGCCTGCACTAAGCTCTTCCTTGGGAAGTCCAACGCTTACTCTCTTTTCCTTTACCATCATTCTGGTGAGGATGACTGCGACCTCACTTCTCTTGATGTTTGAAGCGGGAGCGCAGTTGTTTTTTGCGTCAACACCTGCGAGAATACCTGCTCTGTAAAGCTTATAAACTGCAGCAGCATAGGGAGCGTCCATCTTAACGTCGGGAATAAAATTGTCGGGCACGTTGTTGATAGCTTCAAGCGCAGAAGAGGGAAGTGCGTTTGCAAAGATTTCCATGTAACCCGAACGGGTCGCCATATCGCCGTAATTGTAGTCCTTTGTTATAATGCTGTTGTTTTTACAATACTCAACGTATGTATCGTACCAGTTAACAGAACCGTTTCCAAGTGTAACAGAACCGGTAGTGTGAAGCTGATGCATGCAAGCGGCAAGCTTGATAGCCTCTGCATAGGTCATATTATCATCGGGCTTGTAGGTGTCAGTGGCACCCTTGCCGTTGATAAGCTTCATTTCGTATGCGGTCTTAACAGCATCAAAATACCAAATGTCCTTTGCTACGTCCTTAAAAGGAAACTCAGCGGACTGAATTTGTGTAGTGTTGTTTAAAGTAACCTTAGGAAGCTCATCTTCCTCTGCCATAACGGCAACCGACGTAACGCAAAGAAGCGCTGCAAGAATTAAAACAAGTAACTTTTTCATTTTTATCCTCCATTATATTTTACTTGTTGGAATTGTACCATATTTACTTCTCTTTGTCAATTGGAATAAGGAGTTTTACATAAATTTAATAAATTTAAAAGAGTATTTTTGTTGCAATTTCAATATATTTTCTCTTGTGTTGACAATGTCGATTTGTATTGATTGATTTGGATTTTCTCACTAATTAAAAATGCGCATAATGTATTGCATTTGTCAACATAATATGATATAATATATATACTAAACAAGGGGGTGTAATAATGAATGCCAATCTTAATATCCGCACAGATAAAGAAGTTAAAGAGAATGCTGAAAAGATTTTTTCTGAGCTTGGAATGAGCATGACAACTGCTATAAATTTGTTTTTAAGACAAAGCATCCGCTTCGGCGGCATACCTTTTGAACTCAGAGTAACTCCCAACGCAGAAACACTTGCAGCTATTGAAGAGGGGAGAATAATTGCCCGCGACGAAAGTGTTAAAGGCTATACCGATATGGAAAGCTTGATAGAGGCACTTGAATCATGAAATACGAGGTAAAGTTTACAACGCAATTTAAGAAGGACTTAAAACTTGTAAAAAAGCAAAACAAGAATCTTCACAAGCTTTACGACGTTATTGAAAAACTTGCAAAAGGCGAAAAACTTGAAGAGAAATATAAGGATCATTTTTTAAGCGGTAATTATAAAGGCTGTAGAGAATGTCATGTTGAGCCCGATTGGCTTTTAGTATATGAAGTATACGATGACGTTCTTGTGCTTCTTATGTATCGCACCGGTTCACATTCGGAATTATTGATTAAAACAAAAACCGCAAAGCTTCAAATAGAAGTCTTGCGGTTATTTTTTGCCATAAGGCTTTTTTATGTCTGTACGTCCAACAATGTAATCGACAGAGGTATCATAATACTGTGCAAGAGAAATGGCTACCCACAAAGGCAGTTCACGTTCACCTCGTTCGTATCTTTGGTAAACTGTCAATTGCATTTTTAAAAAATCTGCTATTTCTTTTTGAGTTTTATCACTATCTTCCCTTAGGTCTCTTACTCTTCTGTAACAGAACATCACATCACCCCTCAAGAGACATTATACGCAAAACACCGTTCGGTGTTGACAAATAGCACCGCATGGTGTTATAATGTGTGTAATATAACTAAATTTATACTAAAGGAGAAAAAATGAAACAGTTATTTGCTTTTGTTCTCGTATTAATATCCTTGACGTTTATACCTTCTTGCAGTAAGGATGAAAGCGCTTTTGAAAAATCAAGTGAAGCGTATAATGAAATAACTACTGCGTATAAAATCGCAGACGAGATGGGTGCTGACGTTTATGAAGCTTGCCGTCTTGGAATTTATGAAAAAGAAAAAATTTTGGGCGATGCGATAGGAGTATTGAGTAAAGAATTAGCGTTATCCCGTGATGATATCAGAGAAAGTATAGTGTATACCTCTGCTTCTTGGCTTTACCTTGATTACGAAGAACTATCCGAAGAAGAAAGAACCGAGTATCTTGAAAATGCAAATATAATTGTTGGTCTTTTTGAAGATGACTTGTCCTCCTTTTGTGTAGACGTTGCGTATAATACGTACGTATTAAGCGGAAAGGCTGATGAGGCGAAAACTGCTCTTGAAAATGCAAAAGATAAAATGAAAGAATTGAGTGAGAAGCATTCTGATTATGAGCATTATCCCAACGTAAAAGGGTACTATACCAAGACGTTCTCGCTTTTTAACATATGCCAAGCTTCGGAAGGAACGCTTGAACAGTTAAAAAAGGCAATAAATAACTATCGTAATGATGCAAGAGAATTTAAAAGTAATTTAGATTTCATCTTTGAATAAACGTTTGCAAGGCTTCACCCGAAGCCTTGCTTTTTTGTTTATTAGTAAATTGTATAAAATCGACCTCGCCATTTTACTTTATTTTTGTATTGGAAGGGTAAAGATAGGCGAGAATTGCCCGTGGCGGCTCGCCACTTTTTTGTAAATTCACCTTGCCAAACCTTACTCTTTGTGTTAAACTTATAAAAAGGATTTTTAAGGAGAAAATTATGCCTGTATACGTTTATTCAGATAGAGCAAGACTTAAATGCATAGGTATGCTTGACGACGACGGAAGGTACTACGACAGAAAGCTTTCTGTTTTGGATTCAAATCCAACAATGAATTATTATCTCGGTAGTGTTGACTCCCAGGGACGAGTTTATTCTGACCCACAGATGCGCTCACAAGTAGGCTCTGTTGATAGCTACGGAAAGATATACAGAGGCTGGGATATACTTTTTTCAACACCTTCAGGCAATCCTGAGGGATGTGTTCAGGGAGAAGAGATTTATAAAGGGCCTAACACTTGGAGCGCTCCTTTTGCATATATGGATGGCTACGGCAATATGAACGGGGCGGCGGCAGCGGCCATTCTTCTCGGGGTAGGCAGCGGCAGCTCTGAAAGGCGTGAAGAAGAGGAGCCTTGGACTCCCGAAGAGGAAAAGCATTATGGTCCTGTGGCTTCGGGGGGAGGAACACCTGCCTCACCCTTTCCCGCACTTATTTTTATCGGCGTTATAATTCTCATTTTATTTTTTGCCTGTGGCGACGAATGGCGTGAAAAGTCTGAACGCCACGAGGCTTGGAAAGAAGAGCAAGCAGAAGCTGCCAGAGAGGCTCGCTTGAAAAATAAAGAAGAGCGTGAAAAAGCCACACAAGAAGGCTGGTTCCTCGTTGACGACACTCACGGTTACTATCGCACAAAGTTCTTAAACGAGGGCGCGAACGATACCTTTACGTTTACCTATACCGTCGGCAGGGATTCAAAGGTTTCCTTTGAAATAGAACGTCAGTCGGGCGACCTGAAAACGTCAGCATACATAATTTACAATAATAACGAGTACAACGTTTATTACGACGTACCCGCCAAAGCAGGCGACCAAATTGTAGTTATCGTCGAGCAAAGGTCGGGCACGGGCTATTATGATATAAAAACTCACGAAAAACTGAATTGAAAAATGTATGACAAGAGAAGAATTTTTTAAACATTGTTTTGAGGAATATGGAGTAGCTCCCGATTACCCTTGGGTAAAAGACCCCGAATCGGCAGTGCTCAGACATGAAAACAATAAAAAGTGGTTCGCCCTCGTTATGGATATCCCTATGTCAAAGTTAGGCTTTGAAAGCGATAAAGTGTCAACTGTGGTAAACATGAAATACTCCGAGGATATGCTCACAGCCTTCGGCAGACCTCGGGGCGTTTTTCCTGCCTATCATATGAATAAAGTCCACTGGGTGTCAGTCCTTCTCGAAATGGCGGAAGAGAGTACCGTCAAGCTTATTCTTGACGAAAGCTACGACTTGACAAACAAATAAGAATTTAGTATACTCTTTAGGTATGAAAGGCGGGAGTTTAATGACAAGACTTATTTTGATAAGACACGGTGAAAGCGTTGCAAACAGCCGTGATATGTTTGCAGGGCATCTTGATATCGACCTGCATCCCAACGGAGAAAAGCAGGCACAAATCACCGCAGAGTATATAAGAGATAACTTTAAGGTCGATAAGGTTTATTCCAGCGACCTGAAGCGTGCCTACTTTACAGGCAAGGCTGTGGCAGATCTTCTCGGTATGGAGGTAATAAAGCATCGCGGCATGCGTGAGATAGGCGCAGGCAAATGGGACGGAATGATATTCCGTGACATCATCCGCGAGTATAAAGACGATTATACAGTTTGGCTCAACGATATAGGGAACGCAAAATGCACCGGCGGCGAAAGCGTCAGAGCTCTCGGAGAGCGTATAATGAATACTCTTACCGAAATTGCCGAAAAAGAAGAGGGCAAGACCGTTGTAGTTGCTACCCACGCCACCCCCATCAGAGTGTCATGCTCCATTATTACAAAGGGAAGTGTAGATGAAATGAATAACGTTTCTTGGCCTTCAAATGCATCAGTGTCGGTCTATGAATACGACAGCGGAAAATGGGAATGCAAGGTTTACAGTTACGACAGCCACTTAGCGGATCTCGTGACGGTTCTTCCCGGAAATGTATAATGAGAGCGGATTTATATCCGCTCTCAGTCTGTCGAAAAACCTATTAGTTATAAATACAAATTAGCAAAGTTGCACAAAAATGGCTCCCCTGTGTAAGGGGAGCTGTTTTTCGCAAGAAAAACTGAGGGGTTGTTTAAGTCTTCAATATAGTGATAACAACCCCTTCGTCACGACTTCGTCGTGCCACCTCCCCTTACACAGGGGAGGATTTTTAGCGTGCATTTTATGCATTTTGACGAATGGAAAATTCCATTATCGACTTTTTCTACACGCTTAGAGTGGACTATGTCCGCTCTTTGCTTATTTCTATACCTACGCAAAGCGCAAGAGGAAAGAGGAAAGCACCTGTTATCCCCATATAGAGAAAGCCCGCCGAAATGGCAACTACCGACAAAAGGGGATGCAGTCCCACAAAGTCACCTAAAATTTTCGGCTGTATAATTTCCTTGATAATACTCAGCAGTAAAAATACTATAATAATCTTTATGCCCAGCTCCCTTGACCCAAGACATATTTCGTATACTCCCCAAGGCACAAGAACGGTTCCCGTTCCAACAACGGGCAGAATATCGAATATAGAAATAATAAGAGCGAGTATCAAGGAAAAACGAAGTTTGAGTATATTAAAGGACAGAAACAGAAATGCAAAGGTAAAAAGAAAAAGTATGGAATAAAGCTTGAAATAACCGAAAATCAGAGCTTTCATCACCTTTATTATGCGAAAGAAAATACTGTCTTTTTTTATTTTTGAATGAATAAATTCACTTAGGTCTTCATATTCCGACGTGAGATAAAATGAAGAGAAAAGAAGAATACTCAAAGAAATGAGAATTTTCGGAAAAAGGTCGCCGATAGACGAAAAGAAGGCAGGAATTTTACCGATTAAGCCTGAAATTATATTAAAATCGAATTTTTCTATCCATACGTAAAAGACGTCAAATTCTTCTCTGACCTTATTAAAAATGAGAAAAATACCCGCCGAAAAAAGCGTGATAAAAACAATAATGAAAAAGAGCGCCGACAGCTTTTTCGGAATACGAAAACGCTTCTTTAAAAAAGAAACGGGCTTTTGGAGAAGAGCTGAAACCAAAAAAGCTGCAGCGAGAGGGAATAGCAGAGGGAGAAAATCCTGTGAAAGCTTAGGAAGAATTAAGAGAAAAGCAAGTGAAAAGAGTATATTTTTGTAATTTCCCTTTGATAAAAACATTTTTTCTCCTTTTTTGCTCTTTTTTCTATTGAAAAACCGAAATTTGTGTGATAAAATGAATTAATACTTTTACGGAGGACAACAAATGATTAACGTTGCAATACTTGGCTTTGGCGTTGTAGGCTCGGGTGTGGGCGAAGTTATTCGTATGAATAACGAAAAGCTTAAGAAGGCACTCGGACGCGATATAGCCGTAAAATATATTTTCGATAAGCGTGAATTCCCCGGCACCGTGTGGCAGGACTTGGTAGTTCACGATATAGACGTGATTATGAACGACCCCGAGGTAGACGTGGTAGTTGAATGTATGGGCGGTGCACACCCTGCAGTTGACTTTTCCCTTGAAGCCTTGAAGAAGGGTAAGCACGTTGTAACCTCGAATAAAGAGGTGGTTGCGAAATTTGGTCACCAGCTTATAAAAACCGCAAAGGAAAACGGCGTGGGCTATATGTTCGAGGCATCCGTTGGCGGAGGCACTCCTGTTATAAGACCTCTTGTAAGATGCCTTGCTGCAAACGAGCTTGACTCTGTGTGCGGAATTCTCAACGGCACTACTAATTATATACTCACAATGATGAATAAGTATTCCGAAAGCTTTGAAACTGCTCTTAAATCTGCTCAGGAAAAGGGCTATGCAGAGCATGACCCCTCCGACGATATTAACGGCGTTGATACCTGCCGTAAGATTTGTATCCTCGCAGATATCGCCTTCGGTTACGGCGTTGACTCAACTCGGGTTTATGCCGAGGGTATCACTAAAATCCGTAACAAGGACGTTAAGGTTGCCGAAAAGGTCGGATGTGCTATCAAGCTTCTCGGCAGATGCAAGAAGATAGGCGATAAGATAAGCGTTATGGTAGCGCCCTTTATCGTTTCGGGCGAAAGAGTTATTTCTAAGATTGACGACGTTTTCAATGCCGTTGCCGTTAACGGAAATGCCGTAGGAGAGGTTACCCTCTCGGGAAGAGGTGCAGGAATGCTCCCCACTGCTTCTGCTATGGTTGCCGACGTCCTCGACGTTGTTAAAACGGGCGGTCTCGACGTTTCATGGTGCGCACCCGACGAAACCCCCAAGAGCCTTCTCCTTGACGCAGAGGACACCGAGGATAAATACTATATCGCCTTCAGCACAACGAAAAAAGAGCCCATTGAAGAGCTCTTTGAAGCGAAAGTTCTCGATGAAGCCGATGGTGAGATTGCAATAGAGACCGAAAAGATGACCTACGGCGAATGTAAGAAGAGAGTAGCACTCCTTGAAGAAAAGGGAATAAAAGCCCT
>JAFUKG010000040.1 GCA_017467865.1 Clostridia bacterium
CGTGATATGCTAAATGATGTTCTCGCATATCCATTATAACAGATATTTTGAATTCTGACGAGTACTTTCTTTGAGTTGTCCCTTTTTTTGCCATAAAAATATGCACCTCCAAAAGTGTCTAACTTTTGGGGTGCATATCATGAACGCTTTGGGGTGCATTATTTTAATAGGTTATTCTGAATTTGATCTGACTGTTCTTCTGGCGCGGTTAAGTTTTTTTAGTTTTTCTTGTCTGAGCCGTTCAAGCTCTCTTTGACGGCGGAAATATACTATCATTGTCATTAATACGAGTAGCAAAAACGCTATTGATAATAACAGCCACAGGACACCTTTTACGGTATCGTGTGCAAAGAAGCTTGAGATACATCCTGAAAAATATAAAAACCAATCACGCTTAATATTATTCTGAGTAACAAGGGGAACCGTTCCAACTGCTTCGCCGTTATAGTAGGCGGTAAGAGTGCCCCAGCGCTCACCTTTTATAACAGGGGCATTAAAGCTTTTCTTGGTAATCTCAAAGGAAGTGGTAATTTCGTCATCGGTCACGCCCTCGGGAAGAAGTGCCGTTATACCGCTTTCGGTGGTTAGAAGCACGTGGTCGCTGTTTTTTCCAAAGTTTACCTGTATATCGGCGACAGGCTTATCGCGGGGAACTAAGTCGCGGTATTCAAAGCTTACCGAGGTATATTCAATAAGCTTTTTGGCGTCGTCAAAATAGTAATAGTCCCAGCCGTTGATTTTACCCCCAGCTATAATAACGATGTTGGTCTGCCCGTCGTTATCGTATACAGTGGCGAGGGTATAGCCTGCCTCGGCGGTAGAGCCTGCATTCATTCCTTTAGCGCCCTCGAGGTAATGCCTGAGCCAATGGGCAGGGTCAAGGAGAAGATTGGAATTCGTGAGAGTTCTTTCTTTATGGGTATTGGTTGCGGGAATTTTATATTCTGTCATAGATGACAGAGTCATAAATTCCTTGTTTTTATACGCCCAAGCGCAAATCTTCGCCATATCCTCTATGGTAGTATACATTTTCGGTGAATGAAAGCCCGTTGGGTTATCAAAGTGAGTATTGTTTGCGCCAAGCTCTTTTGCCTTATCGTTCATCATATCCACAAAGGCGTCTACCGAGCCTGCAACGTTTTCGGCAATTACAAGAGCGGCATCGTTTGCACCTCCAACGGATATAGCTGCCACAAGGTCATAAAAAGACACCTTCTCCCCTGCTTCCAAATTAATATCGTTGCCTTTAAGAGTAGAAAGAGCTGTTTCCGTGACTGTAACGTCGAAGTCGCTCTTCTTGTCATAATACTCCAGAGCGAGGGTTGACGTCATAATTTTAACAAGAGAGGCGGGATATATTACAGTATTGGAATTTTTTGAATATATCATTTCACCTGACTCGATATTATAAACTCCTGCAAAGTCGGCAGAAATTTCAATAAACTCGGACTTCTCAGCCTTAGCGGTAAAAGTAAACAAAAGGGTAAAAATTAAAAACAAAACTAATTTTTTCAAAATCCGTTACCTTTCCTGAAAGTACTTTTTAGCGGTTTCTATATCCTTGAATACTTGGACTTTCAGCTCATTCACATCCGAAAACTTCTTTTCGTCACGTAGCTTTCTGAGGAGCTCAACCTTTACTTCTTTTCCGTACAAATCTCCCTCGAAATCTATAACGTGAGCTTCCAGCATTGGTCTTACGTCGGTATCAACAGTTGGTCGTACACCTACGTTTGCAATAGCGGGAAAGCTTTTGTTTTCAAAAGAAAATCGGGAAACGTATACACCGTAGGCAGGAACCACTCTCCCCTCTTCAAAGTCAAGATTAACTGTGGGAAATCCAAGGGTTCTGCCAAGCGCCTTTCCGTGCTTTACAGAAGATTTTAAAAAATAGGGTCTGCCAAGCATTTCCCCGGCCCTTTCCATATCTGAGTTAAGAAGTGCACTTCTCACTGCGCTTGAGGACACGCCCACCCCGTCAAGAGTCACCTCATCTATGACGGTAAGTCCTACACCGCGGGCTGAAAGAAGCTGTTTCAAAAGAACCGTGTCTCCTGCATTTTTCTTTCCGAAGCGGTAATTGAAGCCGCAGACAACCTCTTTTGCTGAAAGTTTATTTATAAGTATTTTGTCTACAAAGTCACTTGGTGACATATCTCTGACAGAAGAGAAGTCCTCAAATACAAGAGCGTCAACACCAAGGTCTATGAGAATACTTTCCTTTTCGGCACGTGTGTTTATGACCCTTACGGTTCCCTCTCCCTTTATAACGTTCAGGGGATGGTCGTAGAAGGTATATACAAGTGTAGGTAAGCCGAAGCTTGTCATGGCGTTTATAAGCTTTGTGTGTCCTATATGCACCCCGTCAAAGTTACCGAGTGCTACGGCAAAATTCTCTTTTTCGGGGTATCCTAAAGTATAAGTTTTCATAGTCTATATATTGAATTCAAGAATATCCTTTATTTCTTTATTTTCGATTACTGCGTCGGCACCCCTCAATGAGTCGGCAATCTGCTCTTTCCTGCTTCCGCCGATAATGGGGAAAACGTCGGGAGAAGTAATTGACGTAAGGAGGGCACAAACTGTACTTGCCACGCTTATATTATATTTTCCCGACAAAGCCTCGATGAGGTCAAGGCGTCTTAGGTTTTCTTCGGAATAATATCTGTCACGGGATTTAGGGGTCAGAGAGTCTACTCCTTTATCTGCCATTTTGGAGAAAAAGCCCTTCGCTTGAGAGGCGTATGCCGCAACGGGGATGCCAAGGGTTTTATAAATTTCAAAGGACTTGAAGTCCATGGTTACAAGGCTTCTTGCGTCTCCACCATCAACCAGATGTGCGGGGCTGAACCTTATCTGACTTGCAGAAAAGCCCTTCTTACCGCTTTTTTTTGCGTATTCGTTAGCCTTTATAATTCGCTCGGTTGTCCAGTTAGATGCGCCGAAGCGTTTTATTTTTCCTTCTTTTACGAAGTCATTGAGATAGTCTATAATCTCCTCCACGCTTCTCTTCTCGTCATCACGGTGGAGCCAATAGAAATCAACGCAGTCAAGGTTAAGTGCTCTAAGGCTGTTTTCGAGATCAAAGCGAATTTCCTCTTCGCTTATTCTCATGATATCGGGGGTTTTGTCATTGGGATAGCCGCCCTTAGTGGATACGATAATATCCTTGGGCTTTCTTGACTCAAGCCACTTGCCAACCACCTTTTCCGCTTCTCCGTTTGCATAAAGACGGGCGGTGTCAATATGGTTTCCGCCATACTCCCCAAAGGTATCCATTATGTCAAAGGCTTCGCTTTCGGAAATAGTGTCGCCGAAGTAAGCGGTACCGAGAAGTATTTTGGAGCTTTTTTTACCAAAGCTATCAGAGTATTTCATATTTTCTCCTTAATGCTTTTAAAATAGTGTTCAAATCCTTCGTCATTTGGATGAAGACGTAAATCTGCAAAGTATTTTTCTTCCTTTGGAACAAAGTCAAAGCCTCTTATAACAGTAACATTCTTCAAATCCTTTACAGCTTCTCTTATTCCTTCTTCTACAAGCTTAAAATCACCAAAGGGTCTTGTTTCTGTAATAATTTCCTTGCGCCATATGGGGGTTATTGCCACGATGGGAGTGCGGGGATAATTCTCGGAAAGGTTTTCATAAAATTCCTTGCAGTTCTTATCAAAGGTAGACTTGTCGATATAGCTCCAATCGTTAGTTCCATAGGCGACGGTAATAAGGTCGGGTGTGAAGGGTTGTGTAAGCTTTGACAAGGGCGGAAAAAATACTTCTGCACCTATTCCCTTATTATATTCGTCATAGCCCAATGCTTTTGAAAGGCGAGTCGCATACTTATTCGACGGATGAAGTGCGTCATAGCCTTGAGTGATTGAGTCACCGTACATAAGAATTTTCTTGTCGTTTTTTATTGGAATAACAACGGAGTTATCATCAAGGGAAATTTCTTCTATTTCAGACTTAACCGACCAAGGAAAATAAAGTGTAACCTTTTTTTCTCCCTCTCCCAAATCAAAGGTTTTTTCAAAATATCCGAGGTCAAAGGCTGATACGGTGTAGTTTTCCGATAAGTCAGCATCAGAAAAGTTACTCAGACTGTCTTTAAACTCTCCGTTGACGAAGAGGTCGAAAGAAAAATATTTTCTTGAGCTGCCCGATGTTAAAAAGGCTTTCAGGAACATTTTACGGCTGTCAGTTTTGAAATTAAGCTTTACACCGCTGGAGGCAAGGCTTTTCATAACAAAATCGGCATTTGTAGTTTTATAAAGCTCTTCTTCCTCTTTGGTGAATCTGAAGAAATTTATTTTTCCGCAAATTTCCTCTACACGAATAGCTCCTGCGGTTATTTTTTCTATTTGTTCTAATTTAAGCTTCATTTCATATCTCCAAAAGTTCTTTAAAATCGAATATATAAAAATCGGTTATGGCTTTCATTTCATCGGTGTACTCAGCAGAAGAATCGTCATAAACTCCGCATACCTTCATACCTGCGGTCTTAGCGGTTTTGTCGGCGTTAAGATTATCGTCAAGGAAAAGCACCTTTTCTGTGCTTACCCCCATTTTCTCAGCCGCCATTTTATATATTTCGGGGTCGGCTTTGGTAGTTTTAAAATCGTCGCAGGACCACACGTTATCAAATAGCTCAAAAATGCCCAGTCTCTTAAGGCAAGGGTCCAGAACTGTATGGGGACTTGCGGTGAGAACGTTCAGGGAGTCCCCTCTTTCTTTGAGAGCGTGAAGGGTGTCGATAACGCTATTTTTTGCAGGGATATTATAAACGTAATCGTCGTATGCGTAGCGGTTCATGAGAGTTATAAGCTCTTCTTCGGACTGTTCAAGTCCTAAGGTCTTATAGTACTTTGCCGTTCCTCCGTAACCTAAAGGGGTAATAATCTTCACGATGCTGTTGTCATACTTTATATCATTCTCATCGAGAATTCTCAGCATAACTGACACGAAGGTAGGCATGGAATCAACGAGGGTTCCGTCAAAATCAAAAAGATAGTTCATATTTATTTTTTCCTTTCAACCGCCTGTGAAATTATATTGTAATCGTTGGTAAGAATGGTGTCTATTCCCATGTCGATATATTTCTTCGCTTCCTCAACGTCATCGGCGTAAAAGACGTTGCATCTGATGCCGTGACGGTGGGCTTTTTCAATCATTTCTTCGTTGAAGTAGGGCTTGAATAACTGTACCTTTTCACAGCCAAGTGCTATTGCTCTGTCAACTATTTCCCATGCCTGAGGCTGAAAATGTCCCACACAGACGGGAATGTCGGGAGCGTAAGACTTAAACTGTTTTATCATAACGTCGCGGGCAAGCATAAAATAAACGTGATGCTGGGCATCGTACTGCCTTACAAGAGATACCATTTTCTTCATAACTTCTTCGGGGTAAGGGTCATTATCCGAGAGGGGCTTAACGTGGATATTCATAATAACCTGACCCGAAAACTTCTTGAGTATATGTTCAAATCTGACTATTTTAAGTCCCTTGAATTTTTCGCCTCTCTTTGCACCGAAGTCAAATTCAAGAAGCTCATCATAGGTGTAGTCGGTAACAAGTCCTGTTCCCGTTGACACTCTTTCAAGACTTTGGTCGTGGCAGGAAACTATCTCGCCGTCACGGGTAGGCCAAAGGTCAAATTCGATTTCCTCAGCGCCAAGTGCAATTGCTGAGCCGAAAGCAGGCATTGTATTCTCGGGGGCGGTGGAGTTCATTCCTCTGTGGGCACACACTCTGGGATAGGGCATATATTTATCCCCTCTCACAACAGCGCTTCCGCCAACTCTGTACTGCCAGGGCTTTCTGCCATACTCTATGTATTCGTAGTGAGGAGCATCGGGATTGCCAAAGCCTGCGGGCTTGAGATATTTGTCCTTCGGGTCAAATTCAACCGTAGCCATTCCGAACTTACCTTTCATGTTGTGAAGGACTTTTCCATATGGCGAAACCACCATACTTGCACCGCAGATATCCGAGTCCTCGGCAAAGCTTACGGATGAACGGATGACGTAGGCGTTGGTATTATAGGCAAGGAAACGGCACATAATTTCAATGGCGTCGTGGCTGTCGCTTCGCTGAAGAGAGCAACCGATAATAATATCCACGTTTTCCCTTGCAATAGCAGCGAAGGCTTCGTAAAAGTAAAAATCGTAGCAAGTAAGAAATCCGTAGCGAAGTCCTTCGATTTCAATAACGTAGGGCTTTGAATACTCAAAGGTATAATCTGAGTCAAGCTCAAGTGTTTCAAGCTCAAGAGGCGGGAGATGCTTCTTAAAGTACTTGCCAACAAGCTCGCCTTTCCTGTCGAAAACGTAGGTAGTATTGCGGTAGTTACCGTTTATCTCATAAAGTGCGTTTACAAAAACAATAGCACCACATCTTATAGCAGTCTCACGGCACTTTGAGAGAAGTGCGTCGATATACTTTTTATGATAGTAAAAGGTTTCTTCCTTGGTAGAAGTTGCGCAAGGCACGTCGCTATATTCAGGAAGTACGATGATATCCATTGATTCGTCGCAAGAATCAAGCATTTTTATTTTATAATCAAAGTATTCGTCGCTGAAACTAACATCCCTTGAATAAGGGGGCTGAATTACTGTTGCTTTCATATTTTTTCTCCTGAATTTTTTATGAATAAATTATAACACACTTATTTTGTAAAATCAACCATTAATGTTTGACACAAGGGGTATTTTGGGGTATAATAAAACAAATACTATTTTATGGAATCAGAGGTAAAAATGGTAAAAGAGAGAATAGAAGAGCTCAGAGCTCTCCTTGAATATCACAGTAAAAAATATTACGTTGAGGATTCCCCTGAGATACCCGACTATGAATACGATGCCATGTATCGGGAGCTTCAGGAGCTCGAGAAGGCTCACCCCGAATTTGACAGTCCCACATCCCCTACAAAGAGGGTCGGGGGTGCGGTGCTTGATAAATTTGAAAAGGTAACTCACACCGTTCCCATGCAGAGTCTTCAGGACGTTTTCAGCAAGGAAGAACTAATCTCGGCAATTGAAAAAATGAACAGCCGTCTTTATGCCGTTGAATATAAAATTGACGGTCTGTCGGTGAGCCTTGAATACGAAAACGGAGTTTTCGTAAGAGGGTCAACGAGAGGTGACGGCGTTGTCGGTGAGGATATAACAGAGAACCTCAAGACTGTTGGTGCTATCCCCTTGACACTGAATGAACCTATCCCATTCATTGAGGTGAGAGGCGAAGTATATATGCCCAAATCAGTTTTCCATGAGCTGAACCGTCAGCGCGAGGAAAAGGGAGAGCAGCTTCTTGCCAATCCCCGAAACGCTGCGGCAGGGTCGCTGAGACAGCTTGATTCAAGGGTGACGGCTTCAAGAAGGCTCAGTATATTCATCTTCAACATTCAGCAGATTGCGGGCGGTCCTGAGCTTCGTTCTCACAAGGAGTCACTCGACTACATTTCATCCCTTGGCTTTAAGGTTTCCCCCGACGTGAAAGTATTTGACAACGCCGAGGATATCTTCCGAGACATTCAAAGGCGGGGAGACAGCCGTGAGGAGCTTAGCTTTGACATTGACGGTGCGGTAGTAAAGGTTGATGACTTTGACGAGCGCGAGGCGCTGGGTGAGCTTACCAACGTGCCGAAGTGGGCGGTTGCTTACAAGTATCCCCCCGAGGAAAAGCCCACGGTGCTTCGTTCTATCACCATTCAGGTGGGAAGAACGGGAGTGCTCACACCAAACGCAAATTTTGACACCGTAAGGCTTGCAGGGACTAACGTATCACGTGCTACCCTTCACAACAAGGATTTCATTGCAGAAAGAGATATACGCGAGGGTGACACCATTATCGTAAGAAAAGCGGGAGAGATAATTCCCGAGGTGCTCTACGTTGACAAGTCAAAGCGACCCGAGGGAGCTCTGCCTTACACCTTCCCTACTCACTGTCCTTCCTGCGGTGAAGAGGTGTTCGTATCCGATGAAGAGAGTGCCATAAGGTGTACTAACTCCGCCTGCCCTGCACAGCTTCACAGAAGCATTACTCACTTCGCGTCCCGCGATGCCATGAACATTGACGGACTTGGTCCTGCTATTATTGACTCACTTATAAATAACGGCATTATTTCTTCAGTTTCTGACCTTTATTATATGGACAAAGACAGGATAAAGGTACTTGAGGGACTTGGAGAAAAATCGGCGGATAATATGCTGAGTGCTATTGAAAACTCAAAAAAACTGTGCCTATCAAAGCTTATATTTGCTCTTGGTATAAACCACATCGGCGAAAAGTCGGCTTATACCCTTGCAAAGCGCTTCAAGACGATTGAGGGGGTTAAAAACGCAACAGTTGAAGAGTTGTTATCGGTTGAGGATTTCGGGGAGATACTGGCTCGTAGTGTTGCAGACTTCTTCTCTCACCCGTCCAGCCTGCACATCATCGAAAAGCTGAAGAATGCGGGAGTAAACACAGAATTTATTTCTACCGAAAGGTCGTCGGTTCTTGACGGCATGACGGTGGTTGTCACGGGAACGCTTAACACTATGTCAAGGTCAGAAGCTGAAAAGGCAATCGTTGACAACGGCGGTAAGGCATCTGGCTCGGTATCTAAAAAGACGTCCTTTGTCCTTGCAGGCAGTGACGCAGGCTCCAAGCTTACAAAGGCTCAGGCACTGGGGATTAAAGTCATAAACGAAGAGGAATTTCTCGCTATGATAAACCCCGTTTAGCAAAATTGTGAATTTAATGTGAACAATAGTAAAAACACTTGATTTTTATTCCATTATGTGTAAAATAATACTTGTTAGCACTCAAACTCTTTGAGTGCTAACACATAACAAGTATATTAAAAAGTTAGAATATAGGAGGAACTATTATGAAACTTAAGCCTTTGGCTGACAGAGTTGTTCTCAAGATGGTAGAAACCGAAGAGACAACAAAGAGCGGAATTATACTTACGTCTGCTGCTAAGGAGAAGCCCTCAATTGCTGAAGTCGTTGAGGTAGGTCCCGGCGGAATCGTAGAAGGAAACGAAGTAAAGATGACCGTTAAGGTTGGAGACAAGGTTATCACAAGCAAGTATTCTGGCACCGAAATCAAGCTTGACGGCGAAGAATACATTATCGTAAGACAGGGCGACATTCTCGCCGTTGTCGAGTAATTCGGAGGTGATTTAAGATGGCAAAGGAACTTATTTACGGAATTGATGCAAGAAACAAGCTTCTTGCAGGTGTTGACAAGCTTGCTAACACCGTTAAGGTAACACTTGGCCCTAAGGGCAGAAACGTTGTACTTGAAAGAAAGTTCGGCACTCCCCTCATCACTAACGACGGTGTTACAATCGCTAAGGAAATTGAGCTTGACGACGCTTTTGAAAACATGGGCGCTCAGCTTGTAAGAGAGGTTGCTACTAAGACTAACGACCTTGCAGGTGACGGTACTACTACCGCTACTATTCTTGCTCAGGCATTCATCCGCGAGGGCATGAAGAACGTAACCGCAGGTGCTAATCCTATGGTTATCAAGAAGGGTATCCAGAAGGCTATTGACAAAGCTGTTGAAACCCTTAAGGAAAACTCTCAGCAGGTGCAGGGTACAAACGATATCGTTCGTATCGGTACAGTTTCTGCAGGTGACGAGGTTGTTGGTAAGCTTATTGCTGACGCTATGGAAAAGGTTACTGCTGACGGTGTTATCACTGTTGAGGAGTCCAAGTCTGCCGAAACATACTGTGAAGTAGTTGAAGGTATGCAGTTTGACAGAGGATATATCTCCCCTTACATGGTAACTGATACCGATAAGATGGAAGCTGTTATTGACGATGCTTACATTCTTATCACAGACAAGAAGATTTCTAACATTCAGGAAGTACTTCCTCTCCTTGAGCAGGTTGTTCAGGCAGGTAAGAAGCTTGTAATCATCGCTGAAGACCTTGAGGGTGAAGCTCTTTCCACTATCCTTGTAAACAAGCTCAGAGGCACGTTTACTTGTGTTGCAGTTAAGGCTCCCGGCTTTGGCGACAGAAGAAAAGAAATGCTTCGTGACATCGCTATTCTTACAGGCGGTGAGGTTATCACAGAAGAGCTCGGTCTCGACCTTAAGGAAGCAACAGTTGCTCAGCTTGGTCGTGCTAAGCAGGTTAAGATCAACAAGGAGACCACCATCATTGTTGACGGTGCAGGTTCATCCGATGAAATCAAGGGCAGAATTGCACAGATCAAGTCTGCTATGGAAGTTACTACTTCTGAATTTGACAAGGAAAAGCTTCAGGAAAGACTTGCTAAGCTTTCAGGCGGTGTAGCGGTTATCAAGGTTGGTGCCGCAACAGAAGCTGAAATGAAGGAAAAGAAGCTCAGAATTGAAGACGCTCTCAACGCAACCCGTGCGGCAGTTGAAGACGGTATCGTTCCCGGCGGCGGAGTTGCTATCCTCAACGTTATCCCCGAGGTTAAGAAGCTTCTCGCAGTTACAAGCGGTGACGAAAAGGTTGGTGTTTCAATCGTTCTTCGTGCTCTTGAAGAGCCCGCTCGTCAGATTGCTGAAAACGCAGGCTTTGAAGGCTCCGTTATCATAAACAAGATTCTTTCTTCCAAGAAGAAGGCTTACGGCTTCAACGCATACACAGAAGAGTACGTTGACATGTACGAGGCAGGTATCATTGACCCTGCTAAGGTTACACGTTCAGCTCTTCAGAACGCTGCGTCCGTTGCCGCTATGGCTCTTACAACAGAGGCTCTTGTAGCTGACAAGAAGGAAGAAACTCCTGCAGCTCCCGCAGCTCCCAACCCCGGAATGGGAATGTATTAATAAGGTGATTTAATTTTAAAGCGTGTGCAAAATTGCACACGCTTTTTCTTTACAAATGAAAAATTCTGTTGTATAATATATTGAACACATTGTTCAAAAGGAGATATTATGGACAGAAGACAGAAGAAAACGAGAAGTGCTATATTCTCTGCTTTTATAGAGCTGCTTGACAAGAAGGACTACGGTAAAATATCGGTGCAGGAAATAATCGACGAAGCAGACGTTGGACGTGCCACCTTTTATATGCACTTTGAGACAAAGGACTTTCTACTGAAGGCGCTTTGCGAAGAGCTGTTTGAGCACATTCTCGACTGCTCCAACGGAAAAAGCGGAAATCACTCACACTACTCCTCCTGCAAACGCCAATGCGGTGCATTCTCTCACCTATTCGAGCACCTGAAAGAAAACGACGACAATCTCTTAAAGCTTCTCTCTTCGAGGAACAACGAGCTGTTCGTATCATATTTCAAGGAAAACCTCAACAAAATGGTTGAAGAGCAGGTTGAATTTGCAAACAAGATAGATAAGCTTATGCCAAAGGAGTTTATTGTCAATCATATTTCTGCAACCTTTGTGGATACGGTTATGTGGTGGATAAAGGGCGGCAAAAAAGAAAGCACAGATACCATGGTGGGCTATTTCTATGCCCTTCTTGACGGCATAATAAAATAGAAAAAAAGCATTGACTAAAAACGTGTTTTGTGCTATACTAACCTATGCTCGCCGAGATGTGGCTCAGTTTGGTAGAGCGCTGCGTTCGGGACGCAGAGGCCGCAAGTTCAAATCTTGTCATCTCGACCAAAAAAATGAAAGAGCGGATACGAAGTATCTGCTCTTTTGTTTTTTGGTTTTGGGAAGATTAGGACTTCAAGGAAGCAACCGCCGTAAAAAAACAGTCCAGTGGACTGTTTTTAGGAGGGTGCGCGAAAGAGCTATGCCCGAGCGAAAGGGTATGCGGAGCAGACCTCGATTTTTTTCATCTCGCCAAAACCCAGTGTTTTCCCTATGAAAAACACGGATTTTTTGATTTGTTCTAAGGAACGCTTCCACGTCTGATACTACTAAAATAACGAGGGAGACCGTCTTGGTCTCCCCTTATGTACTACTGAATAAAAAAAGAGCCACAGCAGTGGTTTCATCGCTGTGGACTCTTTATGCTTTTTATTCGGCTTTAGAGAACATATCCTTGCCTACTCCGCAAAGAGGGCAAGAAAAGTCTTCCGGAAGATCCTCGAACTTTGTGCCGGGAGCAATTCCATTATCAGGATCGCCGACTGCTTCATCGTATTCCCAGCCGCAAGCATCACATATGTATTTCATTTTCTTGTTTCCTTTCCGTTAAATTAAAGCACCAATGAAGGAGCAGTATAAACTCTTGCTGCAAGCTCCTGATTGAGCATATAGAGGCTCTTGGGGTCTGAGCCGAACAGCTCCATCTTAGTGATCATATCGTTGGCGTTGGTTTCTTCCTCACCCTGTTCCTTTACGAACCAGTCAAGGAACTGCATGGTACGGAAGTCCTTTACCTCGTATGCTGCCGCATATATATCGTTAATCAGGGAGGTAACGTATTTCTCGTGTTCAAGACCTGCCTCAAGCACATCCATATGACATGTAAATCCCTTGTCGGGCTTAGCGATAGCTTCAAGCGTTACCTTCTGATTTTCGTTC
>JAFUKG010000041.1 GCA_017467865.1 Clostridia bacterium
GCTCAAGGGCTACGTTATCAAGGAGTCAGACCCTCTTGTTCAGGCGACACTTGACGCTTACAGAGAAAACACCGGAGATATTGAGAGTGCTCCTTATCTGAGTGTGGGGGGTACCTATGCGAGATTTTTAAAGAATGCGGTCAGCACGGGCTCGTATACCGGTAAATCAAAGCATCCTCCTCTTCTTCCTGGACACGGCAACGTTCATCAGCCCGATGAAATGCTTGACATTGAAGGATTTTTACAAGGAATTGAAATCCTCTCGCATATGATAATAAAGGCAGACAAAGTACTGCACAACGAAACAAGTGAGGTTTAAGATGGATTATTTAAAGCTTGATAAAAACGCGCTCAGAGAAGAACTGAGTGAAAAAAGAAAAGAATATGAGAGAATAAGAGAAAAGGACTTGAAGCTTGACATGTCAAGAGGAAAGCCTGCTGCCGACCAGCTCAACCTCTCCGACGGAATGCTGAATATTCTCACTCACGACGACTGTGTAAATCACACTATCGACTATCGAAACTACGGCATTTTCGACGGTATTCCCGAAGCTAAGGAGATGTTCTGTGACCTGCTGGGAGCTGAGAAAGACGAGATAATGATTCTGGGTAACAGCTCTCTGAACATAATGTACGATGCTATTATCCGTTCCTTTGTGCTTGGTGTTAATTCATCCTGTCCTCCTTGGTCAAAGCTTGAAAAGGTTAAGTTCCTTTGCCCCGTTCCCGGATATGACAGACATTTCAGAATCTGTGAGAGAATGGGCATTGAGATGATAAATATAGATATGACTCCCGAAGGCCCCGATATGGACACCGTTGAAAGACTTGTAGCCGAGGACGAGGCAATAAAGGGTATATGGTGCGTTCCCAAGTACTCTAATCCCGGGGGAGTTACCTATTCCGACGAGACTGTAAGACGTTTTGCAAACCTCAAGCCTAAGGCCGGCGACTTCAGAATTTTTTGGGACAATGCTTACTGCATTCACGACCTTTACGATGACGGGGATAAGCTTTTAAACCTCTTTGAAGAGTGTAAGAAGGCGGGCAATCCCTCTCTTCCCTACATCTTCGGCTCTACGTCAAAAATTACTTATCCCGGTGCAGGCGTTGCCTTTATCATTGCAAGCAAAAACAACATCAGGAGAATTATAGACCGCTCAGGTGCACAAACCATCGGTTATGACAAGTTAAATCAGCTTCGTCACGTTAAATTCTTTAAAAACGCCGATGGCATCAAGATTCACATGAAGAAGCACGCAGAGCTCATAAGACCAAAGTTTGAGACCGTTCTTTCGGCTCTTGAAAGAGAGTTTAGTGAAAACAAAATCCTTGAATGGACAAACCCCCGCGGCGGATACTTTATCAGTGTAAATCTCCTTGACGGCTGTGCAAAGCGCACCGTAGAGCTTTGCGCCGAGGCGGGTGTCGTTCTCACGGGCGCGGGTGCTACCTTCCCCTACGGAAAGGATCCACGTGACAGGAACATAAGAATTGCACCTACCTTCCCCACAGTAGCAGAGCTCAGCGAAGCAGTTGAAGTATTCTGCCTTGCAGTAAAGCTTGCTACACTTGAAAAATTACTGAATATATAAAGAAATAGCACCTTTCGAGGTGCTATTTCTTTATATATTAAGGTATTCTTATAACTCTTTTGAGTGTTCCGTCGGTGATTGAGTTTGCCTCGGCAAGGGCAGAAAGAGATACTCCGTAGCGTTTTCCTACGCTCCAAAGGGTATCCTCGGAGGATGGATAACAAAAGACTTCAAATTCATCCGTCTTTTCTTTTTCGGTGAGTGTTACAGAGGAAACGTAGCTTTCTTCGCTTTCGCTGAAGATGTGGGCGGTTGTCACAAGATCGAAAGACAGCTCTGCTTTACCTGAGGTAACCTTGCTGTCAATATATCCGACAGAAGCAGAAATAACAGGCACAAGACTTTTATCTGATACAGACAAGTCTGTGGGAAGGTTAAAGGGAACGTTCAGGTTTACAGTCTCACGCACTCCCCTCTCGCCATCCTCGGTGCATCCTATGGCGGTTATATCCATTTTATAATCGGCGTACATCTTTCCGTTGTCGTACCCCCAACGGCTGAGCTTTATTTCTCCGCGGCAGCCCTCAAGCCTTATTATATCTTCCTTAAGAGAAATTGTCTCACGAATGGCAGTATTTTCTTTCAAGGTACCCTCGAACTTCAAAAGGCGTTTTGTTTCTTCTGTCAGATCTGCCTCACAGCCCACACCGTAAAGGTCGCGGGCAAGAACAGTATCTTCATTTTCGATAATATCAAAGTTAGCGGTATAACTGCCGTTTACCTTTAATATGCGGTTGTCACCTAAATTATCTGTCAATATTTCAAAAGACACTCCTGAGACAACAAGCTCTCCCATTGCCGCAGAAGAGCTTTCGGCGTCGCCGCACTCTATTCTTTCGGATATTTCCATAGGCTGATAGAAGCTTTGTACAGATACTTCTCTTTCTCCGTCACTTTCGGGAAGATAGGTGCAATGAATTCCAAGTGTTCCCCAAAAGCTGACGGAGTTTGCTCCAACCGAGGTGTTTTCAAGGCTGACGGCAGGGACACAAGACAGAATGCGCTCCATAGGCGGAAGTGATGAAGGGAGTTTGATTTCCTCTGAAAAGTCAAAGCTGTCCGACGCCGATGACAAAAGTGTACACAAGGACACCTCACTCTTCATAATCTCGGTTTTCTTTTCATCGGATAAGTCGGTATTTACCGCCTCAAACATGGTGTTTCCCCTTGTTAACGTGTCAAGAACAATATCACATCTGACGCTTACCTTTCTGGGGCTTTGGACTTTGCAAGAGAGGTTTTCAATATAGGGTATCACGTGAAGGGTTATACTGTCAGAATCTATGTCCCCCGAAAGGGGATTTTTCATATTTTCAGTAAAGTTACAGGAAAAGCTATGAGCTTCACAGCCCCCGTCTTCTCCTGAATATATAACAGTAAAATCCACCTTTCCTGAAGTCTCAATGCCAATACTGTCTTCCTCTGCTCTAAATTTTTTGTCGGTAAGGGTTGGGGTGGCGCTGACCGATACTATTCTCACTATATCCGAGCAGTAATCGGGAAAAAGCCCTTCTTCCTCCACCCTTATTTTCCTCACACTGTGGCTAATATCGGAAAGGTTTTTGTTTATCCGCATATTGTTCATATTGTAGCTCCTTTAACTCTTTTTGCTACATTTTATGAGAACGGGTCACAATTATTCCTTTTTTCGTTATCAATAAGCCACAGAAGTTTTCTGTACCAGCTTGCAGCTCCTGTATACCAGCTCCAGCCGCACCGTCCCGCGTTATCGGGATTAGAATAGACGTCCCCCGCCATAACGTATGGCTCCGCCTTATATTCTTTCCCCTTTCCCATAGGGTCAAGCTGTTTTGCCAGTGTCACTGCTCTCTTTTGGTTTTCTTCTTTTTTCTCGGGAGCAACGAAAAAGCCTATTGCAGACCACACTGCGCCATGGGTATACTGACCCCCGTTTTCACGCATACCCTCGGGGTAGGACGTAAGATAGCCTACGTCTCTGTCATAGGCTTTAAAGGGAGGAGTAAAAAGCTTGAATATTCCCACCTCTCCGTCGTAAAGCTCACGCCATGCGCTGTCCAAAGCAAGGGCTATTCTCTTGGGGTTTCCGTCCCCTAAAATACTGTGGGAAATAGATGCAAAAGCCTGAGGAAGAGCGTCAATCTTCATAGAGGTACACCCCTCTACCCCGAGGACTCTTCCGTCGGGCAAAAAGGCGCGGGCATAACGGTCAGAGAAAAAGGCGTTTTCCTCTATTCCCTTCCTTACCTTTTCGGAATAGGCTCTGTAATTCTCAGAGTCCTCTATAACCTCAAGGTACATTCCTATAACTATTCTCACGAAAAAGCCAAGCCACACGCTCTCGCTACCCTCAGGAAGAGAGTTAAGACCGTCGTTCCAGTCACCGTCTCCTATAAAGGGAAGTGAATGCCCGCCAAGTCCTCTTGTGACAAGTAGGTCAAGAGCTCTCTTCAGATGCTCAGAGAGGCTTTCTCTGTCTTCACTCTTACTATGGGTTTTATATCTATCCTTTTCTTTAGGAGACAGTGGTTTATCTTCAAGGTATCGTATTTTTATACCGAGTATACTTTTGTCCTCGGTTCTCTTGATATAAAGGCAGGTGAGCCACACCAGCCACAAATAATCGTCGGAGCATCTCGTTCGGATGCCTCTGCCGTGATGCCACCAATGCTCCGCATCTCCTTCACTAAACTGATGGGCAGCAAGACGGAATATATGATTTCTCACGGCAACAGGGTCCATATCCATTACCGCGAGACAGTCCTGTGCCTGATCTCTGTATCCCCAGGCACCACCCGACTGATAAGGACCCGAGCGAGCGTAAAATCGGCAGGCAAGCACCTGATAAGGAAGCCAAAATTCAGAAAGCTTTACACCGAGGCTGTTCTTGAAGGAGGCGTTTTTGATTTTTTCGGTAAAGAAGTCCTCAGACTCCTGCCAAAGGGAAGAGAAGGTATGGGAAGAAAAGTACTTTTTCACCTCTTCAAGATGCCTATTACTTCCCGAATATCCCAAAACAAATACCACTTCTCCCGGCTTTGTGCAGTTTACCTTTACTCCTCTGTCGTGAATTTGCAGTTTGTTTTCAAAGGGGGCGAAAATATACCCATTCCCTTTTAAACTGTCTGAAAACAAATTTTTAAAAAGGCAGAGATTTTTCCCCTCTGATGAATAGCTGATAACGGTAGTTGCTTTGGGAAAATCATCCATTACGGGAATCATTTTGTACAGAAGGGAAAAGCTGTCGCTTTCCACACGTACAGAAACCGCCTTAAAAAGTAGTTTCGGATGAATAGCAACCTTAACGTTAAAGTTATCTCCCGCGTACTCCGCACGTCCCAAAGAAAAGTGAACGGCAACCGAGGAAAGGCAAAGGTCTCTGTCTGAAGCTCCGTCAGAAAGTATAAGCTTTTCACTGCCACTCCCTCCCACGGGGTCGTTTTCAAAGTAGGTCAGTCTTGACAGTCTTGAATTATAAACCCAAGTAAAGCCAAGGCTTCGATGTGTGGGCATTGTTCCGAAGGTGGGAGTGGCAATAACGTGAGAATAAACTACCTCAGGCGGTAAATCGTAGGGCCTTACGGTATAGCCCTCATCTTCAAAGACTACGTTGCGGCTCGCAGGTCCGCAACGCTTAACATAGCGCTCCTGTCTGTAAAATGGCAGTCGTTTTTCTCTCATAGGATAGGTTGCCGAGGCAAGGGCGTCAAGCATTTCTGCCACTCCCGCTTTACTTATATCCGCAAAGAATATGCCTCCCCTTTTTCCTGAAAGGAACCTGCATCCTAAAGCGTCAACTGCCGACTCGGCTTCGTGACGCCCCCCTCTTGAATAGCCGAGGTCTGCAACCTCTATAACTAAATCATACCTTGCCCCCATAATATAGTGGAGCTTTTTATAGCTTAAAAGCTTTTTAAGCTCTTCTCTTTTAATTCCCGATTTTACAAGAAAAACGGGTAAATCACCTGATATGCCAAGAGAATATAACGAATCCTTTCCGAAGCTCTCCTTGCCCGTACGGTCTCTTTCCCAGCGATATTCAGGTCTGAAAACCCATAGCATATTTTCATAAAGCTCACGGTTTATTTTTTCGTTTATACCGCCCGCACTGAGAGCTCCCATATAAAGCTCACGGCTTTTTTCAAGGCTTTTATAAAAGGAGCACGCCTTCTCGTCCTTTGCCGCCCATACAGCCTCGGCACGGCTCTTGCCGTAACCTATAACAAAAGTGGTATCTGTTTTTGAGAAATACCCCACCTTTGCCAATATGCATGGGCTTAGCGGAGTTGAGGTTGTAAGCTTTTTTGAAAGAGGCTTTTTGACTGCTTCCGAGAGAGAGAAAAGGGAGTATTCTTCGCTGCCGAATAGCTCAAGCCTTGACACCTCAAAGGTGAAAGGCGCTGTACACATCAGGGCGATGTGAAACTCCTCGCCTTTTGACAGTATAAGAGCTTCGTTTTCGCTGTCGTAAGATGCCCTAAAAAACAGGTCGTTATAAGAGGGATGGGACATATATGCATTAATACCTGTCAGAATGGGCTCAAGGTATATTCCCACCTCTCCCTCTCTTCCCGTCATCTGAAGTCTTATTCTTGTGGCACAGTTTTTTGCAGAAAGACTAAAGGTCGCCCTCAGCATACCCGTTTTGTATTCTGCCGAAACGGGGTCAAAATTAAAACTCACGTCCTCAGAAACCGATGGAGAAAATAGTGTGTCCTTATCTGTGCCAAAGACGAAAATTCCCGATGGATTAAATGCTGAAACGGGCTTGATTGCCGAAAGGTATTCCCTTGAAGAAAGCTTTACCTCCTCGGATACTACTCCCCTTTCAAAAAGTATCATAGTGTGTTCTCTTCCCGATAATATTCCCATCGACGGGGCAGTGCGGAATACGCTTTCATCACCTGCTCTCTCCCGCATGAGTGATGGCTCTCGGATGAGATTTTGGGGCTTTTTGCGCTTTCGGTAGCTTATAGCATCGGCGGGCACCGCTTCCTTCAAAAGCTCTTTTACTGCCCTCATCTCACGGTCAGACATAAAACGGTGTACAAATATATCCTGAAAAGAAGCATTGGCAAGTGCAACCATACTCATCCCCAAGTGGTGGCACATAAAGCTTTTTACCGTGGAGGGATTTTTGCCCACTCTTTTTTCACTTAAGTCAATAGCCTCGTAAAATCCGCATTCGCCGTACATTCCAAGCCTTTCGAGGGCTCTTAAATTTTTAAGGCAGATGGATACGTTTTCCCTCATCATAAGGAAGGTGGAATAAGGGGATATTACCCGTTCCCCATTGCTGTCACGGCTTCTCGACAAAGTGGGTACTCCAAAGGCGCGGTACTGATAATTCAATGCTTCATCGAAGGCAAAATAACCGCTTTCGGAAATGCCGAATATTCTCTCCTTGCCAACGTTTACGCCAAATCTGTACTGCTCGGAAAAAGCATAGGAAAGTGCTTCGTGGGAAAAGCTGTTTTTATAGACGGGTAAAAAGAGGTGGGGCATAAAGAACTCGAACGCCGTACCGCTCCACGAAAGAGCACCAACAGCATAGCCCGTGGCAGTGAGGGGACGGGAAAGAGCCGACCAATGAGTGCCCTTTACAATTCCTCTTGCAACGGCATAGTAATCGGTAGTCCGCGCCTCGCTCATATACATATCGTAAACGATGCCGTCCTGCTCGTTTTTATCTGTGAAAAATCCTAAAGCGAAAAGGTCCCGCTTGGCGTTATATAAAAACTTAAAATCCGACTCCTCTTCTATTTTTTTGATACGGCTGCGAAGAGGAGCTATTCTTTTATCCTCGCCCTCGTACTCAGCAAGTCCCTCGTAAAGAGTAAGAAGGGAAACTACGAAGTTTCCGTTGTCCACGGTAGAAACGTATTCGTTACCGATAACCTCCAAAGTGATAATACTGTACCAATTGTAAAGCTGACCCTTGAATTTAGGGAGCTTTTCCAACGAGGCTATTGCCCGTTCAAGTCTTTCAACCGCAGAAGAAATACTTATAAGCGAAAAGTCCAAAGCCGCAAGAACTGACAGTAAATAAAGCCCTATATTGGTGGGAGAGGTGCGGGCAGCTATTTCTCCCGAGGGGAAAACCGACACGTTGTCGGGGGGGAGATAGTTTGTGGAGGCATCAACGTATTTGTCAAAATAGCGCCAAATATCAGAGGCGTATTTTTTGAAGAGACGGCGGTAGCGGTGGGAGGTGCTGTGCGTCTTATTTTCAAGAGAGAGAAAATATGACATCACGGGAAAGAGGCACCAGAGAATACCCATAAGACGGCAGAGGGAAAGCCTTGCAAAAGCAAGCATAAATGCGCCTGATAAAAAAGAAGGAAAGGTATAAATAAAGACCGACGAAAAAGAGCTTTTTCTTTTAGCTTCAATTCCCGCCGTAGTCCATTCGAGAAGCTTTTTTCGCGAAATGCACATACGCCATAATGCTCGAATGACAGCGTCGGTGTTCTTATAAGCAACAAAAGCAAGAGAAGAAAGGCGCCAGCCTGCCAATATAAGCTCTTGGGCGGGGGCTGTTATACTGTCTCCGAAAAACCTTCTGAAAAGTGTTTTCAGAGTTCCCTTGAATAAGGAGCGGGTAAGCTCTATGGCAAGAGGAATTATATTAAGTGACAAAAGTATAAAGGATATGAGGGTAATACTTTCAAGTCTGTACCACATTACAAGGAAAAGTCCCAGTACCTGTGAAAGAGGGAGCACAAGATTCAAGGCGTTATTTATAAAAATAAGCCTATCACCCCACGTCATAGGATTTTTCACCTTTCCGTTAAGGGTTGGAACATAGTGTGTCACAAATCTTAAATCCTGTATATCCCCTCTCGCCCAGCGGTGGGCGCGGTTATAGTAGGAGCGGACAGATGATGGAATTGAGTCAAAGAAGTTAATATCCGAGAGCTGACCCGTCTTAAGCCTTGTTCCCTCTAAAATATCATGGCTGAGAATAATGCCGTCGGGAAAGGCGTCAAGGATAGTTTCTTTGTAAGATTTCACGTCAAACATTCCTTTACCGCAAAAGATACCCTTGCCAGAGAGCACGTGACTGAGATTGAATACCGCTGAGTGGTATGAGTCCGTCCCTCCCACTCCCGACATAATAGAGGAAAACCTTGTAGTGTGTGCCGACTCAAGAGAGGTAGCAAGCGTTGGGGCAAGAACACCGAAGCCCTTTGTCACAACCTTTACTCCCCCTCTTTCTCCCACAACGGGAGCATTCAGAGGATGTGCCATAGTGCCTATCATTTTATTTAAAGCGCCAAGCTCTATATCGGTATCGCTGTCAAGAGTGAGTACGTATTTAATTTCAGGTAATATTGCCCCGTAAGAGTCGAGCGCTGATTCCATACCAGAAAGCATTTTCACAAGCTCGTTTATAGCGCCTCTTTTTCTCTCATAGGCAATAAATCTTCCGCTTTTTTCGTCCTTTACTCTCTCCCTTGTAAAAAGTACAAAGCGTGAGCCGTAAATTTTGTTGAGTCTATCTGCTTCGTTCTTTGCGCATTTTATTATTCTTTCGTCAAGGCGTGTTTTCCTTTCCTTTGATTCGGGAAGGTCGAAGAGAATGCCGTAGTATAGGTTTTCATCTCCCTTTCCTCTGCCTTGAGTTTTAAGGCTTATATTTTCAAGATGGCTGAACGTTTCCTTTACGTCCTCAGCTGAGGTGAGAAGAGAGGTGATAACGGTGAGAGTGCTGTGCTCCTTATCCACACTTGTCATTTCAAGTCTGGGGAGTATCTCACTTCTCTCAACGGAAGCAACGATAGGCACGAAAACTAAAAAGGCGCACTCCTTCAGCGGCAATACCGACAGTAAGAAAAGAATGACCCCCAGAGCTTCGGGGATAGATGAAAAGATTATCTTGAAGGCTATAAAAAGGAACAGTGAGAAGATGGCAAGGTAGAGCACAAGCCATCCTTTTTTATTTTTTCTGAAAGGCAGAAGCTCACCTATGTGGCACTTCTTTTCCTCTGCTTCAAGCACAAGGCTTTTAACCGCTGAGGTAAAGTTCATTCTTCTTTTTTTGGCATATTCTTTAATTTTTCTCTTGTATAAGGCTTTACTTTCCTTATCAAGCCTTGGATAGATACCTGCAGGGTCACGCCTGAGGTACTGCTCGTAAGAAAAATAGCCGAGGAAAAATGGCGTGAAGTCGAAGACTCTCAGCTTCCGTATCATATTAATACCAACGCTGACGTCCTCACCCTTTGTGAGAGAATTTGCGGTAAAAATTATACCTTCGGCAAGTAAAACCTCACGAAGGGAGTCAATTTCCTCATCGTCGATATCCTCTGAAAGAGTTTCAAAGAAAGCTGAAATAACGTCGGAGACATCCGAGTCCGCCATAAGCTTCACCATTGCTTCACCGTAGCATCTCATCTTCTTTGACATACTCTTCCCGTAAGCGTCGTTTACAGACTCCTCTATAAGATAGAAATTTTCGTATATCCATTTACCGTTTTCGCTTTTTCTCTCCTCTTCCCTTTTCACATAACCCCAAAGCATGCGGTAAGCCCTTTTATAGGAGAGTATCTTATGTGAAAGATATGGCTTCTCCTCTCTCATTTTTATAAGTAATTCTTTTACCTTGCTTTTTTCCATAAAGTCAACCCCTTTTCTCAGCGACAGTATTCTCAAAGAGGTGGAAAAATATACAAATGGGGGTAATTTCACCCACTCTCAATTTCCGATTTTAAAATTTTTTTATTTTTTTGAGTCCGAAAACCCCTATAAAATAGGCATTTTTTAACTTTCAAAAAAGTTGGCAGTCGTTGGCAGTCCCATGTCATTGAATGGCAGTGGACTTTGTGATATATTAAAAAACGTCAGGAGAAGGGAGGTGAATTTATGACGGTCTTAATGATCACGGTTTTGCTTCTTCAAGGGCTGACCTTGGCGGGGGTGGTTAAGCTACTTTGTCTTTTGCCCCAAGACAAAGGTGCACCGTCAGAGGTAAAACCTAAGGGCACCGACTTCTGGCAGAATATCATATCCTATGACCATAAAAAAGAAAGGAGGCGATAAGGATTGAAAACCAAAACAAAAGAAGTCCTCTCGGAGGACTGGAAGCTTCTTGAGAAAGGCAGGGACTACAACCGAAGCATTGGCTTTTACGACAGCGTCAACAAAAATGAACGCTTCTGGCGGGGTGACCAATGGAACGGTGTTGTCAGCGGAGGACTTCCCACTCCCGTTTTCAATATCTTTAAGAGAGTAATCGGCTATTTCGTATCAAATATTATGTCGGCGAAGGTCGCCCTGAAGATTGATGCCGAGAGTGCGGGAGTAATCTACAAGAAGGAAACCAGAGAAGAGCTGACGAGGGTGTGCAACCTCATATCCTCTTACCTTAACTACCGATTTGAAAAGGACAACCTGACGTCCATTCTTTACGAGGGTGTTAAGGATGCGGCTCTCAGCGGTGATATGTTTCTTTACGTTTACTGGGATAAGAACATAAAGACCTCTCAGAAGTACCGAGGTGATTTTGCCACAAAGCTTCTTGACACCACAAACGTTTTCTTTGGAGACGTAAATACCTCCGACGTTCAGTCCCAGCCCTACATTCTCATTTCAGGAAGAGGGCTTGTGGAAGAGCTGAGAGAAGAGGCAAGACAGAACGGGGTAAAGGACTTGGACAGGATAACCTCTGACAGCGACACCACCGATGAGGCAGGCGACAACGGCAAAAAGGAGCTCTGCGATACCAAATGTACCTACGTTATAAAGCTTTACCGAAAGGACGGAAGAGTACACTACCGCAAGAGCACCCGCAACACCGTTATATGCGATGAGGTTGACACAAAGCTTTCTCTTTATCCCATTGTCCTTATGAACTGGGACACTACCAAAAACTCCTACCATGGAACTGCGGCGGGAACGGGTCTTATTGAAAATCAAATATATATCAACAAGGCCTTCGCTATGGTAATGAAGCATATGATAAACGTTTCTTTCTCTAAGGTAGTATACAATCAGAACGTCATTGACGAGTGGACAAACGAAGTAGGTGAAGCAATAGGCGTCAACGGACCTGTTGACAACGTTGCTGAGGTTCTCTCACCCGGAGTTATGCAGTCGGGCTTTCTCGACGTAATAAGCCTTACGATGAATATGACCCGTGAGCTTATGGGAGCCACAGACGCAGCTCTCGGAAACGTGGAAGCCAACAACACCTCGGCAATTATCGCTCTTCAGGAGTCGTCGGCAATACCTCTCGAAATTCAAAAGAGAGCTCTTTATATGGCAATTGAGGAGCTTGGACTTGTCTGGGTAGACTACATTCTCAACTACTATGACCGACACCGCATGATGATGTGGCGTGACAAGGGAGAGCTGAGAGGCGAGATGGCAAACGTTGAAGAATACCGTGACGTCATTTTCTCCTGCAACGTATCAGCGGGAATGACGGGATACTGGAGCGAGGCGACAAGCCTGAACACTCTTGAAAAGCTTCTGACTGCAGGACTCATTACCTTGGAGCAGTATCTTGAAAGACTGCCTGAGGGGTACATTGCTTCCAAGGAAGCCCTTATCGAAGACTGCAGGCTAAGAAAGGAGGCTTCTTATGACAGCGAGACAGGTTTATACCAGAGCGCTCAGCTTTATAAATGAGCGTAACGGCGTAGGTGCATATCATACCGACGTTTCCGACTTTGAAAAGAATGCCCCCGAAATAATCAATACTATCATAACTCTTCTCATGCCGTCAGAGTGCATCATAAGAGGAAAGAAAATAAGGGACCTTGATACTCCCTTTGAGGAAATTAAAAGCCTCGATGACACTATTCCTCTCCACGATGCACTATCCTCGGGGGTAATGCCCTTTTACCTTGCGTCGATTATGATACTTGAAGAGGACAGAGAGCGCGCCAACTACTTTCAACAGCTTTTCAGAGAAAGCGAAGAGCGTGTAGTAAGACTCTATTCGTCAGCGCTTCACACCTCGGTAAAAAACGTGTATTGAGGTGACTTAAATGGCAAAAAGCTTTACATCCGAAATACACAAATTTCTCGGACTTCACGAGCCCTTGGGGGACACTGTTCTGAAGGCAGGCGAAAGTCCGAAGATGAAAAATTTAAAGGTTACAGACAGCTATACTCTTACACTTCGAGAGGGCTTTGAGGTTTTGGAAAAAATTGACGGCGAGCCTCGAGGAATAACTTCCTTTAAGGACAGTATATTTTTCGTGGCGGGGTGCTCAGTCTACCGCCGATATAACGGTGAGAGCGCCCTCGTCGGAGAGCTTGAAAGTGATGAAGGAAAGGTCACATTCCTTCCCTTTGGAGACAAGCTCTACTTCCTTGACGGGACAAAAATAAAGGTGTGGCAGGGAGACGGTGTAGAAGATATTTCCCCTTACGTTCCTCTCGTTGCCATATCCACAGACCATTTCGGGGCGGGAGTTGCCTTTGAAGATATAAATCTTCTTACCCCCGAAAGGCGTCAGTCCTTTACTATGGACTCGGATTACAGAGACTTAATTCTGGCAGAACAGAATATTTCCGAGGTGAAGAGTGTGACTCTCAACGGCGAGTTAATGGCGGACAACACGTACACCGTTGACCTTGAAAACGGCACTGTGACTTTGAAAAGCGCCCCCGTAACCGATCCCAACGCTTATGAGGTAAGATACGTTAAAGGCTCGTCGGAAAGCGAAGCCCTTATACACCGAATGAGATATGCCGCTCTTTGGGGCGGAGATAACGATACAAGGATATTTTTATGGGGAGACAGTGAAAATCCCGATATTTACAGATATTCCGGTGTGCATGACGGAATGTCGGGTATGGATTACTTCCCTGAGCTTTACTTTAACAAATCCTTATCGGGAAGAAAGGTGACCTCTATTTTAAGACATTATGACAGACTTCTCGTTTTCACAGAGAACGACGCTTATTATTCTTATATCGAAACAAAGAGCGATGGGAATGGAAAAGAATATCTTTCATTCCCTGTGAGAACTCTGTCATCAAGTGTGGGCTGCAGTGAAGAGGGGTGTGCACTTCTTGCGCTCAATACTCCCATAACTGTTTCAAGGGGAACCTTATACCGCTGGGTATCCACAAGTATACGCGACGAAAGAAACGCTGAAGACATAGGAGAACGCATCAAAGCGGGGCTTCGTGAGGTAATTAACAAAGGGCTCTCGGTCTTTGACAGAGAAAGAGAGGGCGAGCTTTATTTATGGAACGAGGATAACCTTTACGTTTATAACTATGCTCTTGACCTTTATTATTACTATGAAGGGCTGAATGCCGCCTGCTTCACCGAAGCACCGTCGGGAGACGTTTATTTTCAAAGAAATGACGGAAGTCTTTGTCATTTTATTTCCGAAAGCTTTGATGACGGCAAAAAGGTATCCTTCCATTGGGAAACCGGCTATGAGGACGCTTCAGGCCTTGATACCAAGAATATTCATTCGGTAGAATTCGAGCTTCTTCCTGTCAGCGAAACCTCCTTCGATATACTCTGGGTATCAGACAATGCTACTGCAAACGCCCATAATATAGGGCTTGATTATAAAGTATTTGACTTTGACAGCGTATATTTTGATTCATTCAGCTTCAAGACTGCCATAACCCCCGTAAGGCTGTCAAAGAGGCTTAAGCTCAAGCGCTGCCGTGGCTTTAAAATCATTTTGAAAAGTGACGAAAACAACGGTGATTTCCACCTTCTGTCACTTAAAATCAAGGGCAGAATAAGTGATGCCAAATAACTTTACGAAAGGATACAATATGAAAAGCGAAACAGAAAAGATTTTTGAAGAAATTGATGCTTTTTCTGATTCAGACATTGAAGAATACCGTCTTGAAAAGCTTGTGAAGAAAAATCTTGAGGAAGAGCTTAAAACACTCTTTGAGATTTTTCCCGACGTAAACGTAGACGATATTCCCGATGAGGTTTTTGAAAAAAGCAACAACGGCAAGGGTCTTGCCGCAGAATACGCTCTTTTCTATCTTAAGGAAGAGAAAAAGAAGGGCGAGCAGAAGGAAAAAGAGGAAGAAAACCTCAAGGCTGCTCCCCCCGACGTAAAAAATGCTACAGAGGATGCTTACTTTACCCCCGAGGACGTAAGAGGCATGACCGAGGCAGAAATAAGAAAGAACTATCACACAATTATGAAATCCATGGAGAAATGGAACTAAAGAAAGGATTACGGAAAAACCGTAGAAAGGTATAAAAAATATGGCTATTAATAATTTTATTCCCACAGTGTGGAGCGAAGCTCTTTTTGAGGAGCTTCAGAAGAACTACGTAGGCGTTAAGCTTTCATCAAGAGAATATGAAGGCGAAATCAAGACTCAGGGCGACAGAGTAAAAATCAACGGACTTGGCCCCGTGACTGTATTCAATTACACAAAGAATACCAATATGCCTGCTCCCGAGGTGCTCTCGGACAACACAAGAACCCTTGTTATCGACCAGGCAAAGGGCTTTAACTTCTGCATTGACGCAATTGACGACGTGCAGTCCTCTCCCAAGCTTGTTCAGGCGGCTATGAAGAAGGCGGCTGACGCTCTCAGCGACGTGGCTGACCAGTATATTTATTCTTTGGAGGACGAAAACGTTTCCTCTATCACCAAGGAAGACCTCAGTGTAGATAACATTGTGGCTGTCGTAAGCAACGCAAGAAGAATACTTATGGAAAACAACGTTCCCAATTCCGCTACAATCTCCCTTGAAGTACCTCCCGCCGTTGAACAGCTTCTCGTTATGGCAAATCTCCTTACCGATACCAACAACTCAAACGCTCTTTCAAAGGGCTATATCGGTAAGATGTTTGGATTTGACATCTACGTAACCAACAACATTCAGAAGGATTCAAACGGCTTTTACAGATGCATCGCCCGTACAGAGCGCGCTATCGCCTTTGCAGAGCAGATCAATTCTATCAAGCCTTATGAGCCTGAGCTCAGAAACGGCACTGCGGTAAAGGGGCTTCACCTTTACGGTGCAAAAATCGTTTATCCCAAGGAAATGGTATTTATCGACGTTTCCATTGCGGAATAATAATTCTTTATCAGCCTCCCTTAATCTGAGGGAGGCTGACAAAAAGAAAAAAGGAGATCATATTTATGAAGCTTACAAAACTCACAACAGATATTGAAAACGTTTCAAAGCTTCCTGACCGTCCAAACCTTGAACAGGGCTACACCGCAAATCAGCTTAAAATGCTTTTCGACAAGGCGGGAATTGATATAAAAAATTATATAAACGACGTTCTCATAGAAGAGCTCGCTTCCTGTAACTACGGAAGGTCGGGAGCGGATATGATAGGCTCTTCGGAAATTGATATAATCGCAGGCGATACTGTTCAGGACAAGCTTATATCAATTTCGGGGCAGATAAAGGAGCTGGTAAACGGTGTTATTCCCGACGGCTCTGTAAGTCCCGATAAATTTTCAGATGATATTGCAAGCTTTCTTACCTCGGCATCGATAAGATGTACCCGCTTTATGACAGCGGGAGAGTATACCTTTGAGGCAGAGCGCTCGGGCACCTATAAAATAACCATGGTAGGAGCAGGAGCAGGCGGAGGTATCAATCCTGCAAACGAAATGGTAGGAATCGGCGGAGGAGCAGGAGCAGGCGTTGTAAAATGGATCGACCTGAGCCCAGGTGACCTTTGTACCTTCACTGTCGGAGAAAAAGGCTACGGTCTTAAGTCGGATGAAAACTATGAGCTTATATCCAAAGCAACCAAGGGCGGTGACACCAAGCTTTACTTGAACGGCAATTTGATTGCAACTGCGCAAGGCGGTGTCATAGGTCTGGGAGCAAGAGCAAGAAGTGATGGCGGAGACCTGAATTACAGCGGAGGGTACCCCGAGGTAACAAAGTTTTACAATTCGTCCATCACCCCTGCCGTTCTTTTCCTTGCAGGTGGAAATTCAATTCTCGGAAACGGCTCTGACTTTGAAGAGGACGAGGCTGGTCCGGGCGGCGGCGGATATGCCGCCACAAGGCTCAACGGAGACAAATTCAAAATAGGTTATGACGGCGCAGACGGTGCCGTTATTATAGAATACATAAAGTAAGAAGGTGAAAATTTGGCAGTAAAAGAATATTCGTATAAAACAAACGGAAATGATAAGCTAAGCGACCATTTCAGAGTAAAGGAATTCCGTGCAAGACGAGGAAACGCTCTTGACGGGGATAAAATACTTATCTCAGAGGAGCTTATACTAATGCTTGAAAAGCTTTCAAGGGCGGTGAAATACAAGCCTATAATCGTCACCGACGGCTACAGAACCGAAGAATATGATAAGCTTCTCACGGGAAAGGCAGGTCAGCACACCAAGGGCCTTGCCGCCGATATAAGAGTTGACGGCTTTACTTCTTATGAACTGGCGGCAATAGCTGAAATACTGGGCTTTGACGGAATAGGGGTTATAAATAACAGAGCCGTACATCTTGACGTAAGAGGATATAAAAGCTTTTTTATAGAAAAGAGCGCCTCTGCCACAGATACCTACGGTGTCAAGACCTTTCTATGCACCGAAACCTTTATCACCCTTACCAAAAAGCTTTTCGGACTTGGTGACAACACCATAGAATATATGAAGAAGTGGAAATGGTTCGACCTTTTATTTGAGAAGCTTATTTATGGCACGGTTTATGTTTAAAGAGGAGGTGATATAATGGCAATTTCAACCAAGGGACTTGCAAAGGACGTTCTTGACGGATACTCTTCTTCTATTTCCCGACTTACCGAAAAATATATGGCAAGTCTTTCGGGAATTGACAGCGAGTACAACCTGAAGAATAAAGGTATAGAGAAAAGCGCTCACAAAAAGAAAAACTCCGCCGACGCGTCGGCAAAAATCGCACTTCAGAACACAAAGGCGGGACTTCTTGAAAAGGGACTCTCTAAATCAGGTGACTCTGTTCAGGCAGAGCTTGACAACAATCTTCAGCGAATGAATGCGATTTCACAGATAGAAAGCGATGCAGAGGACTCCATAAGACAAAACGAAATAAACAGAGCTAATTCCAAGAATTCTGCTTTTATAAGCTATCTTGGAGAAATGAACGAGCTTGAAAAGTCAAAAAATGATGCTTACATAAGTCAGCTTAACCGCGACAGAGATTATGAGGCGGAGCGCGACGATGAGAAGTATGACCGCTTTGCAGACAACCGAGACTATGAAGCGGAGCGCGATGATGAGAAGTATGACCGCTTTGCAGACAACCGAGACTATGAAGCGGAACGTGATGACGAAAAACATCAGCGTTACGTAGAAAGCCTTGAAAGAGAAAAGGAGAACGAAAAAGATTTGTCGGACTCCTCGTCGGCAGGCGGAAGTACTTCTGACGAAGATAACTCTTCAACACAGCGCATTACCCCGAAATACAATGCAAAAACGCTGGTAGATAAAATAGCTCTCACCTATCAGAACAAGTACGGCTACGGAGAAAAAACAAATAACACCATATATGATGCTATAAAAGCCATAGTTCAGGATTCATTCCTTGACTACTCTTACAGATATCAGGTCAAACTCTACGCGAAATCTTTAGGCTATTATTAAAATTATGGGACTGCCTTTTTTGGGACAGTCCCATATTTTTTAAAAAAACTATTGACAAACGTTTCCTTTTGTGATATTGTATAAGTGTACTAAGTCAATTAATACACTTAGGAGGTGGAATATGATACCTATAAATCCTAAAAGCGGAATACCGCTGTGGGAACAGATAAGAGACGGACTTAAAAATCAGATAATGCTTGGAGTGTGGTCGCCCGGGGAGCAGTTGCCCTCGGTGAGAAGCCTTGCCACAGACCTTGGTATTAACCCGAATACCATAGCAAGAGCCTTCAGCGAGCTTGAAAGAGAGGGGCTTTGCTACTCGGTGGCAGGCAGAGGGTGCTTTGTTGAGGATAACCTTGAAGTGATAAAGATGAAGAGGAAAAACGAGGCGCTTGAAAGGCTTGACGAAATACTAAAAGAGCTGAAAAATGCCGACGTTCCCAAAGAGACTGTCATAAGTAAGATTGAAGAACTTTACAAGGAGGGTGAGAACTGATGATAAAAATTGACGGTGTAACGAAAAAATATGACAATGACGTAATATCCCTTGCCGACGTATCAATGAACGTAAATAAGGGCTCGGTGCTTGGTCTTATAGGCACCAACGGAGCTGGAAAGAGTACTCTACTCAGAATTATGTCGGGAATATATAAAGCCGAAAAGGGCAAGGTTTTCATTGACGGAGAGGACGTATTTGAAAACGACAGAATAAAGGCTAAGATTTCCTTCGTATCGGACGAGCAGTATCTCATACCTCACTTTACCCTCACCGATATGGCAGGGCTTTACAAGAGATTTTATCCCGGTTTTTCTCATTCACGCTTTGAAAAAATGTGTGATGAAATAAACCTTGACAGAAACCGCAAGATTTCCACCTTTTCAAAGGGTATGAAGAGGCAGGGAGAGGTGATACTCTCTATTTCCACAAATTCGGAGTATCTTTTCTTTGACGAGACCTTCGACGGTCTTGACCCTATTGCAAGGGATTTTGCAAAGAAGATGATAGCAGAAACCGTTGCCGAGGAGAACAGAACCGTTATTCTTTCCTCTCACAACCTTTCTGACATAGAAACCATATGCGACAGTGTGGCGCTTATTGACGGCGGACGTCTAATTCTTCACAAGACTATCGACGATATCGTTCAGGGATGGAGTAAGTATCAGGTGATATTCAAGACTCCCCTCTCGGACATTACACCCATAAACGATTTTGCAACTCTTCCTCAGATAAGCGGAAAGCTTGTAACCTTTATTTCCGCTCTGAACGAGACCGAGGTAACCGAAAGGCTTCGTAACCTTATTGGAGATAACAACGGTATAGTTTATTTTGAAACAGTAGACCTGACCCTTGACGAAATATTCACTCTTGAAGTCAGCCGAGTTAAAGGAGGGGAAGCAAAATGAAAAAGATTAGCTTTAAAAAAGTATTTTTACTTGTCAGAAACAACTACTCCATAAATCGCTCACTGCCTATGATTTTAGCACTGGGTATATGCATTTTAGGTGCTATCGTGGGTGCGATGCCCATATCCGACCTTGAGTCAAGGTACGCCATGCGTCTTGAGGCAGGCTTTGCCACATATGAAGAGTATCATATGGCTACGGAGAGCATTTTTAACGAAATGCTTGGAATTGAAGGCGTTTTTTCCATTATGTTCATGATAGTTGTATTTGCTCTCGCCTTCTTCTCGTGTATTTCTCTTATGGGATATATGAGAGACAAGAGCGGTGTTGACTTCTATCACTCAATGTCGGTGAACCGAGGGGAAATATATCTCGCCCATTACGTCACCGCCTTTATAAACAGTGCGGTAACAGTCGTTCTCTCACAGCTTCTCGGACTTTTCTTCATGGACCTTATTGCAAAATATCCCCCTTACTCCTTTGGAGAAATGATTGTGATGCAGCTGCCTGCCATAGGAACGGCAATACTCTACCTTGCCCTTTTCCTTTCCATTGCAATGATTGCGGCGATAATATCAGGCAACGTATTCTCTACCCTTATTTCCTACGCATGTATCAATTTCTTTATACCTGCAACAGTGCTTGCCGTAGCGGTATCGGGCTCACAGCTTTTCCATTCAAAGCTTCTTGACTACCTTGACCACAAGCCCCATATCTACCCCTACACCTCCCCTTTTATCAGATACATTTTCGGCTTAGACCAAACCTACCTTCCCTTTACAGCGAGGAGCTACATTTTAGTCCTTCTTGGAACGATGGCACTCATCGTACTCGGTATTTGGCTTTACGGGAAGAAAAAGAACGAAAACTCTCAGCGCCCCATGGCGTTCGCCATATTCAAGAGACCCTTGCAGTATCTTCTCGCCTTTGATATGATACTTCTTGGCGCAACCTTCTTTGAAGCCATAACCGACTCTCTCATATGGTGCGTTGTAGGCGGACTTATTGCACTTCTCTTTACCTTCATTATCACAAATGCTTTCTTCGACAAGACTTTTACGGGTGTCTTTAAGAAGAGCCGTCATATGGTGTTTATACTCGTTGTCACTCTCATATTCGGAGCTATATTCGTGGCAGACGCCTTCGGCATCTACCACGAGGTAAAACCCAACGTAAAGAATATGAGCTACGCTTACGTCTATATCAACTACCATACATCAGACGGTTACTACAAGAATTATGACTTCAGCTTTGAAAACTTTGATGAGGACTACTACTCAGAAACGGTAGAAAAGCTTGACGGGAACGCCAAAAAGGCTATCATCGACATTTACGGCTTTATCAAGGAGATTGAAGAAGGAAAAGAGTCCCAGAAGGCAGTGGACTATTATGAATACGAGGACGGACGCATCTATGAAGAAATCTCTGTTTCCATAAACTTCCGTTGTGAAGGTGACTTCTCCTCCTACTACGAATATACTTATTTATCGGAGGTAGAAGAGGGCTTTGAAATGCTCAAGAGCCTTATTGACAACCTTATCGAAGAATACTCCCATAACGTAGGCTACACCAATCCCGAAACAGATCAGTGGGAACACTTTGAAGTAATTCATTAAAACAAAAAATTGACCGACAAAAGTCGGTCAATTTTTTTATGCTTTTTTCTTTTTACCTATAATAAATCCAAGGGCAAAGCCAACAATTACAACCACAAGAGCAGATGCTACAACGAAAATCCAGCCCTTCATATCCTTTTCCTCGGCAGGTACAGCGGGTAGCTCTTCGGGGTCGGTTGCCGATGGGTTTTCTCCTATAACCTCAACTTCAAAGGTAAGGGTATTTTCATCGTTGTAATAATATTTATTCTTAACGGTAGAATAAAAGTCGGTAGAAACTGTCTTTCCGTCCTCTGAGAAATAGAGCATTGCCACCATACCTGAGGGTCCTTGGCTGACGTCTATTGACTGAGGGTCAACGAGGATTTGGGCGATTTTATTGCCATTATCCCCTGTTTCGTAGGTAACAACTATATTGTCGCAGGGGCGGTGACCCGAAATTACCATTTTTATATTCTCGTGCTTTTTAATAAACCTCTCACAAATCTCGTCGGAGGTGTAGTCGCTTCCGTAGTTGGTTGCGGGGGTGGGGTCTGTTCTGTCAACGGTTGTGCCGTCGGAATGGAGATAAATGTGAGTTGTAACGATAACGTTTCTGTCGGGGTATGAGGAAACTACCTCGTCTGCCCACGCGAGAATTTCGTCGTTCAGGGCAAGGTCAAGGTTGAGGACAAGGTACTTTATATTCCCTACCTCAAAGGTCTGATAGGTATTCAGCATACTGCCGTCATAGCTTCCCGCTATCATATGGGAATACTCAGCAAGAGGGAATATTTCGCAATAGTTCTGAATACCGTCGTGGTTTCCTCGGATAACCGAATAGGGTACTACTCCCTCCATTTTATTTATAAGCTGTTTTGCAAGCGCCCATTCCCACAAAAGATTGTTGTCGGTAATGTCGCCGAGTCCGAAAACAAACTTCATTTTTTTATCCTCGGCATTATCTACTATCCAATCGTAAAGGAGATGGAACTTCTGAGGGTAGTTATAGTTAAGGCTTTGGGTATCTCCCACAAGGGCAAAGGAATAAGCGTATTCACCCTTGTAGCCACCCTCGGTTGTCCAATTTTCGTTGATAGAAAGCTTAATATCGTGACCGCTGGCTCCAACGTCTTTTATTGTTTCACCCGACAGATTTTCCCAGCCTGCAATAAGGGAGTCAGGGTCAAGGCTTTCACTCTTAGCATCAAGTGATATCTCTTCTTCGGTTTTAACCTTAGAGTAAAGAGCTAAGCTGAAAATCTCGCCCTTGAAATACTGTGCATTGCCCGAGCGGTTGTCACCACCGAGGATAAAGACGTTTTCAAGGGGAACGCTTTCGGGCAGAGCCTTCATCTTCTTTCGTTGAACCTTTTCGCCGTCAACGTAAAGGAAAAGCTCTCTTGTTTCATAGTTTATTGTAACGGCAAGGTGTACCTTCTCCCCTGTTCTTACGTCTGCCTTATCAAAGATAACGTCGTAAGCCTCACCGTCGGCAACTATGTAAATTCTGGGGTTTCCGTTGTTGTGAATTTCAAAGTTAAAGCCGTTGGCGGTAGTGTCCTTGTAGTTACCGATAACAACACCACCTCTTCCCTGAAAGGTCTTGGGGAATAAAAGGGTTGCTTCAACGGTAGACGGCAGTTCAAGCCCGCCGTCCACAACGTACTTGCTTTCAAGCTCAAAGGTCAAGGAGTCATCCGCTAAAACAGGAAGGGCAAGGAATATAAGAGTCAGGATAAAAATAAAAGCTTTTTTCATCGTTTTACCTCGTTATTTAATTTTCTGCGGAATAGTTTTAACAATATTCTAAGTTTAATATTGCAAAACATTATAACATATCGTCAAAACATTTGCAACACTTTTTCAAAAGTTTGTAATATTTTAAGATAAATAACGATACCTCGTATAAAGAAACCATAAATTTACAATAATAACAATATCCGAATTTATGGAGGTAAAAAGTTTTGAAAGATAAGATTTTTTCGGTCCTGCAAAGAGTAGGCAGATCCTTTATGTTACCTATTGCTCTTCTTCCCGTTGCGGGGTTACTACTTGGTATCGGCTCTTCCTTTACCAATCCCACAACACTTGAGGAGTACAATCTCACGGGGATAATCTCCGAGGGAGGATTTCTCTTTACCGTTCTTGACATTATGGCGAAGACGGGAAGCGTTGTTTTTGATAATCTCCCCCTTCTCTTTGCTATGGGTGTTGCCATCGGTATGGCGAAAAAAGAGAAGGAGGTTGCCGCACTGTCAGGTGCTATCTCCTATCTCATAATGAACACCGCCATATCAACTCTTATACGCTTTTCGGGCGGTGTTGAGGCAATGGGAGAGAACACCACCACGTCTACCCTTGGTATAACCACTCTCCAGATGGGTGTTTTCGGGGGTATTATCGTAGGTCTCGGCGTTGCCGCTCTTCACAACAGATTCTACAAAATAAAGCTTCCCACAGTTCTCTCCTTTTTCGGGGGAACGAGATTTGTGCCCATTATATCATCCCTTGTCTATCTTTTGGTAGGCGTAATTATGTTCTATATATGGCAGCCCGTTCAATCGGCTATCGGGGCTTTGGGCGGTCTTGTACTAAATTCGGGGTATATCGGCACGTGGATATATGGAATTATAGAGCGTGCCCTTATTCCCTTCGGGCTTCATCACGTTTTCTATATGCCCTTCTGGCAGACCGAACTTGGAGGTGCACTGCTGATTGACGGAGAGCTTGTTCAGGGAGCACAGAACATCTTTTTTGCCGAGCTTGCCTCAAAATCCACAGAGGTCTTCTCAGTGTCTGCCACTCGCTTTATGTCGGGTAAATTCCCCTTTATGATATTCGGTCTGCCTGCGGCGGCATTCGCTATGTACCGCACGGCAAAGCCTGAAAAGAAAAAGCTTGTAGGAGGACTTCTCCTCTCGGCGGCGCTCACCTCGGTGCTAACGGGTATTACCGAGCCTCTTGAATTTACCTTTCTTTTCGTAGCCCCCCTCATGTACGTGGTGCACTGTGTGCTGGCAGGACTTTCATATATGCTTATGCATATATTTAACGTCGGCGTGGGAATGACCTTCTCAGGCGGTGTTATTGACTTAACGCTTTTCGGAATTCTTCAAGGTAATTCCAAGACCAATTGGATATGGGTAGTTATCGTAGGACTTGTGTACGCCGTCATATACTATTTCGTTTTCTATTTCCTTATAAAGAAGTTCAACTTCAAGACACCTGGCAGAGAAGACGACGGAGAGGAGTCGAAACTTTATACCAAGGCGGATTACCTCACACGACGTCATGAAGCCGACAACAAGAGCCCTCTCATTTTAAAGGGACTTGGGGGTAAAGAAAATATTTCCGACCTCGACAGCTGTGCCACAAGACTTCGTGTAACCGTCAAGAACCCCGAAAAGGTAGATGAAGCCTCTCTTCGTGAGAGCGGTGCGTCGGGCGTCATAAAGAAGGGGCAAGGCGTTCAGATAATCTACGGGCCTCAGGTATCGGTGGTAAAGTCAAACCTTGAGGACTACCTTGACAAAAATCACCCGCCCCGACTTTCCGCCCCCGTAAAGGGCAAGGTTATCCCTCTTGACAAGGTGGAGGACGAAGCCTTTTCAGGCGGCATACTTGGTAATGGTGTAGCATTTTTACCCTCTGAGGGTAAGCTTTTCGCTCCCTGCGACGGCAAGGTAGAGAGTGTGTTCGACACCTCTCACGCTGTCAATATACTCTCTGAGCGCGGTGAAGAAATACTCCTTCATATAGGACTTGACACCGTGAAGCTTAAGGGCCTCCATTTTAAGCCTCAGGTAAAGAGCGGTGACAGTATTAAAAAAGGCGACCTTCTCATAACCTTTGATATGGGAGGAATAAAAAAAAGCGGATACAAGCTTACAACTCCTATGGTTATAGTAAACTCAGATGAATTTGAGATAAAGGTTATAAGAGAGGGAGAAGTAAACGCAGGCGACGAAATTGCAGAGGTGACGAAAAAGTGAAAGAATTCAGTTATATAATCAAAGACGAAATAGGGCTCCACGCCCGCCCTGCAGGAAAGCTGTCGGCTCTTGCAAAGGAGTGGCAGAGTGAGGTTATTATCGAAAAGGGCGGAAAAGAAGTAAACGCGTCAAGACTTATGATGCTTATGTCGCTTGGAATAAAAAACGGTGACGAGGTGAGAGTGGTAGTGACGGGAGAAGATGAAGAAGAGGCTCTTGATGCTATAAAACGTTTTTTTGAAGAGACGCTTTAAGGGGAAAATATGCTTAAATTTATTGGAAAAGGTGTATGCGGAGGAACTGCCATCGGTCCTGCCGTCATATACAAAAAAGAGGAGCTGAAAATAAAACGCATAGCGGTAAAGGACTCCGAAAACGAAATTCTGCGCTTTGAAAAGGCGAAGAAAAAAAGCGCCGATATGCTTCGTGAAATTTACGAAAAGGCGCTTATCGAGGTAGGAGAAACGGGAGCGGAAATTTTTCAGATACACCTTATGATGCTTGACGACGAGGACTTCAACGCATCGGTGAGACGGATAATTGTGCATCAGATGGTAAATGCGGAATACGCTATATCGGTAACAGCGGAGAATTTCGCCCATATGTTTTCTTCTATGGATGACCACTATATGAAAGCCCGTGCCATTGACGTAAAGGACATCTCGGAAAGGCTTATTCTCGCCCTCGATAAGGCAAGAGGCAGTGACACCCTTGAACGGCCTTCCATTATCTGCGCCCGAGACCTTACTCCCTCTGAGACGGTGCTCTTTGACAAGGAGAAAATTCTCGGCTTTATAACCACTCACGGCTCTGCAAACTCTCACACGGCAATCCTTGCCCGAAATATGAACATTCCTGCAGTTATAGGGGTGGGAGACTCATTTCTCCTCAATGTAAAGGAGGGTGACCTTCTTGCAGTAGACGGCAGAGCAGGAGAAATATTCGTTGAGCCCGACAGCGAAACGGTTATAAAAATCAGAGAAAAAGAAAACGAGAACCAAGAAAAAAAGGAGCTTTTGAAAAAGCTTCGGGGAAAAGAGAATATTACTCTTGACGGCAAAAAAATAAACATCTTCGCTAACATTCAAGGCACAGAGGATATCGGGGCTGTCCTTGCAAGTGACGCAGGAGGCGTCGGGCTTTTCAGAAGCGAGTTTCTCTATCTTGACAAGGATACCTTTCCGGGAGAAGATGAGCAATTTGAGGCGTACAAGAAGGTGCTGGTGGCAATGTCAGGCAAAAAAGTAATAATACGCACTCTCGATATAGGAGCCGACAAAAAGGCGGGATACTTCTCCCTTGACGATGAGGAGAACCCTGCACTTGGGCTGAGAGGGCTCAGGCTTTGCCTTAAAAGACCTGAAATATTGAAAACTCAGCTCAGAGCTCTATTTTCAGCATCAAAATTCGGGTCGCTGGGCATAATGTTCCCTATGGTAACGAATTTTTGGGAAGGCGAGCGGATAATAGAAATAGTGCGGGAGGTCAAGTCCGAGCTTGACCGCGACGGTATCCCATATAGCGGAGACGTAGAGCTTGGAATAATGATAGAAACTCCTGCAGCCGCCCTTATCAGCGATAAGCTCGCCGCACTTTTCGATTTTTTCAGTATCGGCACAAACGATTTGTCACAGTATACCCTTGCTTGTGACAGACAAAATCCAAATATCGAGGAGTTCTTCGACCCCTACCACGAAGGAATAATGAAGCTTATAAAAATGTCGGCAGACAGCATCCACAAGGAGGGCGGTTGGATAGGTATCTGCGGAGAGCTTGCAGGTGACCTGACTCTCACCGAAAGCTTTTTAAAAATGGGCATTGACGAGCTGTCAGTATCCCCGTCGGAGATATTAAAGCTTCGCGATAAGGTGAGAAAAACGAAAGTTGGGGATAATTGAAATTTAATATTGAATATTGAATAATTAAGGTTGATTTGCTACGCAAATCTTCATTAATTCAATTCAAATATATTTTATAGATTAAATGAAAACAATTGATATTATAACAAAAAGGACAGAGCAAAAGCTCTGTCCTTTTTTATTATTTCTTATTCGGATTATAGCTTATCCTCGACCACATATAGACGATTATCTGTGCGGGAATTCCAAGAGAGAAGATGAGGATCACACTATAATTGAAGGCGAGGAGTGTAAAATAAATAACTGCAAGCACCGACCATATGAGGAATGAGACAATGATAAAGTTTAGTCTCGGGTTAAACCATATGGAATTGAATACAAGCCATATAATAATAGATGCGGGAACTGCATATATAAAAGAAAGCCAATCGAGTTTGGGATTATCCATAACTATATTCACTGACACAAAGATGATAGTTGCAAGGAGAAGCACCGAAAAAATGCTTATTCCCATAATAAGATAGTGATTGAGGGTAGGATTATACTGAGGACGGACGGAAAGCTTCTCCATACGGGTAAGCTCCTTTTCCTCGGTTACAGGCTTCACGGGGTGCTCCTTTTCAACAAGGTAATCAAGGCTCACCTCAAAGATTGAAGCAATTTTACAAAGCACGGTTATGTCGGGGATAGACTCCCCTCTTTCCCATTTAGAAACCGCTTTATCGGAATAGCTGAGCTTTTCGGCAAGCTCTGTTTGTGTCATTCCTCGAAGAATTCTGAGTTCCGCAATGTTGGCTGATACGTTTTGTTTTATATCTTCCATAAAAACCCTCTCAACGTAAATTCTACTGTTTTATTCTACCATAAAATGAAAATTTAATCAAGAGTTAATTTTTTTCTATATACAGCTACTTTTTCGCCTCTACCAATAGTAGAAGGCGAACTCTACCGCTCTACCGACCCCTCTTTACTAACAGTTTAGCAGTCGATAAGAGAAGTAGGTTGTCATTCTCCGGCGATTTGTGTAAAATCTTACAAGAGTGAAAAAATAAGATAAAGGCGGTGTGTGATGAATATTCTTTATTCGGGAGACAGCGGAATAAGAGAGGGTATAATTATGTCTGCTCTTTCTCTTGCCCGTTATTCTCACCCCCTCAACATATACATACTCACCTCCTTTTACAAAATGAAAGGCATTGACAGTGATTTTGCCCTAAGGCTCGAAGAAAAGCTGAAGGAAAAAAATCCGGAAAACAGAGTTACCCTCATCGACGTGACCGAGGAGTTCAAAAAGAATTTCCCCGTAAAGAACAGCCGTACACGGTTTACTCCTGCCTGCATGCTCAGGCTTTTTGCCGACAAAATACCTTCTCTTCCCGACGAGATACTCTACCTTGACGCCGACGTTATCTGTACTGCACCGCCTCATATCACCCTTGATATGGCAGGGGTGGAGGTAGCAGGCGTCCTTGACCGCTACGGTAAATATTTTTTCAGAAGATTTCCATTCAAAATGAGTTATATGAACTCGGGCGTTCTCTTCCTTAATCTCGATGAGATAAGGAAAACGGGGCTTTTTGAAAGGTGCCGTGAAAGGTGTAAGAAAAAGAAAATGTTTATGCCCGACCAATCGGCGATAAACCGTGAGGTGAAGCGTAAGATACTCCTGCCAAGGCGCTTCAACGAGCAAAAGAGTGTGAGAGAGGACACGGTTTTCCGACACTTTACCACCTGCTTTTCCTTGCGTGGCAAAATATCGGTAAAGCCTTGGCAGATAGAGAAAATGCACTCGGTTTTAAAGGAATACCGATTTGACGACCTATACAGTGAGCTGAAAGAAAGCCAAAAGGAGATAATGAAATGAATACAATACCCGTTTTTTTTACCATTGACAACAACTACGCCCCCTATCTTGCGGTGGCACTTAACTCCGCCATAAAGAATTCAAGCCCTGAGCGCAGCTACAAGGCATACGTTCTTCACGAAAAGGTATCCGAGGAAAATCAGAATAAAATAAAAGCTCTTGAAAAAGAGAACTTCAAGATAGAGTTTATTCCCATGACAAAGGGCTTTGACACCATAACCGACAGAATGTCTAACAGGCTTCGCTGCGACTATTTTACGCTGACTATCTACTTCAGGCTTTTTATTCCCGAAATGTTCCCCGACCTTGACCGTGCCATTTACATTGACAGCGACGTTATCGTAACCGACGACCTCGGAAAGCTTTTTGATACCGACCTTGGGGACTGTCTTATCGGTGCGTGCTCGGATTTGTCGGTGGCAAAGGTGCCTGAATTTGTTTACTATATGGAAGAGGGATTTGGCGTAAAGAAGGAAGAGTATATAAATTCGGGAGTACTCCTTATGAACCTTGCCCTTCTTCGTGAGAAGAACTTTACAAATCATTTTCTTTCCCTTCTTTCCACCTATCATTTTGACTGCATAGCACCCGACCAGGATTATCTCAACGCTATATGCCGTGGAAAAATAAAATATCTTGACTCACGCTGGGACGTTATGCCCGAAGAAAATACCCCCGAGAGGGAGGACACGGGTATCATTCACTACAACCTCTTCTCAAAGCCTTGGTGCTACGACAACGTGCAATATGACGCCCCCTTCTGGCATTACGCCTCGGACAGCGGTTTTATGGAAGAAATAAAGGAATATAAAGAAGGCTACACCGACGAAAATAAAGAGGCTGACAAAAAATGCATCGAGCTTCTTTTGAAGCGAGGAAGTGAAATTCCAAAAAACGATATCACCTTCAAAAAAATTATTGAAAGCGGAGTAAAGGTTATTTTATGACAGACAGAGAAAAGGTCATCGAGAATATAAAAAAAGCGGTGTCCGACGGTGATTTTCACCGAAAGGTAGAGCTGAACGATCCTGTTCTCACAAGAGAAGAAAAGGATAAAATCGTATTCGGCTACTTAAAGAAAAGGAAAACGCTATCCTACAAAATAAAAAGCTTTACCGCTCGGAGAATGGCAAATGTCCTCACGTCGGCAATTACAAAAACCACCGAAATAAAAGGTCTTGAAAAGCTTCAAAAAATTCACGGCGGTGCCATTGTAACCTCAAATCACTTCAGTCCCACCGAAAATACTGCGCCGCGGCTTTTGGCATGGCGCAAGGGTAAAAAAAGGCTGAACGTTGTGTGCGAGGAAACAAACCTTGCTATGTCAGGAATTATTGGCTTTCTTATGAACTATGCCGACACTATTCCCATTACAGACAATCTCCATTATATGCAAAAAAGCTTTACTCCCCTTTTAAAATCTCTTTTAGACAAGGGAGAGTACGTTCTAATCTACCCCGAGCGTGAAATGTGGACGGGCTACCGAAAGCCGAGACCTCTTATGGAGGGGGCTTACTACTTTGCCTCCAAGCTTTCTGTCCCCATTGTCCCTTGCTTTGTGGAAATAAGAAAAGAAAAGGAGAAGGTAGTTCACACCCTTCACGTTCTCGACCCGCTCTTTCCCAACCCCGAAAAAAGTGTGAGTGAAAATTGCCGTGAACTTGCTTCAAGGGACTACGAAATGAAGGTGAAGGCTTACGAGGAAATATATAATAAAAAGCTTGACTATTCCTTTGAAGAGGAAGACGTTGTGATATGAAAAAGACGCGCTATTATTCTTCCTTTGAGGACGATTTCACCACAAATGCAGGGCAGGACTATACGATACCCGAAAGCTATAAGTATATAAGGGGCACGGGATTTTTTACAAATGCGCTCTATTATTTTATTGCCCTCTTGGGTGCTATTTACTTAAAGCTTCATCTACATCTGAAAATTGTAGGGAAAGAAAAAATAAAGAAGGGTGAGAACTACTTCATTTTCGGCAACCATACCCAGCCCATAGGAGACGTTTTTCTGCCTGCGCTTATCTCTTTTCCAAAGAGATTTTTCGCTATTGTATCCCCTGCAAATTTAGGTATCCCCATTCTTGGAAAGCTCCTTCCCTTTATCGGAGCCATTCCCCTTCCCTCTTCTTTAAAGGCAATGCCGCGCTTTGCCTCAGCGCTGCATCAGAGATTCAGCGAAGGTTATCCCATCGCCGTATACCCCGAGGCACACGTGTGGGAGTATATGAAGGACGTTCGCCCCTTTTCGGATGGGTCCTTTCAGTTCCCAATTAAAGAAAATGCGCCCGTTTACTCCTTTACCTCTACCTACCAAAAAAGGCGCTTCTTGAAAAGACCGAGGATGACGGTTTTCATTGACGGACCCTTTTATCCGGACAACGCTCTTTCTTCAAGGCAAAGCCGTGCCGACCTTCACCGCAGGGTATATAATACCATGACCCAGCGAGCGGGGCTCAGCGACATCGAATATATTGCCTACCGTCCTATGGAGAAAAAAACTTTTTAATTTTTTTTAAAACCTATTGACAAAGGCTATGGTCAGTAGTATAATTATGCACATCAAATGAATGAAAGGAAAAAACAGATGTTCTCAACACTTTTTGCAGGCTTTTTCTTTTATTTTAGCGCAGTGTTTTTTTACTGTGCTTATTTCGGCGTGCAAAAGTTACCTGTGAGACGTTAAGTTTTTTGACTTTTAAATTTTTTCAGCCTCACTCGTAACTTCGGGTGAGGCTTATTTTTATGAAAGAAGGACAAAACAATGAGTATGATTTTTGAAAGAAAACTCCCTATTCCTCAGGAGGTAAAAGAGCTTTACCCCCTTTCTCACGACCTTGAAGCCATTGTGACAAAGAGGGCTTGTGAGCTTAAAAATATTTTCGCAGGCAAGACTGACAAGCTTGTGCTTGTTATCGGTCCTTGCTCGGCAGACAATGAGGATAGCGTCATCGACTACATTTCAAGACTCCGCCAGGTTCAGGAAAAGGTAGAGGACAAAATATTCATCGTTCCGAGAATTTATACAAACAAGCCCCGTACCACAGGTGACGGCTACAAGGGTATGCTTCATCAGCCCGACCCGAACCAAAAGCCCGATATGTACAAGGGAATTGTCGCTATCCGTGAGCTTCACATGAGAGCTCTCTCGGAGACGGGCTTCTCTTGTGCAGACGAGATGCTCTACCCCGAAAACTACCGCTACCTCAGCGACGTGCTTGGCTACGTTGCTATCGGAGCGCGTTCTGTTGAAAATCAGCAGCACCGTCTTGTTTCCAGCGGTATTGAGGTTCCCGTTGGTATGAAGAACCCCACAAGCGGTGACATTTCGGTTATGATGAACTCCATTACCGCCGCTCAGCACAAGCACACCTTCATTTACAGAGGATGGGAAGTGCACTCCGAGGGAAACCCCTACGCTCACGCAATACTCAGAGGCTACGTAAACCGTCACGGTGAAGCAATCCCCAACTACCACTACGAGGACCTTTTGCACCTTTCCGAGACATATGCAAAAAGCGGTCTTGAAAATCCTGCCCTTATCGTTGACACTAACCACTCAAATTCGGGCAAAAAGTATCTTGAGCAGACAAGAATTGCAAAAGAGGTGCTTCACTCCTGCCGTCACAATCCCGATATAAAGAAGCTTGTAAAGGGCTTTATGATTGAAAGCTACATCGAGGACGGCGCTCAGAAGATTGGCGAAAACATCTGGGGCAAGTCAATCACCGACCCCTGCCTCGGCTGGGAAAAGACAGAAAGACTCATTCTCGATATGGCAGAGCTTTTATAATTCACTTGATATTTTTGCCGTTCCGGACAGTTTTGTGAAACTGAAGCATAGGGTACTTACCCTATGCTTTTCTGTTATAGTTATGATATCGTAAATTCAATAAAGCAAAATCGTGCAGATTTTTGTCTGCACGATTTTTTAATTTTCTTTGGGTTTACGTATATCAAATCTATAAATCGCAATAAGAAGGGAACCAAGCGTGAGGAAATCGCCGATTGCCGCTTCATAGCTACCAACGATACAGTTATAGGCTATCCAGAAGAAGCAGGATGGCAGAGTGATAAGCCTTAAAATACGCTCGTTTTTCATTCCGTAGGAAACGGTAGTGAGAATTTTAGGAATTACAGCCATAAGAGTTATGGGCCCTGCCCAGGAGCAAAAGCCGATGCATATGACAAAACCCGAGAAGATGATAATAAGAGGCAGAGTAGAGCGCTTTTTTTCAACGAATTTATAAAAGAGAAAATTTCTGAGGGCTGATATCAAGTCAAGAAAAGCCGCGGTATAAGCGGTAGGCCCTATCAAAAAATACTGTGCGGAAAAAGAAAGAACCTGAAAAGTTTTGCAAAGTATTATTCCTTTATGCTTTTTAAAAAGGAAAGAGCCTGCACCAAGTGACAAACCTAAAATTCCGAGCAATCTTATCAAAAAAAACAAAATGTCAACTCCCTTCATTTTCTATATTGTAGCATATTTTGACAACCTCTGTAAATAATTAATTTATATAATTATTATAGAATTAAAGGAGTGATTTTTTTGTGTACTGCTATAAACACCAAAGGCTTCTTCGGGAGAAATCTTGATTGGGAAAGCGATTTTGGAGAAGAAGCCGTTGTTTTGCCAAGAAGCTTCCCTCTGTCCTTCAGACACACGAAAAAGCTTGACAGTCACTATGCAATAATGGGAATATCGAAAACGGTTGACGGATATCCCTTGTTTTTTGATGCTATGAATGAAAAGGGACTTGGGGCGGCGGGACTTAATTTTGTGGGGAATGCAGTTTATAACAGTGTTATGCCTACAAAAAGCAACGTGGCATCCTTTGAATTTATTCCCTACGTTTTGACTCGTGCGAAAAGCGTTGCTGATGCAAGGGTGCTGTTGAAGGACGTCAATATTGTTTCCACCCCCTTTTCTCATAACCTTCCCCCATCACAGCTTCATTTTATAATTGCAGACGAAAAAGAAAGCATTACTGTGGAAAGCGTCAAGGAAGGACTCAAAGTATACCCTAATCCCGCAGGGGTGCTGACTAACAATCCTCCCTTTCCCTATCAAATGAACCACCTGACCTATTATATGAATATTACAAATAAAAGTGCGGAAAACAGATTTTCAAAAAGCCTTGATTTGAAAGCGGTCTCGCGGGGAATGGGGGGTATGGGACTGCCGGGGGACACCTCTTCTCCCTCAAGATTTGTAAGAGCATCCTTCGTGAAAGAAAATTCTCCTGAGGACTCTTTGTCTCAATTTTTTCACTTGCTCGCCTGCACCGAGCAGGTCCTTGGTGCTACCGAAGTAAATGAGGGCGAATTCGAGATGACCGAATACACCTCTGCCTACGACAGAAAAAGAAAATCTCTTTTTTATACCACCTATACAAATCGTCGTATTACGGAAATTAACACAAAAAAATATGACCTTGACGGTCATACTCTTTTGTTCTTCCCTTTAAGAAGAGATGAAGATATTTTTTGTGAAAACTAAAGCTTTTCTTATGTTATAAATTATAACATATACATCAACTATTTCATAATGTATACTCTTTTTGAAAGGAGTATTTTTATGAAAGAATACGAAAGATTAGAACAAATCAGAAAAGAATATGGATATTCAATAAAATACATTTCCGTTTTACTAAATGCAACACCTAAGCAAGTCAGAAAATGGGAAAAAGGTGAAAATAAAATGAAAGTAAGTAAATATAACCTTAGCAAAATTTTATAATCTTAGTATGGATTATATAGCAGGGTTAACAGATGAAAAAACTACTATTAAATAGCTTATTGTTATAAAACTTTTCACTTTTCACTCTTCACTATTCACTTTTCACCTTTCATCTTTCTCCATTCCCCCGGCGTCATTCCCGTCTGAGCCTTGAAACGGCGGATAAAGTATCCCACGTTTTCAAAGCCGCTTTCAAAGGCAATTTCGGTGATACTGTCATCTGTGTTTTTAAGCTTTGAGGCGGCGGAATTTATTCTTACACAGTTTATATATTCCACGGGAGTTTTTTCGGTGTGAAGCTTAAAAAATGAGCAAAAGTACTTTTCGGAGAGTCCTGTGATTTCCGCCAGCTCACGAAGCTTTATTTCTCCCCTGAAGTTTTTTTCTATAAACGAAACGACTTTTCTTATCCTTTCGGTTTCAAAATTCTCGCTTTCCGACACACTATATAAGTCACCTTCCCACAGCATTAAAAGCACTTCAAGAAAAAGGAGCGTGGTCTTCATCCTATCGGTGCGGTGCGGAGGATTTTTGTTGAGGCTTACTATTTCTCCTATGGCAGTATAAACCTCTTCCCAAAGCGGACTCTCTTTTTTTATACGCGGTGGGAATTTTATTTTATGGTTTACAAGAGGGTCTATTATTTTGTCTTGAATATCGTTTTGGTTGAAGAAGGAGAAAAGAGAGGGGAAGAACACTATTGCGTGATAAAGCTTTCGCTTTCCTGCGCCCCCCGACAGAGAATGGGGAGAATCGGGAGATATGAAGAAAAGGTCTCCATCCTCCGCATTATACTCTTCTCCCTCTACGTTTACGGTAAAGCCGCCCTTTTCTACGTATATTATTTCAAATTCGGGATGCCAATGATAAAAGGTATCAATTTCAGGCTCAGTAGCATCAATTGATACTATCTGTACGGGATAGCTTTTCGTGCCTCTTATACAGCTTTCGCGGACTCCTATATTCATTATTTTACCTCTATGTGAATATTGTGTAATATTTTTGGAATATTGTGCGAGAATTTTATAAAAAACAAGAATATAATACAATTATAGCAAAAGATTATATTTTGTCAACAGGAGATGAAAATATGTCACGATTGCCCGATTATTTTAAAGTTGAAGGCTGCCCGAAAGCGGCCCCTGAAAAGACGGTGGCGGGTGAGTGCTACCGCTTTACCGTTATTACATCACGCCTTATCAGATGCGAATGGAATGACGATGGAAGATTTGAGGACTCCTTTACCCGCTCGGTTATTGACCGAAACTTCGGCGAGTGTTCCTTTGACGTTTCGGATACTGCCGATAAGCTCATAATCAAAACCGACTATTTGGTTCTTGAATATGCAAAGACGGGAAGATTTAATTCAGACAATCTGTCAATTACCGTCAAGGGCGGAAAGTGTTGGTATTTCGGCACTCCCTTCAAGACTCTCAAGGGTACTGCGAGGACACTTGACTGTGCAGACGGAGAGATTGAGCTGGGAGAGGGCGTATGCTCTATGGCTGGCTTCTCTGTTATCGACGATAAGGACAGTGTACTTCTTGACAGCGACGGATTTATCAAGCAAAGAGAAAGCTATGATATTGAGGACTTCTATTTCTTCGGATATAAAAACGCATATCTTGATGCGGTGAAGGACTATTTCCGCCTTACGGGAAGGCCCTCACTGCTGCCTGCCTTTGCTATGGGAAACTGGTGGAGCAGATACTACAAGTACACCGAAAAATCATATATTGACCTTATGAATAAGTTCACTGAAGAGGACGTTCCTTTCTCGGTATCGGTTATAGACATGGATTGGCATCTTGTGGACGTTGACCCAAGGTTCGGCACGGGATGGACGGGATACACCTGGAACAAAAAGCTTTTCCCCGATTACAAGAGATTTTTAAAGTGGCTCCTTGACCACAATCTTACCCCCAGCCTTAATCTTCACCCCGCCGACGGAGTGCGAGCCTTTGAGGAGATGTATCCTGAAATGGCAAAGGCAGTGGGAATAGACCCCGAAAGCGAAGAGGGGGTAAAATTCGATATGTCGAACCCCGATTTCATCAAGGCGTACTTTGACGTTCTTCATCACCCTTATGAGAAGGACGGTGTAAGATTCTGGTGGATGGACTGGCAACAGGGAACAAAGTCTACCATTCAGAATATTGACCCCTTGTGGGTGCTCAACCACTATCACACCCTTGATGCAAAAAGAGAAGGAAAAAGAGAGATTATCTTCTCGCGCTTTGCGGGACCCGGTTCTCAGCGTTTCCCCGTAGGATTTTCGGGAGATACGGTTATAAGCTGGGAAAGCCTCGACTTCCAGCCCTATTTCACCCTTACCGCGTCAAACATAGGCTACACGTGGTGGAGCCACGATATCGGCGGTCATATGATGGGCTACCGTGACGACGAGTTGAATGCACGCTGGGTACAGCTTGGAACATTCTCCCCTATTAACCGACTTCACTCAAGTAATTCTCCCTTCTCGGGCAGAGAGCCTTGGAACTATGACAAGAACTGTGAGAGCTCATCAAAAAAATTTTTGAAGCTCCGCCACAGAATGTTCCCCTATCTCTATGCTATGAACTACCGTCAGCACCTGGAGCTTGAGCCCGTGGTTCAGCCCCTTTATTATCATTGGCAGAATGCTTCAACCTATGGACAGCTCAACAATACCACGCGAAATTCATATCTTTTCGGAAGTGAGCTTTTCGTTGCCCCCATCACCGCTCCTGCCGACAAGGACACGGGGCTCGGAAAGGTGAGAATATGGATGCCTCACGGAATATGGATAGATGCCTTCAGAGGAAACGTGTATCAAGGAAACAAGGTATTCAACGTATATAGAAAATTTGATGAAATGCCCGTGTTTGCCAAGGCAGGCGCAATAGTTCCCATGAATATGCCCGCCAAGGGAGACAACAGACTTCAAAAGCAGGAGAATATGGAAATATTCGTATTTCCCGGTGCGAGCAATTCCTTCACCATTTACGAAGATGACGGGGACACAAACGCTTACCGCGAAGGAAAGCTTGCAACCACCGCTCTCACTCTTGACTACACCGACAAGAAGGCGGTATTCAAGATTGGAAAAGCAGGGGGTGACTTAAATGAAACCGTCACGGCACGCAGATATACCCTTCGTTTCAGAGGCTACAACAAGAACGTGAGAGCCAAGGTGGAAATCGACGGAGAAAAGAAGAACGTGCGCCGTGAATATGACAAGGAGACCAACACCGTAACACTCTTTATTCCAAAGACCCCTGTCACAAGCGAAATAAAGGTTGAGTTAAGTGCTAAAAATCTTTTACACGACAACTCCGACAGAATGGACAGAGTATTCGATATAATCCTGCGCTCGCAGATTGACTATCAGCAGAAGGCTGACTATTGGGATGCTATCAAGAGGCATCCTAACAGCGACAAGGATATAATCAACTATCTTGTGACCTACAACGGCTCACAAAACGTTATTGAAGCAATACTTGAACAGCTTATGCTATAATTAAAAGCCCCTTTCGGGGCTTTTGTTTATAGAAAGAATAAATCCTTTCTATTAAGTTATATTTGCAAACTGCGTTTGCAAGTTAAGGAAAATTTCTCTTCGGGAAATAAAAATAATTGTTAATTTCGGCTTTGCCGAAATTGTCCATAATTCTGCATTTTGCATTCTGCATTCAAAAAGAGAGTCATCAACGATGACTCTCTTTTGTTTAACTAAGTCCGAATACTTCGTCTATAGGAAAGGACATAACGTTTGCGCGGGCTTCGGTGAGGATGCCGCATTCGTTTATAATTGCGGTCATAATTTCCTTTTTGTTATCACGCTTAACGATAATAAGAATGAAGTCTTGTTCGTCACAAAGGGGGATACCCAGCTTTTCCGAGGTCTCTTCAGTAACTTCTCTGATGCCCTTTATGATAGTTCCGCCTGTGGCTCCTGCCTTTCTCGCCGCTTCAAAAACGTCTTCGCTATATCCGTTGTTGCAGGATACAAAAATTGCGGAATATGTCTGAGTGTTCATTCTTTTATCATCTCCTTCTTCTTTGTTTTTTTCTGCTTGAGTCAACGCCGAAATCATATGACTCTGAAGTCCCGTAAGGGCTATTGTAAAGGCAATTCCCTTGCCTTTGTTTGCAAAGTCAAGGCTTTCGGAAAGCTTATCGAATATTTCGCTGACACGCGACTTCACGGTAAGTCCTGCACTTATGACTCGCGTTCTTCCGCTGAGTCCGAATATATCCATTATAGCCGATGGTGCAGTACCCTGAGCGGGGCAGGAAAAGCTGACAGGGACGTCCGAACGGTCAAAAACCTCTTTAAGCTTTTTTTCGTTTCCTGCATTAGTTATTGTTACTAAAATACGGGGGAGTATGTTTTCCATCTACATTTCCTCCTCAAACTCGATAATTTCATCGGAAATATCCTTTGCAGCGGCGTCGGATACCGATCTTGATTTATAGGCAAATATAACGCCCATGAGCTGAATTGTAATAAGGGGGGAAAGAGCAACGAGCGCCACTACGCCGAAGGCGTCTGTAACCACGTTTCCGCCAATTCCCGCACAGGCTCCCATAGCAAGAGGCAAGAGGAAGGTTGAGGTCATGGGACCGCTGGCAACTCCACCAGAGTCAAAGGCGATGCCAACAAAAACGGGAGGTACGAATTTAGTTAAAACCAAGGCTATAATATAGCCGGGGATGAGTATATAATATATATTGAGTCCCGTAATTACTCTTACCATGGATAAAACTACCGCACTTGCAACACCGATAGAAAGAGCAGTGTTCATCATCTTGTGAGATACCATACCGCCCGTGATTTCTTCTACCTGAGCATTGAGCACCTGTACGGCGGGCTCGGCCTTTACTATAAAGTAACCGACCAGTGCACCGATGGGGATTAGAAGATACTTATACGCTCCTCCGCCAAGCTCGTTTCCAAGCAAGTTTCCAACGGGAGCAAAGCCTACGTTTACACCTGTAAGGAAAAGTATAAGACCTAAAACAGTGTATACAAAGCCCACGGAAATACGAAGAACCTGATGAAGTCGGTATGTACGTGTAACAAGCTCAAATATTATAAATACCGCTACTACGGGAAGTATGCTCATAAGTACTTCCTTGGAATAATGAGGAAGAGCGGTATAAAAGTACTTCGTTACGTCGGTGGTGGAATGAATTACTGGAGCAAGTTCCGAAGTATTGGGAGAAAGCTCGGTAATGTTAAATATCATTCCGAGAATAAGCACCGAAAGAATAGGCCCGATACTGCAAAGGGCTATAAGACCAAAGCTGTCGCCCGCTGTGTCCTTGTCAGTTCTGGCAGCTGAAAAACCTATACCGAGGGTCATAATAAAGGGAACGGTCATAGGCCCTGTGGTGACACCTCCCGAGTCAAAGGCAACAGGCCGGAAGTCGGCAGGTGCGAAAAACGACACTGCAAAAACTATGACGTAGAAAACGGTAAGTATTACCGAAAGACTGATTTTGAAATAAATTCTTAAAAAAGCTATTACAAGAAAAATACCAACTCCTATTGCAACTGTATACATAATCGTTGCGTTTGAAAGAGATGCTATCTGATTTGCAAGAACCATAAGGTCTGGCTCGGCTACCGTTATTATAATTCCCATAAAGAGACATATAAAGAGTATAAGCCAAAGCTTACCTGTTTTCATAATCGTTGAACCGATGCTTCTACCCAAAGGGGATATGGACATTTCGGCACCAAGCTGGAAAAATCCCATGCCCACTATAAGGAGAACTGCTCCAACAATAAAGAGAGCGAGGGTTCCTATATCCATAGGCACAAATGTAATACTGAGTGCAAGCACGATAAGCGTTATGGGCAAAACGCTTGAAAGCGACTCATTGATTTTTTCTTTTAGTTTACCGTTCATTTCACCTCTCCTCTCTAAAAAATCTACATATTTAATTATACTTCTTTTAAATTAAAAGTCAAGGCGGTTGAGACAAAAATATGTTAAAAAACATTGACAGATAAGAATATTGTGCTAAAATTCTATGTGAGGTGAAATAATTGAATAATATAAAAATTACGGCGGTGCGGAAAACGGAATATCAAGACCTCATGGAAAAATACGAAAATCCCATTTTGCACGCTTGCGATATAGCGGTTGGCGACACCTTTATCTCCAAAAACGGCGAAAAGCCCGAGGGCTTTTGCCAAAGTGCATGGGAGAGTATGGAATACTTTGTAGAGGAGCTTGCCCAGGGGCGTGGCAACTTTTTTGACGGATGGATGAAAAATCCCATGTCAGCTATGATATCGTGTAACGACGGCTTCAGACCCGTAAGCTTTCTTATAGAGGTAACTAATGAAAATTAAACTTTCCACAACTCAGATAATAATGCTCAGCTTCCTTATGGCAATTCTCTTGGGGGCTCTTATTCTCTGTCTTCCCATAAGCTCGGCTTCGGGAAATGCTACACCATTTATAGATGCTCTCTTTACCTCCACCACCTCGGTGTGCGTAACGGGACTTGTGGTAGTGCCTACCTTTTCCCATTGGTCCGTTTTCGGGAAGGCGGTAATTCTTCTTTTGATACAAGCAGGAGGGCTTGGAATTATAACCGTTACGGCAGGAATATTTTTCAACTTCAAGAAAAAGCTTTCGCTGAACAACTCGGTTTTAATTCAGGATGCCTTCAATTTAAACACCCTATCGGGGCTATCAGCTTTTATCAGGAAGGTTATTTCGGGCACCTTTTTGGTAGAGCTTATAGGTGCTCTCTGCTATATGACGGTTTTTGTACCGCAATTCGGCGTTAAGGGAATATGGTTCTCTTTCTTTAACTCTATATCCGCCTTTTGCAATGCGGGTATTGACATTATCGGAGGAAACAGCCTTATAAATTATGCCGAAAACCCTATAATAAATCTGACTACCTCTCTTCTTATCATAATCGGCGGTATCGGATTTATCGTCTGGCTTGACGTAATAGACGTAATAAAGAAAAGGAGAGGCTTTAGGTTTCTCACACTTCATTCAAAAATTGCTCTCACCTTTACTTTAATACTGATTTTCGGCGGAGGACTGTTATATTTCATATTTGAATACAACAACCCCCAAACCATAAAGGACTTCTCACTTTTCGGAAAAATTCAGGCTTGTCTATTTCAATCGGTGACTACCCGTACTGCAGGCTTTGTCTCTATCGACCAATCGGCTATCACCAACGCCTCGGCAATGCTCTCTCTTATTCTTATGTTTATCGGAGGGTCTCCCGTAGGTACGGCGGGCGGTATCAAAACGGTGACTCTGGCGGTTATTCTTGCCGCTTTTGTTTCGTCGGTAAAGAACAAAGACGAGACAACTCTTTTTTCAAGGTCCATCCCCCTTGAAACGCTGAAAAAAGCTATTGCGGTAGTGACTATGTCCCTCTTTATAGTAATTGTTTCTTCTCTTCTCCTTTCCTTGGTTTCATCGGCATCCGTCATTGATATTCTTTACGAGACCGTAAGTGCTGCGGCAACAGTGGGACTTTCGAGAAATCTTACCCCCTTTCTTAATCAGTGGGGCAAGCTCATCGTGACGGCAACAATGTACCTTGGCAGAGTAGGGCCTATATCTCTCGCATTTTTATTTAAAACAAAGAAAACAAAACCTGCTGTCGTAAAAAATCCGACAGAGAAAATCAGTGTGGGGTAAATTATGAGTATAAACAAACAGTATGCAGTATTCGGACTTGGCAGATATGGAAGTGCCATTGCAAAGGAGCTTGTAAAAAGCGGCGCTGACGTGCTTGCGGTGGACAGAAGTGAATCGGCGGTAAACGCGGTAATATCCGAAATACCCTTTTCTAAATGCGCCGACGTAACAGATAAGGCGGTTATAGACGAGCTTGGTATCGCTAACACAGACGTGGTGATAATAGCTATGGCAAGCTGTCTTGAGGCGTCGGTTATGGCAACCATGCTTGCAAAGGAAGCGGGTGTAAAAACCGTTATAGTCAAGGTCTCGGATGAAATGCAAGGTAAAATTTTAAAAAAGGTAGGAGCTGACAAGGTTGTTATTCCCGAATATGAATCGGGCACCCGCCTTGCCAAAAATCTGCTTTCCTCCGACTTTGTGGATATGGTAGAGCTAAGCCGTGACGTTTCTCTCGTGGAAATACCTGTAAAAGAGGATTGGGCTGGCAAGAGTTTGCAGGAGCTGGGGCTCAGAAACAAGTATTCCATAAACGTAGTTGCTGAAATCAAAAACGAAGAGGTAGATATAAACATCGACCCCTTCAAGCTTCTTGACGCTTCCTCTTCTCTTGTTGTTATTGCCAAAACAGAAAATCTTAATAAATTAAAATAAGCTCTTGACTTTTCAAAATTAAGTGCTATAATGCTTTTTTGGTATTTAAAGAATAAGAGGTTTTTATATGACTATACTATTTACTTTATCAACAGCCATTTTCGTGGGGCTTATGCTCTCACGTTTAGCAAAGAAGCTTTCCCTTCCCGCAGTTACCGCCTATCTTGTGGCAGGTATACTTATAGGTCCCTACTGTCTCGGACTTCTTGGGATTGAAGGGCTTGGCTTTATAAGTCACGCAAACGTTAAGGAATATTCTCTTCTTTCGGATATTGCGCTTGGCTTTATAGCGTTTTCAATAGGTAATGAATTCAGACTTTCCCAGCTCAAGCAGACGGGAAAGCAGGCAACCATAATCGGTATTTTTCAGGCGGTTATAACAACGATACTTGTAGACGTTGTTCTTATTGCACTTCACTTTATGATGCCCGATAAGCTTCCCTTACCCTCTGCCATAGTTCTTGGTGCGGTTGCCGCTGCCACAGCCCCTGCCGCTACTCTTATGGTAGTAAGACAGTATAAGGCAAAGGGACCCCTTACCGATATACTTCTTCCCGTTGTAGCCCTCGACGATGCTGTGGGACTTATGCTCTTTGCGGCGTCCTTCGGTGTTGCGAAAGCCTTTATGTCGGGCAAGATAGACGTTATCTCGGTTGTAGTGGAACCCATTCTTGAAATTGCGCTTTCCCTTCTTCTCGGTCTTGTTATGGGACGTATATTTACATATTTCGAGAAATTTTTCCATTCACGCTCAAAGCGTCTTTCCATGTCGGTTGCCTTCGTGCTTCTCACAGTTGCACTTTCTATGCTGAAGTTTGAGGTTTTCGGAGTTCATATATCCTTCTCCTCCCTTCTTGTGTGTATGATGCTTGGAACTATGTTCTGCAACTTCTGTGACTTCTCGGAAGAGCTTATGGACAGACTTGACCGTTGGACTGCCCCCTTCTACATTCTCTTTTTTGTTATAAGCGGTGCAGAGCTTGAGCTTTCGGTATTTGCAGACGTAGCGATTGTAGTTGTAGGCGTAGTTTATATTCTTGCACGTTCGCTCGGAAAGTACTCGGGAGCATTTATATCGGCAAAATCCGTAAAGTGCAATCCCACCATAGTGAAATATCTCGGTGTCACTCTTCTTCCTCAGGCAGGCGTTGCCCTTGGTATGGCGATAAAAGCCGAGGAGCTTGGTGCTGAGGGTGCCGTTGTTGCAAATATTACCCTTTTCGCAGTGCTTATCTATGAGCTTGTAGGTCCTCTTCTCACAAAGATTGCTCTTACCAAGGCAGGAGAAATCGAGCCCGAGGGCAGAACAAGTGCAAGAAAGCTTGACAGCAAAAATTAAAAAGAGCCAAAAGGCTCTTTTTAATTGATGAATGATGAATTAAGGAAATTTGCCTTTAAGGCAAATTAAAATTAATTATAAATTTCGGCTATGCCGAAATTGTCCATAATTCAGCATTCTGCATTTTGCATCCTGCATTAAAAAAGAGAGTTTGCTCACAGAGCAAACTCTCTTTTTACTACGTCTATTATTATGTGGGTATTTAATATCATCGCCTGCAAGGGATACATTTCCACCATTTTGCCTTTATAAAATCTACTTTTAAAGTCCTCGAAAATCTCTTCGGTGTCCTTGCCTGCTCTCAGCATTGAAGCAATATGCTCCGCCTCGGATATGGCGTTTTCCTTGCCTCGTTTCATGTAAAAGGCAGTCTCTTCCTCATTTAAGTACCCTACGTGAGGAACGAGTATATTCTTCACGTCAAGCTTCTGTGCCTTTTCGATTGAGTCGAGGGTCATTTTGTAGCTGACGAGATAGAAGGGCAGCACGTTATCCTCTCCGTTATAAACACCCATGGTCTCACTGCCAAGGAGCAATTTTTTCTCTCTTAAATAAAATGCGATAGAGCATTTTGTATGTCCGGGTAGAGCGATTACCTCGAATTCGTGCTCTCCTGCATGGATAATATCCCCCTCTTTGACGGTGATATCCACCTTCAATTCATCTGTCAAATCCTCATAGTCTCCAAGCCCTAAATCGGTAGCGGCATCATGGTCAAGCTTGCGCATAAGGTTACGGGCGGACTCCTTTGCAAAAATCGTTGCGGCGTATTCACCTGCAACCACCTTTGCGTCGGGGTAAAGCCTTAATATATGAGGAGCCGCAAGAACGTGGTCATAGTGAGAGTGAGTTAAGAAGATATAGTCGAGCTTTCTGTCTCCAAGAGCATTTTTCACCTTCTTTGCCATCTCTGCACCCGTAAAACCAAAGCCTGTATCGTAAAGAATGGCAGTCTCTCCGTCATCTATTAAATATCCGGCATCTCCCGGATTTATTCTCATATCGGTTATTTTAAAATCCTTCATAGTTTCACCTCTTTTGATATTTTAGCACAAAGAATAAACCAAATCAATAACTTGACAAAGAAAAAGTATTAAAATATAATAATAAAAAAGGAGTTGATTTTGTGAAAAATGCAAATAGAGTTATATGGGGCATTATTCTTATTGCAGTTGGAATTATCTTTGCCCTGAATGCCCTCGGAATAACGGATATTGACTTGTTTTTTGAAGGCTGGTGGACCTTTATCATTATTATACCGTCGATTGTAGGGCTGATTACAGACAGCGATAAAACGGGAAACTTTGTTTCTCTTTTGATAGGAGTTTTTCTATTCCTTTGCTGCCGTGACATTCTCGACTTCGGTATGATGTGGAAACTTATTATTCCCGCCGTTATAATAATTATTGGCATCAAGTTTCTTTTGGGAGAAGCTTTTCTCCGAGAAAAGAATGTGCCTAAAAGTAAAATAACAAAAAACGGATTTGCCTTATTCTCAGGAAACGAAATGAAATTTGACGGAGAAGTGTTTGAGGGTGTTGAACTTTCAGCTATATTCGGCGGTATTGACTGTGACCTGAGAGGTGCTGTCATTAACAGTGATTGTGTGATAAACGCCTCGTCGGTGTTCGGCGGAATTGATATAATCGTTCCCGATTTTGTTAACGTAAAGGTTTCTTCAAGCTCCCTTTTCGGCGGAGTATCCGATGAAAAGCACCGACATAACAAAGAAGGGGCACCCACGCTCTACATAAATGCTTCCGCCGTTTTTGGAGGGGTTGAAATAAAATGAATGTACTTGGAAAGACGATAAAATATACTGCCATTGCTTTGGCAATGCTTCTTGCAGTAACGGTCATCGGCTCGGTTATTGACATTCTTGCCGTTTTCTTCGGCGATACCGAAGAGGTTGAAATGAAAGAATACACCGTGGATAACAGTGTTTTTAAAATTGAAGCGGAGCTTCAGGTATCTGAACTTATAATTGAAAACGCACAGAATTTCAAGGTGTTGACAAACAACGGTGACGTAAGTATAAAAGAAGCAAACGGAGTACTCAGAATTATTGAAAAAAGGAAACCTATTAATATTTCTCACAAAAAAAACGCAGAAGTAAGAATTTATATTCCCGAAAATAATAATCTCGAAGGTCTGAACATAAAGGCGGGAGTGGGAAAGGCAAACATCAAGGTATCTGAGATTTCTGACCTGAAACTGGAAATGGGTGTGGGAGAGCTGACCTTAAAATCCACACTTCTCGGAAAAAATGAAATACACTGCGGAATAGGAGCAATAGACATAACCCTCACAGGAGACAATGACAGCTATAAGGTTAAGGCGGCAAAGGGCATTGGAGAAATAAGACTTGACGGAAGAAAAATAGGAAGCGGGACTTTTGGAGAGGGTAACAGCCTTCTTGAAATTGAAGGTGGTATCGGAAATATCAGAATAGCATTTGAAGATGATTAAAAAACAAAACTTCATCGAGTCAGTCCCGATGAAGTTTTTTCTTGACTAAATTTCATTTCATGAGTATAATGTTAAGGTATTTTATTCTGAGAAAGGTAAAAAAATGTCGAGACGAAAAATCCGTTTATCAAAAATTTCACTTTTGCATTATTATAAGCTCCTGTTTCGTTCAGCTCTTTTTATAATATGCACTGTACTTTATATACTCAGTAAGCTTAACAACAATCCCCACCCTTTCTCCGAAATTCAGGAAAGACCCGCAATACTTGGATTTATATGGATTGTATTTACCTTTGAAATGATACTCAGATTTTTCCCCTCAAGGCTTGAAAGCATGGGGTGTCAAAAGCAATTTAAAAAGAACTTTGTAAATCCGAAGACATACAAATCCACCCCTGACGTGAGAAAAAGTACTTTTGCTGTTGCCCTTTCATGGCTTTTGCTCAACGGCATTATAGGACTCCTTTACTATATAGGTTTTATCGACAAGGGAATCCTTATCCTCATCAGTCTTTTCTACTCGGTGTGCGATATGATATGCATACTCTTCTTTTGTCCCTTCCAGACCTGGTTTATGAAAAACAAGTGTTGCGGCAGCTGCAGAATATACAACTGGGATTACGCCATGATGTGCACTCCTCTTATATTTATTCCCGACGTGTTTACATGGAGTCTGCTTCTTATTGCTCTTTTGCTCCTCATCTTTTGGGAAACGCTCTACCACCTTCACCCCGAGCGCTTTCACGAAGAGACAAACGATACCCTTTCTTGCCGCAACTGCGAAGAAAAGCTGTGCCAACATAAAAAGTGTCTGAGGCATCTTTGAATGCATTTTGCATTCAAAGAAATGCAGAGTACAGAATGCTGAATGCAGAATTGTTGTTGATTTGCTACGCAAATCTTCTCTTAAATTAATATTCGGGGAAAGCACTTTTTATAAAAGTGTTTTCCCCGAACCCCTTATGAAAACCAAATATAAAAGTTTTGAAAGTCAAGGAAAGCTTTTTCAAAAGTTTCCTTGTGGGTATTAGTGCAAAGTCCTAATATGTAAATCAATTTTACTTCAGTAAAATTTTCCTTAATTCTGCATTCAGAACTCTGCATTCTGCATTCTAAAAAAGTATTGCGGAAATTTTACATATACCCCAAAACGAGGAAAAAGTCCGTCAGACGAGTGCACGCGAACAAAGCTGAGGATAGCTTACTTACGTAAGCTGACGAAAGCTTGTGAGCAAGTATCGAAGTATCACGGACTTTTTACCGTTTTGAAACAAAGTCCGTTTTATCGTACACCACCCCTGTTATAATGTACTCACAATAACAGAGGAGGTAAATGAAAATGACTGTATTTTATTTTATTATGTGGCTTGTAATATTTGAAGGATTGCTTTTGGGATGCCTCTTTATGGAAAATCACTTTAAGAGACATTCAAAGAAGATGCAAAGATACCGACGCAGAACAAATCCGTAAGAGAAAGTGTTCCCATTTTGAGAAAATGGGAACATTACTTTTATTGACAAAAGAATACTTTTTGATTAGAATAAAATAAAAAAACGTTGGAGTAAGTTATGCCTAAAAGTGCAAACCAAAAAATAAAGATACTATATCTTTTGAAGATACTCCTTGAAAACACCGACGAGGAGCACGGGCTCACCTTGAAGGAGGTTGAAAGTGCTCTCAGAGAATTAGGGGTGAAAGCAGAGCGTAAGACACTTTATGACGATATAGAAACACTTCGTATTTTCGGGGTGGACATAGAAAAAAGCGTAGGCAAGTCGGTGACATATCACGTAATAAGCCGTGACTTCGAGCTGCCCGAGCTTAAGCTTCTCATTGATGCAGTACAATCCTCAAAGTTCATTTCAGAAAAAAAGAGCCGAGAACTTATTGACAAGCTTTCTTCTCTTATGAGCCGATTTGACGCCACGAAGCTTCGCCGTCAGGTATACGTTGCAAACAGAGTAAAGTCGGACAACGAGACCATCTATTACAGCGTTGACGAAATACACGAGGCAATAAATCAGAATAAAAAAATCTCCTTCCAATATTTTGAGTGGAATGAGAAAAAGGAAAAGGTACTTCGTCATAACGGAAAGAAATATATCATAAGCCCTCACGCCCTTACTTGGGACGATGAAAACTACTATATGATAGGATATGACAGCAGTGAGGAGAAAATAAAGCATTACAGAGTTGATAAAATGCAGAAAATTTCCCTTACTGACGAAAAACGTGACGGCGATGAGTTTTTCCGCGGATTTGATATGGCACTCTACTCCAAAAAGACCTTCGGAATGTTCGGGGGAGTTGAAGAAAGTGTGACTCTCCGCTGTAAAAACCGCTTTGCGGGGGTTGTAATTGACCGATTCGGAGAGGACGTGACCTTCCTCAAAAGTGACGATGAACATTTCGAGGTACACGTGAAGGTGCACGTCAGTCCCCTTTTCTTCGGCTGGGTATTGAATTTCGGCGACGGAATTGAGATAGTTTCTCCCGACAGTGTGAGAGGGGAATTCCGCACACTTCTTGAAAAAACGTTGGAGGGGTATAAATGAATATTTTCAAATAAATTATGGCGCTGAAAAACTACGTGTTTTTTCAGCGCCTATCTGTTTAAGAATTTTCCAAAAACTCAGTAAAAGCTTACGGCAATTTCTTACCGCAATTATTGCAAAATTCAAAATCTCCGTCAACGGGATTTCCGCAATATGGACAGAATTTATTATCAACGTCGTCCTTCTTATGTGCGTTACTTTGAGTATTTCCAAATCGTTCGTTGAATGGGTCAGGCTCCTCACCACCGTCTGTAATATCGAAAGCTGAATATCTGTTTTTGCCGGTAGCGTTTTTGAAGTTATATATTGTCATTATGACCGCTACCCCTGTCCACAGAACACCGAATAAAGCAAATATACCGCTTGCCTGTGCGGCAATAACAGTCCATAGAATTCCAAAACCAATCATAAATATTCCGACAACTCCGCTCATCATAGACGGACCGCGCCCCGGCTTAATACTTTTCATTCATAAAACCTCCTTTTTACAATCCGTAATGGATTACAAACTTATTTCTTTTTTCAGCATCAATCAGCAGTTTTCTTAAATTTTCATACTCTGTTCCATCACCGAGAACAGACAGAAACGTGCTTATTGACATCGGCGGAATTAGTGTTATTCCACAATAATTGAGTCCTTTCATAGGGATATCAACAGTGTGGCTGAAGGTGTCAAATACGCACAATTTTTCTTGTATGTCCTCTATATAGTCATCATCAACAAATATACAGCTATACTTTTCGGGCTCATATTCATCGTATCTTTCCCCGCCAGCGGGAGCCCTTTCCATAATTCCAAATTCGTGTTTTGCCATTCTTGTATAGGTTCTCCTTCGAGCATATTTTTACTGTTTCTCAAGCCATTCTTTTAAATATTCACCCGATATATTCTCACTCTTTAAAAAGGCGATAACTTCACGGAGCTTCTTCGTGGAATATTCCACCATAGCTCTTGCAATTCTTTCGTTCATTCCGTCGTGGAGCTCGCTTTCAACGGAGTTGGGGTAATTCGCCATCCAAGAGAAGGGGGTCTTTATCTTATGCTCGCTGAACTCATCAAAGCGGTGGCTGCTCTCCCCCAACTCCTGCGTCATCTTATCAAGCCTTACCGCTTCGGGTCTGACACCGTAGACCCAGCCCGTCTCAATAAAGCCTGCGTGACCCGGCGTTATCTTTTTTTCGACATAGTCACTGAGGACTTTTCTGTCCTCGGTGGTGAGATATTTATAGCCCTCGTTTAAAATCCTTTTGGGAGTGGCAAAATCCGAGCCGATAGAGTAAACGTAGACGTTATAAGGTGTTTTTTCGTAAAGGAGACCCCTTGTGAAATAGTCGAGCATAGCGCTGTTACCGCCGTGTCCGTCGTAAAGGAGAATTTTGTTGAAGCCGTTGCGGTAGATTTCAGAGCAGGTTTCTTTCAGTATCTGAAGTCTCAGCTGGGGAGAAAAGATAACTGTTCCGTCAAACTCCCCTGCCCCCGTCTTTTCACCGAAGTACATAGAGGGAAAGACAACGGCAGGCTCTACCTCTGCGGCGAGTCGGGCAATTTCGGTAACATGTATTACGTCGGTGCCCACGGGCAAGTGCTGACCGTGCTTTTCGAGACAGCCAACCGGAACAATGCAAAGACCCTTTGAACGCTCTCTCGCCTCTTTAAATTCTTCTTCTCTTAAATTTTCCCAAAGCATATCAATAACACTCTTTCAATATTTCGTATATCTCTTCATTGGTAACTGCTTTATATCCACCGCCCTCGGCGATAGAAAAGGCAATGTCTCTCAGCATTTCCTCGGTTGCACCTATGTCACGGAGCTTTGTGGGGATACCCATTTCAACGATAAAATCTGCCATTTTCTGAATACCCTCTTGGGCAATCTCTTCCTTGGTTTTGCCTTTTGCATCTACGTTCCAGACATTCAAGGCAAATCTTACAAATTTATCAATTCCGTAAGAGTATATATGCTTATAGTAAGGAATTGACACTATGGCAAGTCCAACACCGTGAGGACAGTCGGTGTATGCCCCCACCTGATGCTCGATGCCGTGTACCTCCCAATCCTGAGTTTTAGAAAGCCCCGTTATCTTATTAAGACCCATGGTAGCGCACCACATAATATTACTTCTCGCCTCATAATCAAGGGGGTCAACGAGTGCTTTTCGGGTGCTTGTTATAAGAGACTTCATAATGCCCTCAATAATATAGTCGGTGGTATTATCGTCCTCTCCCGAAAAATACTGCTCGCACAGATGTGACATTACGTCAAAAACACCGCTGACCATCTGAATTTTGGGAACAGAATAGGTATATTCGGGGTTGAGTATAGAAAACCTCGGGTTTACCTCGGAGCAGAAAACTCTGCCCTCTTTTTTCATCTTTGCTTCGTGAGTAATAACCGAGCCTGCATTCATTTCGGAAGCAGTTCCCGCCATAGTGAGAATTGATGCAACAGGCACAATTTTATTGTCAAGCCTTTCAAACCGCTCCCAATACTTTTCAAAGGGGTCTTCCTCACAGTATGCCGACACCGAAATGCCTTTTGACACGTCGATAACAGAGCCTCCGCCTACTGCAAGAATAAGGTCGATATTGTTTTCACGGACAAGCCTTGCTCCCTCCATCATCTGATTATAGGTGGGATTTGACTTGATACCCGACAGCTCTGTCACCTTCTTACCGGTGCTTTCAAGGGCGTTTATGACCTTGTCATAAAGTCCTATCTTTTTAATAGATGCTTTTCCATAAACAAGGAGAACGTTCTCCCCGTAGTTTTTAAGCTCCTTTTCAAGGCTATCAAGAGCATTCTTACCAAAGTATATTTTGGTTGGATTGTAAAATTCAAAATCGTATATCATATTTTTCTCCCTACATTACACCTATCTTTTTCCACTCGTCATCGGGAACGAGGCTTCCTCCCGTCAACCAAACAAGGTGGGTGGCGTTTTCAGAGTGAGGAATTTTTCCCACTCCCCCTAATGCTACGCAAGAAGATGGCTCCGCTTTTATTCCCGAGGTGCCATATAGCAGTCTTGACAGGGCGAGACTGTGCTCGTCTTCAATGGTAAAGCATCCGTCAAGCATTCCTTTCATTACGTTGTACGCCAAAATTGACGGGCTTGAGCACGCCAACCCGTCGGCAACAGTGCCATTGCCAAGTCCTATATCGTAAACGCTGACGTCACCCTCACCTTTCGCCATAGCAAGAGCCATGCAGGGCATTTCGGTGGGCTCACCGAAATAGCAATACACGTTATCTCCAAAAAACTTCTTGAGACCAAAGGTTATACCGCCGGGTCCGCCGCCGACACCGCAAGGAAGATATACTATGAGAGGGTGCTCAACGTCCACCGTAACGCCCTTGTCATTCAGTTGCTCTACCAAGGTTTTATAGGCTGCCGAATAACCCAAGAACAGCTCCTTTGAGTCCTCATCGTCGATAAAGTAGGTATTACTGTCCTTTGCGGCTTCACTGCGGGCAAGCTTCAGGGCTGAGGTGTAATCGCCCTTGAATTCCACTACCTTTACCCCTGCTTTTTTGAGCATATTTTTCTTCCATTCCTTTGCTTCCTCGGACATATACACAGTCACGTCAAAGCCGAGAGTTTTTCCCGAAAGACCTATGCTCATGCCAAGGTTTCCCGTTGAACCCACGGAGATTTTGTATTTTGAAAACAGCTTTTTAAATTCGGGGGTGTTCAATATTTCGTAGTTGTCACTTATTTTAAGCATTCCGCTTTTCAGGGCAATATCCTCGGCATGCTTGAAAACTGTGTATATTCCCCCTCTTGCCTTGAGAGAACCGCATACCGCCAAAGAATCGTCACGCTTTACGTAAAGGTCGCCTTGTATATCTGCACTGAGTGTTTTTTTCGTTTCGTTTATAAGCTGAATGGGAGAGTCTATAATTCCGCCCGTGGCTTTAGTTTCGGGGAAAGCCGATTGAACGTAAGATGAAAAGCGCTTCAGTCTTTCCCATGCATCGTCAATATCCTCTTGTGTCAAAATTTGGGTGTCAGCCACTTTATTGCAAAGGAAAAAGACTTCTTTACCCTCACTCATACTATCTATTATTTTTTTCATTGCTGTTATTTCTCCTTTTATTAATTTGTCTTGCAAGCTCATTATATCACCCATTGTCAAAAAAATCCACATAATAGGCAAAAAATAACTTGCATTTTCGGACACTCATGTTAGAATTTTCTTAAAGAAGAGTAAAGTAATAAATAATTTTGTTTTCAAGGAAAACCTTGACAAAATCCTTTCTTTGTGAGATACTGTTTTTGCAAACATTTTGAAAAGGTTGTAAGGTGTAGTAATAATGAAGCTTGACAGAAGAAATCAGATAATAGATATGCTTATGCAGCAGCGAACTGTTAAAAACTCCGAGCTTATGGAGCAGTTCGGCATATCTATTGAAACGGTAAGACGAGACCTTGAGTATCTTGAACAGCAGGGTTATCTCAGACGTGTTTACGGCGGTGCGGTAGTTAACCTCTCACTTAACAGCGAGCCCGAATATGCCAGCCGTATAAGTGTGCAGTTTCAAGAAAAATCAGTCATTGCCCGTGAGGCGGTGAAGTTTATTGAGCAAAAGGATTCCATTTATCTGGGAGTAGGTACTACCGTTCAGTCTATGGTGCAATATCTTAAAAACAAGGTGGAGCTGACTGTTTTCACCAATGCAGTAAGAACTGCCGCAGATTTGAGTGAAAATCTCAACTGTACAGTTATTCTGCCCGGCGGAAAGCTGAGAACGAAGGAGCTTACCCTTTCGGGATTTCCTGCGGAAGAGAATTTCTTGAATTTCAACGTAGACAAGGCGTTTATAGGTATCGGCGGTATTTCGGAAGGCGGGGTTACCGACTTTCACCTTGACGAAGCAAGACTTCACCGTCAGCTTATAAAAAACGCCCGAATGTCCATAGTGCTTGCAGACTCTTCCAAGCTTGGACTCAGAGCCGTTGTAAACGTTTGTCCCCTTGAGGACATTGACGTTGTCATCACCGATGAGGGAGCGCCCTCTCAGGTTGTTCGCTCGCTTGAGCAGGCAGGCGTTAAGGTTATCATAGCAAAGTAAAATAAAAGATTTAACGCTATCATAAACATAGTTTATGATAGCGTTATTTTTAATTTCGTCAAAATCTTTTAAAAACTTTTGAAAAAGTGTTGCAAATGTTTTGACAATATGTTATAATGTCTTGCAAACATTTAAGGCAGGAAACTGCCAAAACTATTCAATGGAAGGTGTTATGATGCTGAAAACAGATGTTGTTGTTATTGGCGCAGGAGCCGTAGGCAGTGCAGTTGCCAGAGAGCTCAGTAAGTACAACGTTGACGTCATTGTTGTAGAAAAGAACGAGGACGTAGGCGGAGATGCTTCAAAATCTAACAGTGCAATTATTCACACGGGCTATGATGCAGCCCCGGGGACTTTAGAGTCACAGCTTGTTGTAGCCGCAAACCCTATGTATGACGATCTTGTAAAGGACCTTGACGTTCCTTTTTCAAGAATAGGAGCAATTCTGCCTGCTATAACAGATGAGCAGTTTGAGAAGCTTCCCGAAATCAAGGCAAAGGCGTTCAAAAACCACGTGTATGACGTAGAATACAAATCGGGCAAGGAGCTCCTTGAAATGGAGCCTAACCTCAACCCGGAGGTAAAAGGCGGTTTGTGGATACCCCGAGAGAGTATTATCGACCCCTTCATCTTAGTTCAGGCTCTTTGTGAGAACGCTCACGACAACGGTGTCCGCTTCCTTCTCAATACAAAGGTTGTGGATATCAAGACTGAAAAGGGCAAGATAAAGAGTGTTGTTACCACAGGGGAAGAGATTGAAACTACATACGTAATTAACTGTGCAGGTCTATACTGCGATGAGATAGCTGAAATGGTAGGTAAAGCAGAATATAAGGTAGTTGCCCGTAAGGGTCAGTTCTTCATTCTCGACAAGAACACCTCCTGCCAGGTAGAGCACATTGTTCTTCCCATCCCCACTAAGGTTACCAAGGGCAAGCTTATGTGCCCCACAATTCACGGAAATATGCTTGTAGGACCAACAGCCGAGGATCAGGACTCCAAGGTTGACAAGTCAACCTCGGCAGAAGGACTTCAGAGTATCACCAATGACGTTAAGAACCTTGTTCCGGGCGTTAACGTAAGAGATACCATCACACAGTATTCGGGTCTTCGTCCCAACCGTAATCCCGAGGGACTTAACTTCGATATGTGGGACGACCTTGAGGGCTACGTAAATCTTTCGGGTGTACGCTCCACAGGTCTTACCCTCTCTGTTTCGATGGGCAAATACGTAGTTGAACAGCTTCTCAACCACGGTGCAGGCTTCAAGCTTAAAGATAACTTCATAAAGAAGCGCCGCGGTATCGTTAAGTTCAGCGAATGTACCATCGAGGAGCAGGATGCTCTCATTCGTGAAAATCCCCTTTACGGAAACGTTATCTGCCGTTGTGAGACGATTACCGAGGCAGAAATTCTCGATGCTATCCACCGTCCTCTCGGTGCAAGAAGCGTTGATGCCGTTAAGCGCCGTGTACGTGCAGGTATGGGCAGATGTCAAGGCGGATTCTGCGGTCCTAAGGTAATAGAAATACTTGCCCGTGAGTTAGGAGTCTCTCCCACAGAAATCAACAAGAATAACGACGGTTCATATATGGTAACCGGAAGCACTCGTTAAGGGCAGGAGGTAATTTACTATGAATAAAGTTTTATGTGACGTTGCCATAATCGGCGGCGGACCTGCAGGTCTTGCTGCTGCAGTTGCGGCAAAGGAAGAAGGCGCAAAAAAGGTTCTTATCTTAGAGCGAGACAATGCTCTCGGCGGAATTCTTCAACAATGTATTCATCCCGGCTTCGGTCTTACCCGTTTCGGTGAAGAGCTTACAGGCCCCGAATACTACGGAAGATTTGTAGAAAAGGCAAAGAAGTCAGGCGTCGAATATATGCTGAACTCCATGGTTCTTCAGGTAAATCATGAAGCAAGTGAAGTAATATGTGCAAGCAGTGAGTACGGACTTACCGCCGTTAAGGCAGGAAGTATTGTTCTTGCTATGGGCTGCCGTGAGCGTACCCGTGCAGGTATCATGGTGCCGGGCACACGTCCTGCAGGTCTTTACACCGCAGGCTCGGCACAGCGTCTTATCAACCGCCAGAATATCATGGTAGGTAAAAAGGTAGTTATTCTCGGCTCGGGTGACATCGGTATGATAATGGCACGCCGTATGACCCTTGAAGGTGCCAAGGTTGTTATGGTGGTTGAGCTTATGGACTACCTTGCAGGTCTTACACGTAACAGAGTTCAATGTCTTGACGATTTCGGAATTCCCTTGAAGCTTGCTCACACCATTACACGAATTGAAGGTAACGAGCGTGTTACAGGTGTGTGGGTAGCTCCCGTTGACGAAAAGAAACAGCCCCTGAGTGACAAGGCTGAATTTGTAGAGTGCGACACAGTTCTCTTCTCGGTAGGACTTCTTCCCGAAAACGAGCTTACCCGCAAGGCGGGAATAAAGATAAATCCCGTTACCAACGGTCCCGAGGTCAACCAGTACATGCAGACCTCTGCTCCCTCGGTATTTGCCTGCGGAAACGTAGTTCACGTAAACGACCTTGTAGACAACGTAAGCGAAGAAAGTGCAACCGCGGGTAAATATGCGGCACAGTATGCAATGGGTAAACTTCAGGGTGAACAGAAAACAGTTAACTGTGTGACAGGAAGAAACGTGCGTTATCTGTGTCCCCACAAGGTTGATGCAAATCAGAAGAACGGCAAGGTAACACTTTACTTCCGTGTGCTTCATCCCGAGGAAGGCGTTCGTCTCGTCGCAAAATGCGGTGGCGATATAATCGCTTCACACAAGGAATTCCGCGTAAATCCCGGTGAGATGAACCACATTACAATTGAAACCGATAAGATTACTTCGGACTCTGTAACAGTTGAAGTTGAAAAGGCGGGTGAGTGAGATGAAAAAGGAAATTATTTGTACAGTTTGCCCCAGAGGCTGTCATATTCAAGTTGAGGGCGAAGGAGATAACGTAATAAGCGTTGAGGGTAATGCTTGTAAGAGGGGCTTTACCTATGCGTCGGCAGAATTTTCACATCCCGTGCGCATTTTAACCACTACCGTTAAGATAAAGGGGGCGTCACACGACCTGCTCCCCGTACGCTCTCAGAGTCCCCTGCCAAAAGAAAAGCTCTTTGAGTGTATGGATATTATCCGCGGGGCTGAAGCTACCCTTCCCGTTAAGTGCGGTGACGTTATAATCCCCGATATTGCTTCTACGGGCATTAACATTGTTGCAACAAAAAACATAGACTAAGCTTTTCTGCCCCGACACCCTGTCGGGGCAAAAGGCTTATGTGAGGTTAATATGAAAAAAATACTTATATGTGAGTTTCATCAGGAAACAAATACGTTTAATCCCGTTACGGCAACCAAAGAGTATTTCAATGCAGGCGGTGCCTTTGAAGGGGAGGACGTATTCAAGGCAAAAATGTCTTACCCTTGCGAAATCAGCGGTGCGGTCAACGTATTCAGGGAAAACGGATATGAAGTAATTCCTACAATATTCATGGTAGCCCCTTCGGGCGGAAAGGTAGATGACGCTCTCTTTAATCATCTTAAGGAAAGAATTACTTATCATATTGAAAATTCGGGAGAGTTTGACGCAGTATACGCAGGTCTTCACGGAGCAACCTGCACGGAAAGCGATGATGACGCTTGCGGAAGCTTTGCAGAGCTTCTTAGAACTCTTGTTAAGGACAAGCCCATTGCAGTTTCCTTTGACCTTCATGCCAACGTTACCGAAAAAACGTTCAAGAGCGTTGACGTGGTGTGCGGATATCAGTCATATCCTCACGTGGATATGTATGAAACGGGTAGAAGAACGGCTGCCCTTCTATTGAAAACTCTATCAGGCGAAAAGCTTACTATGACTACCGTTAACGTTCCTATTCTCATCCCTCCTGCAGGATATTCCAACCTTGAAGGTCCCTTCAAGGAGGTAATTGACTGCGGAAAGGCTATGATAGAAAAGGGAGAAGTTTTAGACTTCACGGTGTTCCCCGTTCAGCCCTGGCTGGATATCGAAAATATATCAAGCACCGTTGTAACAATAAGCAGCAAGGAAACCTGCGAAAATGCAAAGAGACTTGCTGAAATGCTCTTTGACCTAAGAGGGGACGTTATGCCTAAGCTTTACTCGGTAGATGATATTATTGATATTGCAGAGGAAAACAAGAGCGGTATGCCCGTAATCGCTGCCGACTCGGCAGACTCGCCCAACGGCGGTGCCGTAGGTGACAGTCCCTACGTGGCAATGAAGCTTATTGAACGAAAGAGCAAACTTCGTGCAGGTATCTACGTGGTTGATGAAAAGAGCGTAGAAAAGGCATTTAAAATGGGAGTGGGTGCTGTCGGTGAATTTACTGTCGGCGCAGGATATACCCCCGGCATACCCGGTCCGCTGAAGGCAGAGGGCAGGGTTATTTCCCTCCACGACGGCAGTTTTATAACAGAAGGACCTCAGGAACGAGGAAAAGTGGCTTCTCTCGGTAAAACTGCGGTGGTAAGATTTGGAACAGTTGACGTAATTCTCTGCCATATGGTTGCAAAGTCAGGCGACCCTCAGGTTTTCCGTCACTTCGGTATTGAGCCTACCCTTTATGACCTTATCGTAGTAAAGGCAAATACGTCCTTTAGAAAGCCTTATTCTAAATTCAGTAATTTAATATACGTGGCTGACACCCCTGGCGCAGGCTCATCTAACTTAAAGCTTCTTAAGTGGAATAAGCTTCCCGAAGGGATTTATCCCTTTGACCTGCCAGAGGAATATAAAATATCAGAAACAAAAGTTTGGTAAAAAGGAGTGTATAATATGAGCCGAATGATCGGTACAGTATCCATGGGACTGAGAGCCCCTATAATAAGAGACGGAGAAAACCTTGCAGAGATAGTTGTAAACTGCATAAGCGAGGCAGTAGATAACGGTGACTTTAAGGTAA
>JAFUKG010000042.1 GCA_017467865.1 Clostridia bacterium
CCCAAGGTATTCCTTCTTGACGAGCCTCTTTCAAACCTTGACGCAAAGCTTCGTACACAGATGAGAACAGAGCTTACTAAGCTTCATACAAGACTTGCTACTACGTTTATCTACGTTACTCACGACCAGGTCGAGGCTATGACCATGGCGACCAGAATCGTAGTTATGAAGGACGGTCTTATCCAGCAGGTTGACAGTCCTCAAAGACTTTACGATTATCCCGTTAATATGTTCGTTGCAGGATTCATCGGTACTCCTCAGATGAACTTCATCAACGGTACTATCGAAAAGAACGGCGACGACGTTTGCTTCTGCTTCGGCAAGAACAAGCTCGCTCTTCCCGCTGAAAAGGCTAAGAATGAAGCACTTCAGGAATATATCGGCAAGGAAGTTGTTGCAGGTATCCGTCCCGAGTGTATCCACGACGAGCCTATGTATCTTGAATCTCTTTCCAACTGGGTAATCGACGCTCACGTTGACGTAACTGAGCTTATGGGTTCATGTATCTACCTTTACCTCGTTGCAGAGGAGCAGAACCTTATCGCTAACGTTAACGCTCACTCAAGCTCAACCGTTGATTCTGATATCAAGGTTGCTCTTGACGTTAACAGACTTCATATCTTTGATAAGGATACTGAAAAGTGCATCGTTCACTAAAGTGAAGCAAAAAGGCTTGTCGAAAGACAAGCCTTTTTTAATTGAAAGTTTAAAATGGAAAGTTGAAAGTTAAGGTTACTTTTGCACGAGGCAAAAGTTTCATTAATTATACAAAGGAGATAATATGAAAAAGCTCGTTTTAATTTTAACCGCAATAGCTCTTCTCATGTCTCTTCCCTCTTGCGATAAAGGAGAAGGAGAAAATGCCGAGGAGATAAAGGAAAGCGCAAAAGAAAAGCACACCTACGTTGAGGGTATCTGCACCGATTGCGGAGCGCTTAAGCCCAGCGAGGGCTTGGAGTTTAAACCTGTTACAGACGATAACGGAGATTTTATCGGCTACGGTGTAAGTGTTGGTAGCTGTACCGACACCGACCTTGTATTCCCCACCGAGCACGAGGGAAAGCCTGTTATCAAGGTATATTACGGCGGATTTGAAAAGCTCGACACCATTACCAGCGTAGTTATTCCCGAGGGGTATATTTCTATTGATACCGGTGCTTTTGAAAACTGTACCTCTCTTGCAAGTGTGACACTTCCCTCAACACTTGAGCGAATAGAAAATTGGAGCTTCAAGGGATGCACAAGTCTTAAAGAAATAACTCTTCCCGAGGGCTTTAAGACCATGGGACGTGGTGCGTTTATAAACTGTACCTCTCTTGAAAAAGTGAATTTCGGCGGGCTTGAAACCCTTGAAGATGAAGTATTCCGTGGTTGCACAAGTCTTAACTCACTTGTTTTCCCCGAGGGAACCACATCTATCGGAGGATATGCCTTTGACGGATGCCAAAATCTTTATGATATGATACTTCCTAAAAGTCTTACCTTTATAGGTGCAGGCGCTTTTAATGACTGTTACTCACTTATAAACTGTAAGTATAGCGGTACAACCGCCGAATTTGAGGCAATGGAGTTTGGCGGTGCCCTCAATAACGAGGAGCCTATCATCACCTCTGACGGCTATATCAAGCGACTTTATTATAAAGGCTCTGACGAATGGTTTTTCTAATGTGTAAATAATAGTGGCAAAAAGAAGGCTCGTTTGAGCCTTCTTTTTATAGCAGCCTTAAATATGTGTCAAGCTGTTCTTCCTCAAGTTCTGCCACAAAATCGGCAAAGGTTGATAAATTACCGTTCACGGCGTATTCTTCAAGAGCGTTGTAATACTCTACTCTCTTTTCCTTATTAACCGATATAGGAAGAAAGCCTTGTGACATAAGCTGATAGTTCATTATCAGTCTTGCGGTGCGTCCGTTTCCGTCAATGAAAGGGTGTATTCTCACAAACTCGGCATGAGTCCATGCGGCAAGCTCAACGGCATTTCGGTCACGTCTATCGATGCTGTTACAGAAATCTTTTATCTGATATAGCATATCATTGCCTGACGGCGGTGTGAAGCCCGCTCCACTTATCCTTACCTCTTCGTTTCTATAAATACCACCAACAATAATATTTTCGGTAAGAATCTGGTGTATATCTTTAATCGTTTTTTCGTCAAGGGATTTATTCTCTGCAATACGTTTTTTAACAAAAGAATACGCTTTTTTATGATTTATAACCTCGTATATTTCACGGAGTGATTTCCCACCAACGGAAATACCGTCTTCAAGCACAGCCTTTGTCTCCATAAGAGTGAGCGTATTCCCCTCAATGGCAGTGGAGTTATGAGTGAACTTTAACTCAAAATCCGCTTCAAATGAAGAAAGTGTTACAGAATTTATCTTCTCTTTATTTTCGGTGAGTATATTCTTTTTTACTAAGAGCCTTTCAAAATTCATACCTACTCTCCTCTCTTTGTTAAAATAGTATAACAACAATTCTTCTAAAAGTCAAGTTAAGAAAAATAAGGCTCGGTTGAGCCTTATCTTTTATTCTGCTATTTCTTTAATCCCCGTAACAAGTCCTGCAAGAGACTGAATTTCGCTGGGGATAATAATTTTTGTTGCCTTGCCGTCTGCCGCCTTTTCAAAGGCTTCAAGACTGCGGAGCGTTACGAATTCGCTTGAGGGGTTCGACTCGTTGATGCGCTTGATACCCTCTGCTGTTGCTTCCTGCACCTTGAGGATAGCTTCCGCTTCACCCTCGGCACGTCGAATTCTCGCTTCCTTCTCTGCTTCGGCAAGTAAAATCTGCTGTTGCTTCTGTGCCTCAGCGTCAAGAATCATTGCCTGCTTCTTACCCTCAGCGGTAAGGATATCCGCCGCCTTTGTACCCTCGGCAATCAGTATCTTCTCTCGTCTTTCACGCTCTGCCTTCATCTGCTTTTCCATAGCGTCCTGAATTTCCTTGGGAGGAATGATGTTTTTAAGCTCAACTCTGTTTACCTTAATGCCCCAAGGGTCGGTTGCCTCATCAAGAGTGTTTCTCATACGTGAATTTATAAGGTCACGGGAGGTAAGGGTTGCGTCAAGCTCCAATTCACCAATAATATTACGAAGAGTAGTAGCCGTAAGGTTTTCAATAGCGAAGCTGGGGTTTTCAACGCCGTAGGTATAGAGCTTACAGTCGGTAATCTGATAGAAAACCACGGTATCTATTCTCATTTTTACGTTGTCCTTTGTGATAACGTCCTGAGGCTCAAAGTCGGAGAGCTTTTCCATAAGCGAAATTCTGCGTCTTATTCTGTCAATAAAGGGAACGGTCATATGAAGTCCCGTTGACCAGGTGGTATGATATGCGCCAAGTCGCTCGATGACATAGGCTTGTGCCTGTGGTACGATGCGGATATTTGAAATAAGAATAACCGCAATGACAATAAGTAATAAAACAATAATCGAAACCATTTTTCTACCTCGCTTTATATTTTTTTGCAAATAAGTTTAACGCCTTCGATAGCGAGAACCTCTACCTCTTCACCATCATTTATGCTCTCACCATTTACAGATACGGCAGTCCAGACCTGACCTCTGACCTTGACTTGACCTTTAAACGTAATATTGTCAATATCCTCTGTAACTATACCAATCTTACCTATAAGGGCATCGGCGTTTGTGGGAACGCTCTTCTTTTTAAGTGCTTTTTCAAGATATTTTCTAAGAAAGACGATACACAAAAGTGCAACGATAAAGAAAACCGCTATCTGTAAAGGAATGCCAGCCTTGAAAAGAGACAGTACGATAGCCGCAGCAGCTGCGGGAATAAACCAGAGTGCCACAAGAGAATACGTACCCGCCTCAACCACAAGTGAGACTATAATCACAAGTATCCACAAATAAGTCATATAATTTTCCATATCAAAGCGCCTCCTCGGTATTTTAATTATAACATACGCAATAAGCTTTGTAAAGAAAATTTTAAGCTTCGTATTTTACCTGAAACAAAATCATTTTGAAAGCATTGATGCTTTCAAAAAAGATTGACAGAAGAAGAATAATTTAGTATACTTATTATATATATTCTAAGTTTGAGGACTACATAAAATGGCAAAAAGACAAACAAAAAAAGTTAATAACAAAAAAGCCGAAGCAAAGGTACAACAGAAGAAGGGCTACACTCCCCCAAGTGACGTAAGACTCTCTCTTATGCCTTATTTCCTTGTGCTCATTGCTTTCTTTATGCTTCTGTGCATATTTGCCACGTCCTTTACGGGAGTGGTAGGAAAATGGCTTAAAGATATTTTTGCAGGGCTCTTCTCCTGGGGAATATACTTTATTCCCGTTCTTCTTGTTTGCAGAGCCTTCTGCTACCGAAAAGAGGCTACCTCACGCTTCCCCATGAAGGGCTGGATATTCTCATTTATTTTTGTTGTGTCCATTGCGGGAATTGTTGCCACCGCCCACAGGGTAACAGAGGGCTTTAACGTCATTGAGCACTTCTCCTCAGCAATTGACAAGGACGGTCACGTTACCACCGGCTCTCTTTTCGGAGGACTTATTTCAAACGTCCTCTCCCCTCTTATCGGCAGAATTCCCACCTTTATAATACTTGGGCTTACTGCTCTTGTTACTGCACCCCTCACCGTTTCAAAGACGCCGCTCGACCTGGCACGTTTCGTTGTAGGTCTTATGAAAAAGGGACGTGAAAAGCAGGAAGAGATAAGAAAGGCAAGAGAGGAATACTTCGACCAAAAGGAAAAGGAAGAAATCGAAAAGGCTAAAAAGGCTGAAAAAGCTGAAAAAAACCGTAAGCTTCCGCCCATTGAAGAACCCGAAGAAGAAATAGAAGAAGAGCCTTACGTAATAGAGGATGACGGTGACATCACCGACACAAGAATTATCGACCTGAAGGAAAAAAATTCGGATTTAAAGAGTATTTTCGCAAATCCCACAGACCCCGAGGCGCTGGAGAACTTCGCCCCCGAGGATGACAGCGTTGAGGAAATGGCAGAAGAAGCTGACATTTCGGCAAGTGACAGCATTATAGAAAGTGAAGTTAACGAAATCCCTATCGGAGAAACAGAGGAAGAAGAGGACGAAGGCGTTCCCGAATACGTATTCCCTCCCATTCATCTTCTCACCAAGGGTACACCTCCCACAGAGTCTATGAACGCCGAATACGAACAGACCGCAAAGAAGCTTGTTGACGCACTTGCTTCCTTTAAGGTTAAAACAAAGCTGTTAAACATTGCCAAAGGCCCTACCGTTACCCGCTATGAGCTTCAGCCTGAGGTTGGAGTAAGAGTAAGGGCTATAAGAAACCTTGCTGACGATATATCCCTTTCCCTTGCCACTAAGGGTGTAAGAATTGAAGCACCCATTCCAGGTAAAGAGGCGGTTGGTATTGAAGTTCCCAACAAGGTCACGTCAGTTGTTAACATAAGAACACTTATTGAGTCAAGCCAGTTTGAAAATGCAAAGAGCAAGCTTACCACCTGCCTTGGCAAGGACGTTGCGGGAAACCCCGTTTTCTGCGATATTGCCAAGATGCCCCATATGCTTATTGCAGGTACAACCGGCTCGGGTAAATCGGTTTGTATCAACAGTATTCTTATGAGTATTCTCTACAAGGCACGCCCTGAAGAGGTTAAGCTTATACTCATCGACCCCAAGAAAATCGAGCTTGGCGTATACAACGGCATCGGACATCTTCTCGTCCCCGTCGTAAGCGACCCCAAAAACGCCGCAGGTGCTCTTGCCTGGTCGGTAAACGAAATGGAACGCCGTTTCGCTCTCATCGAAGAGGTGGGAGTCAGAGAAATTAAGGCATACAACGAGGCCGCACTGCGAGAGGGTGACCGCGAAGTGCTTCCTCAGATAGTTATTATCATCGACGAGCTCGCCGACCTTATGATGACGGCGCGTGACAGTGTTGAGTCCTCTATCTGCCGAATTGCCCAGAAGGCAAGAGCCGCAGGTATGCACCTCATCCTTGGTACTCAGCGTCCCTCGGTTGACGTCATTACAGGTCTTATCAAGGCAAACGTGCCCTCACGTATAGCCTTTACAGTTGCTTCCCAAACCGACTCGAGAACCATTATTGACTTTGCAGGTGCGGAAAAGCTTGTGGGCAAGGGCGACATGCTCTACTGCCCCGTTGGCTCAAACACTCCCACCCGAGTTCAAGGCTCTTTTGTCAGCGACAGCGAGATTGAAGAGGTTATATCCTTCCTTAAGAACAGCACTGTTGCAGCTTACAGTGAAGAAATTATGGACAGCATTGAAAAAGAAGCGGCTAAGTGCGAAAAGAGCCGTTCCAAATCCTCTGACGATGAGGATGCAGGGGGAAGCGGAGACCTTACTGTCAATTCCGACGAAATGCTCCGTCCCGCTATTGAAATTGCTCTTGAGAGCGGTACTATCTCCACGTCAATGCTGCAACGAAAGCTGAAGCTTGGATATGCCAGAGCGGCAAGGCTCATTGATATGATGCAGGAGCTTGGAATTGTAAGTGAGTTTGCAGGCTCAAAGCCCAGAACTGTGCTTATCTCCCGTGAGAAATATATGGAAATGGTGTCAAACGCAGATAACTGATTTTGAATTAGATTGAAAGTTTCGGTTGCTTTTGCCCGAGGGCAAAAGCTTCCGTTATTTATGGGGTAAGATTATGAATGAAAAAATTAATGCTTTTCTCTCTCTGATTAAAAGTGAAGAGGTGAAGAAAAAGCTGGGCATCGGTGAAAAATTAAAAAAGCTTGATAAGTCAAACGATAAAAGGCTTATGGGGGTAATACTTTTGTCAATTGTATCAATGACTCTCCTCGGCTTTTTCGCCCTTGGAAAAGCGGGAGCACTGATATTCTTTGCCATTACCGTCATTGCGTCCTTCTGGCTTTATTATTCATCAAAGAAAAATATGCTCTTAAAATATCTCTCCTTTTACCGCAGAGAAATTCCAAGTATAATCGCTATGGCGGAAGGCTGCGAGGTGAAGGCGGAGAACGTTCCTGAAAACAGTCTTGTCACTTCCCTCTCCGACGGAAAGCCCGTTTTCAGAATGTGTCATAAATATGGGGACTTGTACGTGGGCTTTTTAAAGTTTATGAAGGGTGACGTGAGTAAATTACAAGGATTTGTGTGCTATACTGAAGGCTCAGGTGATACCTCTGACTTTGAGGAAAATTACAAGGAAGAATATCCCGACCTGACAATTAAAACCGACGGCACAAATTCCCTTCTCTTTATCCCCGGCTGTGACGATTACCTTGGCGGCAGAATTGAAATGAAGGATGACTTATCGGAAGATTTTCTCACCCGTCAGTATAAATACTATCTTATGGCGGATGCCTATAAAAAAGCAGTAAAGGGATAAATTTGAAATTTAAGCGGATTTTTCATAAGCATACAAAAGACGAAGTCATGTGACTTCGTCTTTTTGATTTACTTCTTTAATTTTTTCTTGACTACTACAATTAAAACTACCAAAAGAGTTATTATGATAACTGCAAGGACTATTATTACTATTAAGAATAGCAGTTGTGTATTGACATTCTGTTTGTTTTCTTGCGTGTTGTTGCTGTGTGTTTCGGCAGATTCATCTGGTTCAGTCGACTTACTTACTTCAGCAAAAGTTTCTATTTCACGCACTACAAACGGAATATCATTTTCAGATGCGTAGGTTTCTGCAGTACTTTCTTCATAGCCATAGATTGTAAGATTATCGCAATATCCAAATGCATCTGTGCCGATATTTATTACACTGTCAGGAATAAATATTGATGTCATCTTATCGCAATCATAAAAAGCCCATACGCCAATATTTTTTACACCATCAGGAAGAACAACGGTCTCGCAATCACAATTATAGAATGCACCATTCCCGATGTTTGTAACTCCTTCAGAAAAAGTAATCGAAGCGAGGTGGCAATTGTAAAACGCCATATTGCCAATACTTGTAATGCTGCCCGGTATACTAATTGAATCAATTTTATAACAATCATAAAATGCGCCTTCGCCAATATCCGTAACACTATTCGGGAAAATAATTTCTGTTAGTGATTTACAATTTTGAAAAGCCCAATCACCAATGCTTCTAACATTATCGGAAATAACAATCGAAGTAAGATTTGAATTGTAAAATGCACCATATGCAATACTTGTAACGCTATCGGGTACACAATAAGATGTTTGTATATTGCCAATGGGATATTTAATAAGTTCGGTTTTATCTTTACTAAACAACACTCCTTCTATATCACAATAGTATTCGTTGTTGTTATCTACGTTTATTTGCGCAAGTTTAGGTAGGTCTAACAAAGCATTATTATCAATGCTCGTAACCGGATAACCGTTAATTTCACTAGGAATTTTAACAGTTCTTGACATGCGATCAAAACTTGTAATCATTATTTCATCATTTAAAACTTCATAAGCAAAATTGTCATAACTTTCAGCGATAGATGCAATAGAAAACATAGCAACAAAAGTAAGAGTAATTACTAAAACCAGTACTACTTTTAATGTTTTTTTCATAATTTTCTCCTTAAAAATAAAAAGTGTGTGCAACCGAAGCTACACACACTGAAAAAGTGCAACTCCGTTTTGCTACCACACAAAAATCACGCCATCCAACAAGAGACAACACGAAATAGAGCCAACACTTTTTACCTAAAAATAAAAAATGCCGTCTC
>JAFUKG010000043.1 GCA_017467865.1 Clostridia bacterium
CGGATAATCGAAGAGCTTCTTCTCTGAATTGTTCACTGTAAGTCATCGACATTTCTTTCACACCTTTCTGATTTTTCTATTATATCAGAATTTCGTGTCTTTGTCGACTGTACTTAAAGTATAACACCCCAGAAACAAAATGTCAAAAATAGCAGACATCATTAAATACGAGGGCGACAACAGTACATTTATCTGGAAGCACCCTATTGAGGACTTTAACAGTCTTACACAACTTATAGTTCACGAGAGCCAGGAGGCTATATTCTTTATGAACGGTCAGGCGCTGGATTTATTCGCCGCCGGCAGATATACTCTTGAAACGCAGAACATCCCCAAGATAGGTAAATTTTTAAATCGTGCTACGGGTGATGAAACACCTTTCCACGCAGAAGTTTACTTCATCAACAAAACAGAGCAGATGTCCATTAAATGGGGCACTGATTCTAAAGTTCAGTACATAGAGCCTACGTACGGCTTCCCGATTTCTATTGGTGCATCGGGTGAAATGAGTCTGAGGGCGGAAGACTCAAGAAAGCTCCTCTTAAAGCTTGTGGGCACAGAGAGCTTTCTCGGTCAGCAGAAGCTTGTTGGCTTCTTCCGTTCATTCCTTATGACAAGGGTTAAGACCTACATAGCACAGGTGATGAAGAACAATAGCATCAACATCTTTGAGATTGATGAAAATCTCACTATGTTCTCAGAGGCTATCAAAAATCTTCTCATCGGGGACTTTTCAGATTACGGTGTATCTCTTGAACAATTCTTCGTTACAAACGTTCTCAAGCCTGATGGTGACAGACAGTATGAGAAGTTTAAGGAACTCCATTTCAGACAGTATGCTGATATAGCAGAGGCAAAATTAAAGCAGCAGACTGACATTATCTATGCACAGACAGAAGCCCAAAAGGTAGTTATTGATTCACAGGCACAGGCAACAAAGCGTGCTCAGGAAGGATATACCTATCAGCAGGAACGCGGATTCGATGTTGCTGAAAAGGTTGCACAAAATGAGGCAGTTGGTGAGTTTACCAATATGGGTGTAGGCCTTGGAACAATGGCTGGTGTCGGCGGTGCTGTTGGTGGAATGGTCGGCGGTATGATGAACGACGCTATGAATACTGCAACTACTCCTGCAACACCTACTAATACAGGCAATGATATGGCTACGTTCAAAGCAAAGGTTGAAAAACTCACAATGATGAAAGAAGCGGGACTTCTTTCGGAAGAAGAGTTTAACAGTATGAAAGCTAAATTGCTTTCGGAGATAATGTAAGAGGTGCGATTTAATGAAACAGTTGAAGTGTGAAATGTGTGGTGGCACAGATTTAATTAAACAAGATGGAGTGTTTGTATGTCAGTCTTGCGGAATAAAGTATTCCGTAGAAGAAGCAAAGAAAATGATGGTGGAAGTTGATGGAACTGTAAATGTTTCTATTGACAATTCTTCCAAAATAGAATCTTGGAAACAAATTGCAGATTCAGCATACGAAAACCATTCATACGAGGAAGCTTACACGTATTATTGTAAAATTGTTGAGGATGATTTAAAGAATTGGTTTGCTACATTCAGAAAAGGGATGTCAAAGGCGTGGCAATCAAAATTAAACAACATCCAATATAATGAAGTTGTTGGTGCATTGACAAATGCAACAAAAATTATGACCCAATTAGATTATATGGAAGATGTGGATATTGCTAATGCTAAGGGCTTTATGGTATCCGAGATATACAATTGGCTTGCGAGTGTTGGTCAACTGGTCACTAATCATGCAGAAGAATTTTGCCCCCAGTTAGAAAGCGCCTGCAACGAATTCTTCCTTCAAGAAATGGTAATCATTCAGGTTCTTGATTTCTTGATTGATGTAATCGATGAAAAAACTATTAAAGATTGCCCTCAAAACTCTCAGTTGTTAAATATGCTTGTGGAAATGGGCGGGGTGCATTGTGCAAATGTAAATCAATCATTTAAGGTTAAAACAGGTTCACATTGGGACCATTTTTGGGGGCATTCCGTTGATGACTATTCAACTTTTTCTGCGAGTCCAGAAGTACTACAAAAAGCAAATCTTTTAACTGCAAAAATTAATAGCAGAAAGCCTGGCACCTCATCTTTTGCCTCAATAAACACACATGGTATATCACCTTCTGATATGGCACGTATCAAAGCAGCATTGAATGCTGGAAGTAAATTGGAAGCAATTAAAATTGTGCGTGAAGTTACAGGAATGGGATTGACAGAAGCAAAAAATTATGTCGAACAAGATTTAAATGGCAATAGTCCGTTTAAAAATACAACATCACTCAAATGCACAACGTGCCATTCTATTTATGCATCAGACATGACAAGTTGTCCGACTTGTGGAAGGAGTTCGTCATTGAATCATGCCGTCACACCTCAATCTGCTAATAGCAGCGGAGGGTGTTATGTTGCAACCTGTGTATACAGCTCTTACGATTGTCCGCAAGTTTGGACTCTCCGTCGTTATCGTGATGATACACTTGCATCATCTTGGTATGGAAGAGCCTTTATTCGTACATATTATGCTGTTAGCCCCACCATTGTAAAATGGTTTGGTAATACCCAATGGTTTAAGAAGATGTGGAAAAACAAACTGGATAATATGGTATCAAAACTCCGCGATAATGGTGTCGAGGATACGCCTTATCAAGATAAAGATTGGAGATAACAATAATGAAAAAGACATTCAAATTCTATAGCCTATGTTGGCTTATTTCATTAGCACTCTTTAATGTAATAACCTTTATAACACCTAATGAAATGGGCGGAATGAGCAAATTCGGTGGTGCGTTCTGGGTTGGTTACATATTCATCACCATCGCTTTTATAGGACAGTTGGTATTTGCGTTCTTTGCATTTAGACCTAATAGCTTACAGAAAGTATTTTACAATATTCCTCTTATATCCATCAGTTATTCGGGGCTTGTTATAATGCTCGTTGCAGGAACTGCTTGTATGGCTATTCCCAACTTACCTAATTGGATTGGCATTATCGTTTGTTTTGCTATCCTTGCCTTAAATGCTATCTCGGTTATTAAGGTGGCATTTGCTGCAGACATTGTTAGTGAGATTGATAATAAAATCAAAGCACAGACACAGTTTATTAAGTTGCTTACAGCGGATGCAGAACATCTTCTTTCAACCTGCAAATCAGCTGAACTTAAAGCAGAGGCCAAAAAGGTGTATGAGGCAATCAGATACTCTGACCCAATATCAAACGATGCTTTGGCTGATATAGAAGGACAGATACAGGGTGAGTTTAAATCCTTTGTACAGGCAATCAACTCTGAAGATCTGGAACTTTCAAAGTCTGTCGGTGGTGGTTTGTTGAATTTGATTGATAGTAGAAATAAGAAGTGTAAAAATCTGAAATAAAGAAAGGTTCTTACTATGGAAGTTAAATTGTTTAAACCCGGTAATAATAATCTTATGATGGATTATAAGAAAACTGATGATATTCTGGCTGATATGCAAGAGCTGATTGAAACAACACAAAAAGCCACTTATAATGCAGTTAATGTATTGCTTGTTCAGCGTAATTGGCTTATCGGTTGCAGAATTGCTGAAGAAGAATTAAAAGGCGAAAATCGTGCTGAATATGGAATGAATATTATAAAGGAATTATCGAAAGAATTATCGGAACTTTATGGAAAGGGGTTCACAAAAACAAATTTATACAGTTTCTATTCGTTCTATAAAACATTTCCTGAGATTTTCCACTCAGCGAGTGGAAAATCTGCTCCTTTACTTTCTTGGACTCATTATCGTGCTTTATTACAGGTTCACGATGCAGAAGCTCGTGAGTGGTATGCAAAAGAAGCAGCGGAACAAACTTGGAGCGTGCGAACACTTCAAAGAAACATATCATCACAATATTATTATCGGTTGCTTAAATCACAAAACAAAGAATTAGTTGAGTCCGAAATGAAAACTTCGACGAATGGATATAATGATGACAAATTAGAATTTATTAAAAATCCCGTTGTTGCTGAGTTTTTGGGCATGGCAACAGATTCTTCTTTTACGGAAAGCGAATTAGAAAAAAATATCATTTCAAATTTGCAAAAATTCCTTATGGAGCTTGGAAAAGGATATGCATTTGTCGCAAGACAGCAGCATATTCATACCGAAAAGCAAGATTATTATATCGACCTTGTATTCTATAATTATATTCTCAAATGCTTTGTTTTAATTGACTTGAAAACAAGTAAAATTACCCATCAAGATGTAGGACAAATGGATATGTATATCAGAATGTATGATGAAATGAAACGCAATGAAGGTGATAATCCTACAATCGGAATAGTTCTTTGTTCCGATACTGATGAAGATATTGCAAAATATTCAGTAATGCACGGAAATGAGCAGCTTTTTGCCACAAAATATAAACTATATCTTCCCACAGAAGAAGAACTTCGAGCTGAGATCGAAACACAGAAAACAATATATTATTTACAAAAACAAGAAGAAGATAATCAAAAATTGAAGTAATAGTAAAAACTAAAAGAGGAGGTCTATAAATATGCAAATAGATAGAGAAGATTTACTTAAAGAAAAACTGTTAACAGGCATTAATTTGTTTACGGGTGCTGGATTTTCGTGTTTACCCAATGAAGATGGCGTTTCGTTGCCAGTTGTATCTGAACTTTGTGTGGAATTGTGCAAAAAATTTAACCTTCCACACGACACATTTGGTAATGATTTGGAAGCATTATGTGCATTAGCAGACGGCAATGAACTGCAGGAATTCTTGAGACAAAAATTTCATGTTGACAAGATTAATTCTAAATATTTACTTTTAAATAAAATAAATTTATTATCTTATATTACAACAAACATTGACAATATAATTCATTTGGCTGTAGAAGCTGATACAAGATATTATTTGAATAGTATTACATACTACGGAGCTGCCAGAAAAAGTCAAGCAGAAATTTGTTATATTCCTCTACACGGAGAGGTAACAAACAACGAAAGCAAGCTTTACTTTGGAAAATTTGAACTTGCGATAGCCGACAGAGCCAATAGTGATTTGTTTCAAACTGCAACAGTGAAAATGAAAAATTCCCCAGTACTATTTTGGGGTTATGGATTTCACGACAGTGGAGTTTTAAAGATGGTCCAAAAATTAATGTCTTATGGCACGCAGGATATTTGGATACAATGTATGCCAAGTGACGATAAACAAATTAAACTATTTAAAGGGCTTGGTTGTAACATAATTGTTGGTGATACAAATGAATTATTTGATTGGATTGCTAGTAATGTTAAAGAAAGTGAGAATACATCAACATCGGCTGATATAAAAGACAATCAAAATCTAAAAAGGTATTTTATTCCTTCTATAAATCAAGTGCCTGCGGTGCCAGCAAACGATTTTTATATTAAAGGTTTTACTCAATGGTATTCCGTTTTAACCAAACAAGCGGTAGAATTAGATATTGTTAACGATGTGTACAACAAACATCTAAAAAACAAGAATGTCATTATTGTTGGCACGGATTTTTCCGGCAAATCTACTGCTTTAATGCAACTTGCATTAAAAATAAATCATAAGAACAAATTGTTTGTAAAAGATCTTAATTTGGAAAAAAGCAAACATATCTTAAAAAATTTGGCAGAAACAGAGGCGGTTGTTTTTGTAGATAATTGCGAAGAAGATCTGATGGCATATAAACTTCTTGCAGAATCAAGTAACATTCTAACAATTGCGACGGCAACGGATTATACATATGAAGCATCGAAACACTTATTAGAAGATATACCCGTACAGCATTTTTATATTGAAGATTTCACGCAAGAACAAGCACGCAGATTCTATAATGCCATAGATTCAAAAATTAGAAAATCTACATTTAATTACAAAGATAGCGAAAGTGAAAAGTTCTCAATATTAGAGATGATGCTAAAGAATATTTCTAATCCTCTAGGAATGGAAAGAATAAAGAATTTGCTTTTAAAAATTTTAGATAGAAGCTCACAAGCTTTTGAAACGGTTGCACTTTCATGCTATTTATCAGGAAACAACTCGGCTCTTTCAACGGATATTCTTTTTTCATATTTTGATTGTCATTCGTATGAGGAAACTCAAAGGTATGTCAATGAAGCGAATGGTTTAATGAGGGAATTGCATGTTTCGGTTGATTCATGCGATGATGATCAAGATTACTATGATATAAGATCTAAACTATTTCTATATCATTGCAAAAAGTCCCTTACTGAAGACGCTCGCTTAAAACAAGCATATTCAAATGTTATAAATAATTTTTTCGAAAGGGTGCCTTGTTTCAAGATATACAGATATAATCTATTTAAACGTAGCGCATATGATGCAAAATTGTTTTACTTGCTCTTTAAAGACAAAGCAAATGAAATATATGACAAGTTATATGACTATGAACCTAATCCTTATACATTGCAACAATGGGCCCTTTGCAGAGCATACTTAAAACAGTTTAAAGAGGCGTTTTCTGACATTGATAAAGCGTTGCGGCAAAAACCAAATAATTTTAGCATAAAAAACACCAGTGCAATTATTTTGTTTGAAGCAAACAGAGGAGAGTATAACGATACAGGAAAACAAAAAAGAATAGAGGCTATGGATATATTATCTGAGTGTTACAAAAATGATAAGAGAAAAACGTATCACGCTAACCGTTTTGCTGAATTTGCTATCGAAATTTTTGAAATAGATCAAGACCCACAATTTATTGAACAAGCAAAAAAGTGGATTGACGAGGTTCTCGCTAACAATGAAGGTACTTTAGGGTATACGAAAAAATACCAAAGGAAATTAAAAGAAATCTTAAACGATATTTGTAAAAAATAAGTTTCATTGCATGGCGTGTAAAAATCAACAAACTACTCCCTTATCACCATATTGTGATAGCAAGGGAGTAGTTTTATTTCAGTGATAAGTCCTTTAATAACGGAATTTTTCAAAACAGAACAATGCTTTTTTACTCTATATCAATTTTATGAGATATGATCACAGATAACTTTTTGTATTTAACATTTATAATTTAACCTACCTTGTCTTCTACTATTTTCTCTCATCTTGTTTAGCATCTTAAACGCTGCCTCAAGTGCCTTTTCTGTATCCTTGCCACTCTTCTTATAAAACGCATACAAAAGCACAATATCTTCATCTTGCCTGACAAACAGCACCCTCGCCATATTTCCGCACACTTTCATACGGATTTCATAAAGCTCTCTATACTTGCTCACAGAAATGTGTTTCACATATGGTTCACAAAGTGGATTTTTCTCGTTGGAAATGTAGGTAATAATGCGTTTGAATTTCTGTTTCAGTTTTTCATCTGCATTCTCAAAGAAGCGGGCAACCTGATTTTCGTTTTTGTAGATATAAATATTTCTCATTAATTTCTCCAATATTTTATATTCTACAATATCATATCAATCCGGCTGTATAACACGTTTTTTCTTGGCTTCCATATCGTCGTTTAACATCGGCTGCGCACTTTTTATTTTATACAGGAGGTGTTTTTATGAAAAAACACAAAATTTATTTTACCGCCCTATTGATACTCTGCACGTCCGCTCTGCTTTTGAGTTGTGCAAAAAAAGAAGAATGTGACCTTTGCGGGGAAATGGGAATATGTGAAGAAAGGGATTTTTGGGATGAGAAGATTTTAATTTGTGAAAACTGCTTGGATGATTTTAAAGAAGATGATTATGATTTGCAAACAGACCAAGAAAAAAACACAAGTTTTTTTGGATTGAATGATGAGGACAAAGCGTTAAGAAGACCCATTAATAATTTCTTTGATTTTACCATTAAAGGAAATATCAACAAGCTTAAAGACCTCGCACCATCAGCTTTTTGGGAAAATCTTGAACTAAAAAACGATGTCAAGATAACTGATATCAAATCCTCTCTTGAAAAAGAATTTGAAGATCAACTTCAAATATTGGAAAAAGAATACGGAAAGAACTTAAAAGTTGAATTTGTTATACTTGACAAAGAAGAATTAGACGAATATGACCTTGATGACTTAAAAGATGCGTTAAAAGAAAGCTATGGAATTTCAGAAAAGAGTGTATCCAAGGCTTTTGAAGTAGAAGTAGAAGCTACCATCAAAGGTGACCGAGATGAAGACACCGATGAACAAGATATGACTATTGTTAAAATAGATGGTAAATGGTATATCAGCACTATTTTTTCAATGCTTTCATACTACGCTAACTAACACTTAAAAGATAAAATCAAAGGAGATAAAACACTATGGAAAAAGATAATTTATTTAAGTTAATTATTCAAGGCATTATAGGAATGGTTATAGGAATAATTCTTGCAATGTCCGCTATGGATAGTAGCTTTTTCTCGGCAATAATATTGGGGCTGTTTTTTGCAGGACTTCCTTATGGTTGGAGCCTGAGTACTAAATACATAGGTGGAATGCTGATATCAAGCAATCCTGCTGTGTTAGTATGCTCTTTTATGCTAAAGCTGGTAATTTCAATATTTATCGGTTGGATAGCATATCCCATTATGCTGATATATACAATTTACAAAGTCATTTCAAATAAAGTTTAGCCATACATAGAATTGCGTATTGTCATATTTGGCAATACGCAATTTTTACACGTTGGACTTTATTTTGTATATTTTATTTTAAAAAAATATTGACAAATAATGTTTTGTGTGATAATATATTAAGGCTGTCGAAAAACAGTTCGATCCACTAGCTCAGTTGGCAGAGCATTTGACTTTTAATCAAAGGGTCTGGAGTTCGAATCTCCAGTGGATCACCAAAAAGCCTCGTTCAAAAGAACGAGGCTTTTTACTTTTTTATTAAACTTCTATATCTCTTTTTACCATCTCGATAAGAGTCTCTCTATCGTTGGGAATAGTGCCTGTGTTAACCTTATCAAGTATCCTTTTTAGTATCACGCCTATCTCTGCTGAGGGGGTTACTCCTAGGGCGACGATATCCCGTCCTTTTATCTTGAGGCTATCGAGGGTGATACACTCCCCCGACTGTAAGAGGTCGGAGAAATACTCTTCCCTTTTCTCATCACCGTCAAAGGCTTTGGCGACACCAAGGGCAAGGGCGACCCTCTCTTCCCCTTTTTCAAGTATGAGCTTCTTTATTCCTTCTCTTGTATCACTTATCTCGCTCTTGAAAATTTCAATTGCCGAGATGAGGTTATCCCTTTGGTTCTTCGGTAGCTTCAAGGAGAGGATATTCTCTTTATAATACTCGCTTTTCGCAAAGAATACTGCCAAAGCGATATCCCCCGTTTCGGCTCTTTGGATAGCCCTCACGTCGGGGTTTGCCTCTTTAAAGAGCACGTCGAAAACGCAGGCGTAGTCACTTATAACCTGCCCACGTCTTTTGCCCGTGAGCAGCTTTATAAACTCTGTGGCAACACGCTCTCTTGAAATAAAGGTGAGGAGTTCTTTTTTTTCATCTATTGCATGGGAGGTTTCGGGGTGAATATCAAAGTCAAGGACTGAGGAAAATCTCAGTGCCCGAAGAATTCTGAGGGCATCCTCTTCAAAGCGTTTTTCAGGCTGTCCGACACATCTTATAACACTTTTTTCAATATCGGCAATACCGCCGAAAAGGTCGGTAATGCTATTTTCCGAAAATGCAAGAGCATTCATGGTAAAGTCACGGCGGGAGAGGTCGTCGCGAAGCTCCCTTGAAAAGATGACGCTTTCGGGGTGTCGGTGGTCAACGTACTCACCGTCGGCACGGAAGGTAGTAGCCTCCACGTTTTCGCCCTGAATATGCACTCCCACGGTTCCGTGGGTAACGCCCGACTTAAAAGTGGTCACGTCAGAGAAAATTTCAAGCATTTCATCAGGTGTTGCGGATGTGGTAATATCAAAATCGTGAGGGGTCTTCCCCATAACGAAATCTCTCACACAGCCTCCCACAAGGTATGCCGAAAAGCCCGCCTCTTTAAGACGGGCTAAAACAAAGCTTGCACCTTTTGAAATCTCGAAATTTTTCACACTTACTCCTAACAGATAATTGAAGATTTGCGAAGCAAATCAACCGCAATTCTGCATTCTGAATTCTGCATTCTGCATTACTTTTTAAAATAGCTGAGCGCCGCACCGATAACCGTACCGTAACGGCTGTAATCGGGGATAATGAAATTCACGCCGAACATGGCGCTCATCTTATCGTAAATAGGCTTTGCCTGAGGGATACGGGTGAGGGTTCCCGTCAGTACTATATCCTTAATATCACAGCTACGGGAAGCAAAGACAGCAACCATGCCTACTGTTTCAAAAATAAGGTTAAGAATACCCAGCGCCATATCCGAATGTCCTGCAAGCTCACTTAAATTACCGAAGTTAGCCGCCGTTGTAGTGTCTGCAAGGGTGGGGCTGATGCTCTTATTTGTGATATCACCGATAAAGAGGTCAATTTTACTAAGGTCGCCCTCTTCGGCAAGAGTACTGAGGGTATTTATGTCGCTGACTCCAAGCATTATCTTAGAAAGTCCCATGATAGTGCCGCCGCCTGCTCCCGTACCGCCTATATATGTGCGCTCCTTGCCATTGGCATAAACGCAGGCAGTTCCCGTTCCCATACTTACAACAAGGGCGCGGTCAAGTCCCGACAGATACTGTCCGCCGATGCCAACCGACTGAAACTCGCTGACGTGCTGACACTGAATTCCGTAGAGCTCCTCACCTATAAACGTAGAGCCTACACCCGTTATCATAATCTTGTCAACGTCGGAAAGCTTTATATTATTCGTGCTTGTAAACTTACCGAAGGCTCCGTAGATAGAGGTCATCTGGTCCTCGGCTGTTACAAACATAGGGGCAACTATATTCTCATTATGGTCGAAAGCCACTATTTTCGTAGTGCTTCCCCCAACGTCAATTCCAACAATATAACTCATAAAGACACCTTCTTTCCCACTCATTATACAATCTTTTGACATTTATGTCAATGATTAAAAAAACTATTGAAAAATCGGCGTGTTTGGTATATAATAATCTGTGATTAAAATTTTACAGGAGAAATACAAATGCTTAAAGAAAATCTTGACCTTATACGAAACACCGACCCCGAAATAGCAGATGCAATGGAAAAAGAGCTTCTCCGCCAGAGAAGAAACATCGAGCTTATTGCAAGCGAGAACATTGTATCAGAGGCGGTAATGGCGGCAATGGGAAGCCACCTTACCAACAAGTATGCCGAGGGCTATCCCGGTAAGCGCTATTACGGCGGCTGCGAGTGTGTGGATATTTCCGAAAGCCTTGCAATAGAAAGGGCGAAAAAGCTTTTCGGCGCAGAACATGCCAACGTTCAGCCCCACTCTGGTGCTCAGGCTAATATTGCAGTTTATCAGGCATTTCTCGAGCACGGCGACACAGTGCTTGGTATGGCGCTGGATCAGGGCGGACATCTGACTCACGGAAGCCCCGTAAACTTCTCGGGCATTAACTATAAATTCGTATCCTACGGTGTTGAAGAGGATACGGGTATGATAGACTACGACAAGGTAGAAGCACTTGTCAAGGAGCACAAGCCCAGACTTATCGTTGCAGGCGCCTCCGCTTACCCCAGAAAGATAGATTTCAAGCGTTTTGGTGAGATTGCTCACGCAAACGGCGCTTATCTCATGGTGGATATGGCACACATTGCAGGTCTTGTTGCGGCAGGACTTCACGAAAATCCCGTGCCCTATGCCGACGTTGTGACAACCACTACTCACAAAACTCTTCGCGGTCCCAGAGGCGGTCTTATTCTCTGCCGCGAGGAATATGCAAAGAAGATAGACAAGGCTATATTCCCCGGTATGCAGGGCGGTCCTCTCGAGCACGTAATTGCCGCAAAGGCAGTTTGCTTCAAGGAAGCTCTCAGCGAGGAATTCAAGACCTATCAGAAGAACATCGTTTCTAACTGCCGTGTGTTTGCAGAAGCTATGTTGAAGGAAGGCTTCAACCTTGTATCGGGCGGTACTGATAACCACCTTATGCTCGTTGACCTGAGAAACATGGGTATCACCGGCAAGGAGCTTGAAAAGAGACTTGACGAGGTTTATATCACTGCTAACAAGAACGCAATTCCCGGTGACCCCGAAAGTCCCTTCGTTACAAGCGGTGTAAGACTTGGTACTGCGGCGGTGACCTCACGCGGATTTACAAACGAGGATATGGTTGAAATAGCACACCTTATCTATATGACGGTCAAGGAATTTGACAAGGCGGACGAAATAAGAGCGAGAGTCGAAAAGCTCTGCGCCGCTCATCCCCTCTATTAAATTATGACTCCCCTTGCGGAAAGACTAAGACCCGTCACCTTTGACGACGTGGTGGGTCAGGAGCATATACTGTCAGATAAAGGTGCTCTGAGAAAAATTGTGTCCTCCCCCGTTCTTCCCAATATGATATTCTACGGACCTTCGGGTACGGGCAAGACAACTGTTGCCAATATCATAGCGAAGAATGCAGGTATGACCTTAAAGAAGCTCAACGCCACTATTGCGGGAACGAAGGATATAAAGGAGGTTCTTGCCGAAACCGATACCCTTTTCGGTATGGACGGAATACTTCTCTTTATAGATGAAATCCAGTACCTCAACAAGCGTCAGCAGCAAACGCTCCTTGAATTCATTGAGGACGGGCGCATTACTCTAATTGCCTCCACAACGGAAAACCCCTATTTCTACATATATAAGGCTATCCTTTCACGCTCTACCGTCTTTGAGTTCAAGCCCCTTGGACACTCGGCGGTAAAGAAGGCACTCCTTCGGGCGCTGGACTTTCTCAACTCCGAAAACGGCACGTCAAAGACACTTTCGGAAGGTGCTCTTACCGCTCTGTCGGTATCGGGCGGCGGGGATTTAAGGGCATCCATAAACGCCCTTGAGCTTGCCTTTCACACCTCGGATGAGGTAATTGAAGAGGAAAGTGCTGCGTCGGTTTTACAAAGGAATTATATGTCCTTTGACAGAGACGGAGACTGTCATTATGAGCTTCTTTCTGCTCTTCAAAAGTCCATCCGCGGCTCCGATGAGAATGCGGCGGTATTCTATCTTGCAAAGCTTCTTGAAGGCGGAGACCTTATCTCCCCCTGCAGACGGCTACTCGTTATCGCAAGTGAGGATATAGGGCTTGCATACCCCATGGCAGCGGTAATAGTAAAATCCCTTGTGGACTCCGCACTCCAGCTTGGACTCCCCGAGGCGAGAATTCCCCTTGCCGAGGCGGCGATACTTCTTGCCACCGCACCGAAATCCAATTCGGCTTACATGGCAATAGCGGCGGCAAACGAGGATATAACAAGAGGCCTTGGTCAGGATATGCCATCCCGTCTTAAAAACAACCACTATTTTGGGGAGGGTGACAAAAAAGACCCTTATCTCTACCCTCACGACTATCCCTATCATTGGGTTGAGCAACAGTATCTGCCCGACGACTTAAAGAACAGAGTATACTATCACTTCGGTGACAATAAGACCGAGCGTGCGGCAGAGGAATACAAAAAAACAATTCGCGAAAAAGCGAAGAAATAAAAGGAGAATATATTATGGCTAAAAAAGGTTTTTGGACTGAATTCAAGGAATTCATATCAAAGGGCAACGTAGTCGACATGGCAGTCGGTGTTGTAATAGGCGGAGCTTTCAAGGATATTGTAAACTCCCTTGTTGCAAACATTATTACCCCCTGCATTTCACTTCTTACCGGTAAGTCGAGCTTTTCCGAGCTTGTATGGGAAATGAAAGCAGGTGTTCCCGCAGTACTTGCAGAGGATGGAACCGTTATAACCGAAGAGGTTTTACCCGTTGTTCTTCAGTACGGCGTATTCATCCAGAAGATTATTGATTTCCTCATTATCGCTTTGACAATTTTCGTTGTTATTAAGGTAATGACAGGTATAAAGAACCACTCGGAAGCGCTTATGCACAAGCTTGATGCAGAAAGATTTGAAGCAGAGCAGAAGAAGGCAGAAGAAGAAGCGGCAGCTAAGGCGGCAGCAGATGCTGCGGCAGCTGAAGCGGCAGCGGCTGAAAAGGCTGACATTGAGGCAACGCGCAAGGCTCAGCAGGAGACCGCTACACTTCTTGCAGATATAAAGGAACTTTTAGCGAAAAAATGAGTAACGAATTTAAAATTCTTGATTGTTCAGGGGCAAAACTGATAGCTGATGCTATCGGTTTTTGCCCTTCAAAATTCTGCGACTTTACACCCTTTGTCATTCTCATGTGGCAAAAAATGTATAAGACGGAATATATTCTTACCGACGAGGAGCTTTTCTTAAAGCTCACCCTTGACGGCGGTGTTCACTACGGCGTCAGTACAAGGAATATAAAAAGGTCGGCGGCAAAGCTTTTTAACGTAACGGGTAAGGACTGTCTTGACCTCTCTCTTATTACCGAGGGCGACCTTGAAATACTGAAAAGCGAATTTGACGTATCAAATATTTACACGCGTGAGGAATGGTGGGACTACCTCTACTCCCACGAGGACTTATCCACTCTTTCAGGCAAGCGCTTTGCAGGTCAACGCAACCACATAAACAAATTCAAAGCCACCTACACCGATTGGTGCTACGAAAGGGTTAACGAAGATAACCTTAGTGAGGTAAAAGCATTTTATAACGAGCTTACAAAAGACAGCGACGGATTATCTGCGTCGGCAAGCTTTGAAATGCATATGGTAAAGGATTACCTGAACAGCGGTTACCACTGCTTTCCCACCGAGGGCGGTGTCATAAAGGCAGGCGGTGAAATCGTTTCCTTTGCCTTTGGCGAAGTAGTTGACGGCACTCTTTTCGTTCACGTTGAAAAGGCGAGACGGGACGTGCAGGGTGCTTATCAGATGATAGTGAAGGAGTTTGCCTCCCATACCCCCGCCGAGTTTATAAACCGCGAAGAGGATATGGGAATAGAAGGGCTGAAACGCTCAAAGGAATCCTATCACCCCATCGAAAAGCTAAAAAAATATTCAGTTACAATACACAGGTAGACGTGAAAGCTTTTACGTCTGCTTGTATTTTTACGCTTTTTGATATCATGATATCATACTATCATGATATCACTTTGCTTTAACAGTTGAATGAATTTGCTTTTTGCGCTTTTTCCTTTCTTTTTGCGGTCAGGGTGATTTTTACATCTCCTTGAAGCAGGGAGATATGAAAAATTGCCCCGAATGGACAAACTGAACCAAAGGCGTACAATAAGTACGTCGAAGGTGAAAGTTTGTTCATAGCAAAAAGAAATATAATTAATTGCAAAAATCTCAATCTTGAGATTTTTTCATATAAATAATCTTAATTACAATCACATTACCTTTGAATGAATTTGCTTTTTGCGCTTTTTCCTTCCTTTTTGCGGTCAGGGTGATTTTTACATCTCCTTGAAGCAAGATTTTCAATGTTTTTAGCAATATTTCCAATGGTATATTTAAAAATATGTGATAAAATTTACATATAAATATATTTGGAGGAAAAAACGTTGAAAAGATTATCATTGCTTTTATTAGCTTTATTGTTTATATGCGTTATTTCAGCTTCGGCTGAGGGAGTGATGCCGACAGGTGTAAGTGACGGCTTCGGTACACTCACTCTTGACTCCGCACTCTCCTATGAGGTGGCAGAGGTAAACATGAACTCAACAGGCAGTGCAATGGTTATAGGCGAATGGACAGCCTTTGACGCTACTGCCGAAATGGTGGGGCTTTATGCCGTCAGACAGGTATTTGCAGATGAAAGTGTATCGGACTACACTCTTGCTTATGCTTACGGCGACCTTACCGAAAGACAGAATATACTTGATATGAATGAAGCAGGCACACGCATTGCCACCTGCCGAGACACTAACGATAGTGCCGATACAACGCTCTTTTATCCCGCCATGTGGTCGGGCAGCGTATCGCCATCGGGCTCCTTGGGTAGTGACACAATTTTTGCTCACACTCAGATAAATCTCACCCCTTACGCTGAAGCGAAAGCTACTTTTGACGCACTAAGTGAGGGCGATGCGGGCTACGACGAGGCAAAGACAAAGCTTGATTCTGAAACCGCCAAAGCTCTTGACGCCGCTGACAATATAGTATATAAGTACGCTTTTGACAGAGAAGGTGTTATCAAAACAAACGAAGCGGAAAAATTTACACTTCGCTTTTTCTGTAACAACTCTACCTTTATAACCAAAACTCTTACTACTAAATTTGTAGCTTACGTTTCTGACAGAAGCGGTAATATAAAAACCTATTCCAAGAGCTACACTCAGGAATATGCCGGTGTTTCCACCTCAAAATCTTTTTCCTTCAGTGCAGTAGTAACCTTCAGCGAATTTCTTCCCGAGGACGGCTTCCTTGTGGCCTTTGAGTATTATCCAAATACCGACAACCCTGCCGACAACCTTGTTGAGGCAGGAAGCGGTTCATTCAGATACGCTACCTGGTTTAAGACAAATTCCTACGTTATAAAGGCGCCTGCGGTACAGCCTGCCGACAAGCCCACCCTTTCCCTTACTACAAAGAATGCAGTAATTACCGTTACAAACTACAACGACAGCGTGACCTACGCTTATTCGGACGACAGCGGTAAAACCTTCACCGCCTTTGATGGGGACAGCTTCAACGCAACGAAGGCAAGCCATTCCTATCTTGTAAAATCCTTCGGCAATGACAGCTACCTTGAAAGTGAGGTTTCCGACCCCATAACATCCCCTGCTCTGACAGTTGTAGGTACAAGCCTTGTTCTCGACGGAAGAATAGGACTTAAAATTTACATGGACGTTGACACAGATATTCTCTCCGACGTCTACTACTACATGACGAGAGTCAATAACGACTACGTATGCAATGAAGGAGATGAAAACTACTCTCTTTACAGAAAGGGCGGCTCTTCCTCCTTTAACTCTTCAACTGCATGGTCGGATAAAATTCTCTATGACGCTGAGCGTGAGCTTTACTACATGATAATGTACGTGTCCCCTAAGGACGTGGATAACGTACGTATCGAAAGTGACATCGGAGGCTACCCCGACAACGGAAACACGAGAGTTTCCTACGGTAACCTTGGCGGAAGTGTTACAGTTACCGCTTATATCGAAAGAGCAAAAGCCGAGGCACTAAATGGTAACGAGGAATTTTTAAAGGCACTTGACTTGATAACATCCCTTGAGACTTACGCCAAATACTCGGATAATTATTTTGGAAAAGGCGACCTTGAGGCTTACTCATCCTCTGACCTTAGTACAGCCACCGTTACTGAACCCTCAAAGACGGCAGGCTCTCCCGAAGGTTTAAGATTCTCTTCTACGTCTCTGATACTTGAAGACACAGTGACAATACGTCACTACTTTGAAAAAACAGACCTTGACACATATCTCTTGAATTACACCTGTGATATCCCCTATGGTGAAAAGGGGAACTACGTTTACTTTGATATTGAAAATATTCCCGCTCAGGAATATAATACTAAGCAAAAACTTTCCATAAAACATAATGAAGGAGACACTTACGAGATAAATTACAGCGTTGCAAATTATATCGCCGACATGGCAAATGACAGCGACACACGGCTCGTAAGTCTTATAAACTCTATGTACGATTACCACCTTGCCGCAAAGGACTACTTAAAGCCGAAGCCCCTTTACCTCTCTTATGACGCCACTCTTTCCCACGAAAGTGCGCAGGGCGGACTTCATATTTATATTCCGACGAAGGACGGCTACATTGACCACACCTTTGTCAGAACAGTATCCACAGACAGAAATGCTGACGTATGGCGTATTTCAAGAGCCTATGCGGTTGACGATAGCCTTGAAAACCCCATTCAGCTCACAGTTGACAACGCCGAATGGGATATGGCTCTTAAAATCGTGGGCAGATCCGACTTTATCGGCGGTTGGATGCACGGCGATGAAATTTATGAGAACATTAAGTTTATCATAGACGGAGAAGAAAAGGACGTCACATCACTTACAGAGAAGATATCCTTTGAAGCAATGACAATTATAGAAAACTCCACCGGCTACGACCCCTCTGACTCAAGCGTTGCGGCATTCAAGCACTACAAGGAATTCACTGTCTCTCACGCAGGTATCCGTCTTGACCAGAAGGTTGAATGGCTGAACGACTATGACGTAGAATACTCTTACCTTGCTATGATGCCTCCTAAGAAGGAGTACACCGACTCATATTACACAAACCTTGACACAGTTCCAAAGACCATAGATTATACAAACGGTCAGATAAACGAAAGCGGTGCTACCTCGGTAACCGTCTTTGGTAAAGAAAGCGGATACTATTTCACCATGACCGTAAATGAATACGATACCTACATCAAGCCTCTTATGTCCATAGCCGATAACGGCGGAGGTCCTTATAACAAAATGTACTTCGGCTTTGTGAATAAGGGAAGTGTCGTAACGGGCGACGTTTGGGAAACCTTTACGCAGTATAAGATCGACAAGAAGTAAAAACTCACCATACAAAAATAAAGTCAGCAAATGGGTGATGTTCTTAGCGGAAAAATTGAAAATCCTTCAACTTCAGTCAAGAACCAGCATCGCATTTGTATGGACAAATGCAGAATGGGCTAAGCCCAAACCCATATTTACAAACAGAAAGAGAGAACAAATCGGTTTATAGCCGAAATGTTCTCTCTTTTTTTCTGCTTTGCGATATGTTTGCAAGCAAACGCGATATACTCGCTTTGCTCGTGCGATATATTGTCGCTTTGCGCCAATGCGATATGATATAAATCCCTTCACGCCCAAGAGGGCATATCGCAAGGCGTAGCCTTATATCGCTCACGAAGGGAATATCGCAAATCCCGCAAGGGATTTATATCGCTGCGTGTTCTCCGTTAAGGATAACACGCTAACGCTGACTTTATTTTTTTGCAAGTGTGAATGCAAATTCACACCAAGCGCCTTCTTCTGATTTTACCCACATTTCCTCGCCGTGCTGGTCTATAACGGTTTTTGAAATATAGAGCCCCAGTCCAAGTCCCGATTTATCAAGACCCCGTGAGCGGTCTGACTTATAGAAACGCTCGAATACGTGAGGAATATCCTCGGCACTAATGCCCTTTCCCGTGTTTCTGACCGATACCACAACCGACTTATCGGTGCTGTGTATCTTCACCTTGAGTTCGCCCTTTTCATCCGAAAACTTCACGGCGTTGTCGATAAGGTTATAGAGCACCTGATGAATGGCGTCTCTGTCAGCCATAGCGCTCATATTGTCCTCGTCGCACTCAAAGGTAACGTCAAGCATTTTGGAGTCGATACGGGCTTCACACGAAATGAGAATTTGTCTTGCAAGCTCGCATATATCGAAGCTCGTCTTATTTATCTTACGTTCTCCAGACTCCAGCCTTGTAATATCAAGAAGCTGATTTACAAGCCGCGCAAGTCTCCTTACCTCGCTTGCAACGATTTCAAGGTAATGTCTCGTCTTATCCTCGGGAATTGCTCCCGTGAGTATACCGTCGATAAAGCCCGATATGGTAGTCATGGGAGTTCTCAGGTCGTGAGAGATATTGGAGAGGAACATGCTTCTGTTCTCTTCAAGCTTTTCAAGACTTCCTGCCATATTGTTAAAAGCAGTGGCAAGCTCTGCCACCTCGTCGTTTCCTCTGACGGGAACACGCACGTTGAATTTACCCTTTGCGAAGTTTTTTGCCGCATAGCTCATTTCCTTTAAGGGTCTTGAAATTCTCTCGCTGACGAAGTAAATGGCAAGAAGAGACACTAAGAATATCCACATAAGAGTCATAATAAAGTGTCCGCCAAGCTTCTCGAAAATGGGGTTGGTATTCTTGGAGGATATGAAAATTGCACCTGCATTGACCTCGGAGTTATAATCTACGTGACCTGTGGGAATTACGTTTACGGGTCTGATTATATTTACGTGCTCCTCTTCAAAAATACCGCCTAAATCGGAATAAAGGTAGTCCTCCGAAATGTAGCCCTCCACAAGATAATCCGAAACGCTCTCGGGAATGCGTCCCGATGCGTTGTCGCTTGCTACGAGAACCTTTCCGCGGGAATCGGTAACGAAAATGATAGCATCGTTATTATCGGCGTTGCGGTTGAGAATATCTACTATATACCCGTTATCCATAGATATGATATTATAAAGGGGAAGCTTCGTGGCAGACATTATTCCGTTAATGGTGGAATAAATACTCTGAGCGGTGTTTTCCATAGAGTCCTTTTTCAAATCCAGTACGTAATCATTTATAAGCGATGACACAATGAGAGTCAGTACCGTAAAGCTGATAAGGACTATTATCATAAAGGTAAGGATATATTTACTGAATATGTTTTTATACATAATCTTTACAGAAGCTCAAACTTGTAGCCTACGCCCCATACTGTTTTAAGATTCCATTTATCACTTACGCCTTCAAGCTTTTCACGAAGACGCTTTACGTGAACGTCAACCGTTCTTGAGTCGCCAAGATAATCAAAGCCCCACACCTTGTCAAGAAGCTGGTCACGAGTGAAAACTCTGTTATAATTTGAGGCAAGGAAGTAAAGAAGCTCAAGCTCCTTAGGGGGAATGTCAATTGCCTTGCCGTTGAGCTTAAGCTCATATTTGCGAAGGCTTATTTCAATATTGTCGAACTTGACAGTCTCGTCCTCTTCCCCTCTGTCATGATTGGTATAACGGCGAAGCACAGCCTTGACACGGGCGGATATTTCCTTGGTATCAAAAGGCTTTACGATAAAATCGTCCGCACCCAGCTCAAGACCGAGAACCTTATCAAAGACCTCACCCTTTGCGGTTATCATGATAATGGGCTTCTGAGACATTTCTCTTATCTCTCGGCAAACCTGCCAGCCATCCTTTTTGGGAAGCATAATATCGAGAAGCACAAGGTCAGGCTCGTACGCCTTAAACGCCGCAATTCCCTCTGCTCCGTCGGAGGCGCTCTTTACCTTATAGCCTTCGTTTTCAAGAAATATTCTAAGTAACTCGCAGATATTGGCATCGTCGTCAATTACAAGAATTTTTGTAGACATAATTTATAATCTCCTTTCAAACCCCTTTATTTTAAGATGTTTTTCTGACTTAGTGTTAATTTTGTTCACATTTCAAATGTTAACAAAATTTCCCTTTATTTTATGATATCAGACTTTTATATAATATTTATTATGAATTTGTAAACTTTTTATCCATATCTCGGGAAATTTTAACCTTTATTACATCCCCTTTTTCACTACCTTCGGGAATAGGAACCGAAAGGTTTATAAAATTCTCAGTGTATCCCAAGGCTCTGCCATCCTTGAAAAATTCAAGGAGCATATTATACTCTTTACCTATATTCTTTTCAAAGACTAATTTGTGCACCTCGTCGGCAGTTTTTTGCATAATTCGGGCACGCTCGTACTTTACGGCGTTCGGCACCTCTTTCATTTCCGCCGCTTTTGTGCCTTCTCTCTTGGAATAGGGGAAAACGTGAGTATGGAGTATTTCGGCTTTTTTTATAAAGTCAATGCTATCCTGAAAGTCCTCTTCTCTCTCCCACGGAAAACCGCATATCATATCGCAGGAAAGGTTTGCGTCGGGGAAAAAGTGTCTGATATTTTCTACGGCTTTATAAAGCTCCGCCTTTCCGTAAGGACGGCGCATATCCGACAGTACTTTATTTGAGGCGCTTTGTACGGATAGGTGGAAATGGGGCATTACACCCTCAACTGCCTTCAATCTTTTAAGGCTTTCTTCGGTGAAAAAGGAGGGGTGAAGCGAGCCGAAGCGCAGACGCGAAACGGGTGCTTCCCTGCCTATCCTCTCTACAAGGGTGACAAGGGGCTCGTTGGTATCAAAATCCTCACCGTAGGAGGAGGTTTCAATACCCGTGAGAATTACTTCCTTGTAGCCTCTCGCGGTCAGCCTTTTTATTTCGTTTATTATATCCTCTTGGTTTCTTGAACGGACTCTGCCACGCACAAAAGGAACGTAGCAGTAGGAACAAAAATTGTTACAGCCGTCCTCAATCTTCACGTAAGCCTTAACGTAGCGCCGTGAGTCTATGGACATATTCTCATACTCAGCTCCCGTGAGAGTCTCTCTTAAGTCAAGTCTTTCTCCCGACATAAGCCTTTCGAGGCAATTTACTATCTCACTCTTATCTCGGTTGCCTGAAATATAGTGGGCGTTTTTCAGCTCATCGTACTCTTCTCTTGCCCCTTGCACAAAGCATCCGATTACAGCCACCTTACCGCCGTTTTTCTCGGCAGTGCGCAAAGCTCGCCTTACCGCCTTTCGGCTTTTGGAGTCGGACTCAGCAGTAACGGTGCAGGTATTTATTATATAAAGGTCGCAGTCCGAGTCAAAGTCCCCAATCTCACAGCCCCGCTTTTCAAGAGCCTCGGATATGGCGTCGCTTTCATACTGATTGACACGGCAGCCTAATGTTAATATTCCCACTTTCATGTTTATGTTGTATCCTTATTTTTCTATTTTTTAAATTCTACCACACTTTTTATCATTTGAAAAGAGGTTTAAAAAAATGCTACGCAAAAAGCGTAGCATTTTTTTAATGCAGATGAGCGGATTACTTTTGCGGCGAAACGAATTAGTGTAGCTAGCAAAAGTAAAAGCCATACATGCGAGTGTAGGTCGAACAATGTGTGAGACCGAAGCGAGTCGTAATGCAAAATGCTAAATGCAGAATTGTTGTTGATTTGCTACGCAAATCTTCTCTTAATTAATATTCGGGAAAAGCCCTGATATAATAAATTAATTTTACTTTAGTGAAATTTTCATTAATTCTGCATTCTGCATTCATAATTCTTCATTTTCGTGGAAATATTATTCTAATATTTCCACGAACTAACGTTTCCCTCAGTTATATAATACTCATTCTTTATAAAATGGCGGTCACCCGTATAAGAATCAACGATTACAAGCTTCACCTTCATCTTTGATGGGATAATATTTTTTATGTAGACAGATGCAATCTGTCCCACCTCAACGCCGCTTTTCCATTCGGCAAGTCCTGCAAGGTTTGGAGCAAGCTCTACGAAAATTCCGTAATTTTCGATACTTCTTACAACGCCCGCCACGGTCTGTCCTATCTCAAAGCGGGATGCGTTTTCTTCCCAAGTACCAAGGAGCTCCTTGTGAGAAAGGGCTATTCTGCCTCTCGAAATATTGTTCTCTACCATCAAAGGCTCTTCACGTGATTTCACAACCGCCTTTATTAACTGACCAACCGAAAAGCGGTCATCGGGATGAGATATTCGTGAAACCGATATTGAGTCGATAGAAAGAAGTGATATTATTCCGCATCCTATATCGCAAAAAGCACCAAAGGGCTCAAAATGTGTTACCCTTGCGTCAATTACGTCGCCCACTTCAAGCATATTGAGATAATTTTTCACACACATTTCCTGCGCTCTTCGGCGGGAAAGGTAAGCAACAGGCTGTGAATTCTCAGGGTATTCTATGCGGTCTATAACAAAGGACACCGCCTTTCCTACCCTTGTAATAACCGCAATGTCGCGGGGCGGTGCTCCGTCCTCGCTCCACGCTACCTCTTCTCTCGGTATTATTCCTCGGCATACTCCAAGGTCAAGTATAAGCTCAAAGTGTGAAGTACAAAGGTTAACTCTCGCCTCTAATACCTTAGCGTTTGTCCGCGCCTCTTCAAGAGACGCCAGACTTGTTAATGCCTCTCGGTTCCGAGGGGTCTTTATCAGCATTCCTTCGGGAAAATAGTTTTTGTCGTTCATATTTTGCCTCCAATGTTTTTACTTCATTTTATTCACACATCAATTTCTTTATGCAATATTTTAAAGCAGGACTTCTGCAAATTTTGTAGATTTGTGGAAGGAGCAAAATTTATCGGAGTTTCGATATCATGATATCATGATATCATAAAAATAAATTAATCATATTAATGTTGCAAAAAGAGAAAAACTATGCTATAATTTTTCTGCTACATTCTTTTTATAGAAATATAAAAACACACAACCGAATATTGTTATCCGCAAGGGGTACGCTTATATTGTAAAAAGCGTACACTTTGTTTCGTCATACCCTTGTTCGGATAACGGCTTGTGTTTGATAAAAAGAGTGTAGCAACTTAGAAACAAAGTCAATGCGTTTTTTTGTGCGTGGCTTTGCTACGCACTTTTTTATTTTTGGAGAATGGGTATGAAGGTAACTTTTTGCGGTCACAGAAATTGCTACAATGATGCTGAATATTTGAACGCAAGGCTTGATGAAGTTATAGAAAAGCTCATATCCATTGGTGCAAATGAATTTATGCTTGGAAATAACGGACAATTTGACCATCTTTCAGCAAGAGCGGTAAAGAGAGCAAAAGGAAAGCACCCATATATAAGATCAATATTAGTTAAAGCCTATATAGATGAAAATTACGACAGAGAGCTTTATGATGAGACAGAGTATCCACCCATTGAAAAAACTCCTTTAAGATTTGCAATATCCGCAAGAAATGAATACCTTGTAAATATCTGTGACGTTTTAGTTTCGGGAGTAAAGGTCACCTTCGGCGGTGCTGCTACAACCAGAGAAAAAGCTATAAAGAAAAAGAAAGTAATTATAGAGTTGTATAGCGAAAATTAGAGGCGGAGCTTTGCTCCTCCTTTTTTGTTTTGCGAAGAAATTTTCGTCAAGGCGAGGAAACTAAAATAGGGCAAGGAAGCCTTACTTAACGTAAGGCGACGATGCCCATATTTGCAGTTGACGAAGTATTGGCGGAAATTTCAAAGCGAAAAGAAAAAAGATAGGAAAATTTTCCTATCCTTATCTCTCAACTATATCAACAACCACGTGCTGATCATGTTTTGTGGAAGAGGCTTTCATAACGGTGCGGATTGCTTTGGCAATTCGTCCGCCCTTGCCTATAACCTTGCCCATATCGTTTGGAGCAACGGAAAGCTCAAGGTGGAGAGTAGTGCCGTCAAGACGCTCGTTAACCACTACCTCTTCGGGTGCGTCGACTATGGCTGATGCCAGGTCTATTAAGAGTTTTTTCAAATTTTTCCCTCCAAATATTAGTCGATTGCGCCTGTCTTCTTGAGAAGACTCTTAGCTGTATCTGTGGGCTGTGCGCCGTTTGCAATCCACTTCTTAGCCGCTTCAACGTCAATCTTTATCTCTGCGGGGTTAGCCATAGGATTGTAGTAACCAATCTCTTCGATAAATCTTCCGTCTCTGGGATATCTGGAATCTGCTACAACTACACGGTAGAAAGGAGCCTTCTTAGCACCCATTCTTCTGAGTCTGATTTTTACTGCCATTCTTTTCACCTCCATGAGTAATTTTAATATATTCCAATTCGTTTCCGAATTAAAAACCAAAGGGTAATTTTCTGCCGAATTTCTTTTTATTGCCCGTAAACTGCTTCATCAGCTCTTTTATCTGACCGAACTGCTTGAGAAGCCTATTTATCTCCTCAACCGTAGTTCCGCTTCCTGCCGCAATTCTCTTCTTGCGTGAGGAATTGAGTATATCTGGGTTTTCCCTTTCCTTTTCGGTCATGGAAAGGATTATCGCTTCCTGACGGGCAAGCTGTTTTTCGTCAACCTTGGCGTCCTTGAGTGCTCCGGGCTTCACGCCGGGAAGCATACCTACAAGCTGGTCGAGGTTTCCCATATTCTTAATCTGCTTGAACTGGTCGAGGTAATCGGAAAGTGTGAAGGTTTGCTGACGAAGCTTCTTTTCAAGCTCCATAGCTTTCTTTTCGTCGAATGCCGCCTCAGCCTTTTCAATAAGAGAAAGCACGTCGCCCATACCAAGAATTCTCGATGCCATTCTTTCGGGGTGGAAGGGCTCTATGTTGTCAAGCTTTTCACCTGTACCAACGTATTTTATAGGCTTGCCTGTTACGTGTCTTACCGACAGCGCGGCACCGCCTCGGGTATCGCCGTCAAGCTTTGTGAGAATAACGCCCGTTATATCAAGAAGGGAGTTAAAGTGCTCTGCCACGTTGACTGCGTCCTGACCGAGCATTGCATCAATAACAAGAAGTATTTCGGTAGGGTCAACTGCCGCCTTTATCTCCTCGAGCTCGTGCATAAGCACCTCGTCTATGTGGAGACGTCCTGCGGTATCTATAAACACCATATCATAGCCTTGCTTTTCAGCAAGCTTCATGGCGTCTTTAGCTATTTTTACGGGGTTCTTTTCATTTTCGTCGGAGTATACCTTGACTCCTACCTGCTCGCCTACAACGTGAAGCTGTTTTATAGCGGCGGGACGGTAGACGTCACAAGCAACGAGAAGAGGTGTTCTTCCCTGCTTCTTCATAAGAAGTGCAAGCTTTGCCGCATGAGTGGTCTTACCTGCACCCTGAAGTCCGCAAAGCATAACTACCGTTGGGGGCTTGGGTGCGATAGTAAGCTTCTCGTGCTTCTCGCCCATAATGGCACAAAGCTCTTCGTTTACTATCTTTACAATATGCTGAGCGGGCATGAGGCTTTCAAGAACCTCACTTCCTACCGCTCGCTCTGATACTTTATTTATAAAAGCCTTTACTACCTTAAAGTTAACGTCGGCTTCAAGAAGGGCAAGCTTAATTTCACGCATTCCCTCTTTAACGTCGGACTCAGTGAGCTTACCTTTGTTTCTGAATTTTTTAAATGCGTCGGATATTTTATCCGTAAGACTCTGAAACATACTCACTTTCCTCCTTTACTCTAAGACTTTTCTTATCTTTTCGGCAAGGTCTTTATCCTCTGTGCCGTCGGCGATTTCAAAAAGCCTGTCACGTGTATTTTTCAAATGCATTAGCCTTTCATATTCTTCAAGCTCATCGCAGGTGCGCTTTATAAGCTCTCTGACCCCCTGCCTTGTGGTGCCCGTATGCTCGGCAATCTCGGAAAGGGACATATCCTCCCAAAAGGACAGCTCAAAAACCGTTCTCTTCTTCTCGCTGATGAGAGGAGAATAAATATCGTATAAAAGGCAGACCGAAAAATCTTTTTCTTTCACTTTCTATCTCCATAGGTGTAAACATTTTTTCTTTACACCTCGCATATTCTACACTATAAATTACGATTTGTCAAGAGATTTTCAAAAAACTTTTGGATAAAGTTTTTTGAATGCAGAATGATGAATAAAGAATGATGAATTTCGGACAATTTCGGCTCTGCCGAAATTCACAATGATTTTTAATTTGCCTTTAGGCAAATTTTCCTTAATTCTGCATTCATCATTCATAATTCTGCATTAAAAATAGCCTCAAAAGAGGCTATTTTTCCCAGTCTTTATGATTTTTAAGTACTTCCCAAAGGGCGAGGTAGCTTTCGTGACGGCTTTCAGGCAGGGTTCCGTCGGCGGTTTTTTCTAAAATCGCACAGCCCTCTTCCTTAGTATGTGTACATTTGGTGTAACGGCAATCCCCCACAAGCTTTGAATACTCAGGGAAGGCGTAAACAAGCTCTTCCTTCTTCATAAAGCGGAAGCGGTCAAAGTCAAGAAGAGTAAAGCCGGGGGTATCAACAAGAAACGTACCCCCTTCTCCTGCTTCATAAAGTGTAGTGGTACGGGTTGTGTTTTTTCCTCTGCGGTTCTTCTCGCTGATGCCTCCCGTTTCAAGCTTCAAATCGGGGTAAAGGGCGTTTATGATAGTGCTTTTTCCTACGCCCGACGGTCCCGTAAAGACGGCAACGCGTCCTTTGGCAAGGGGGTAAAGTGCATTTTTTACCTCGTCGGTATTTTCGGCTGCCGAAAGCACTATGACCCTATACCCTGCTCTCTCGTATATATCCCTCATTTTCTCGGTAAAGGCGGGGTCAGCCACGTCTCTTTTATTAAAAACGATGACCGCTTCAATTCCCGAATGCTCTGCAACTACGGTCATTTTATCAATAGCAAGGAGGCTTGGATCGGGAGAAGCAAGGGCAAAGACAATAAACATTACGTCGATATTGGCAACCTCGGGGCGTACGAGAACGTTCTTACGGGGAAGAATTTCTACAATCATACCTTTATCAGAGTTATCGGTTTCAAATCTTACTTCGTCCCCTGCAACGGGAGTCATACCGCTGTGTCTGAAAGCACCCTTCGCATAAATGTGATAGCGCTCACCGTCACACAAAACTGTGTATATTCCTCCTACGCAGGAAATAACTTTTCCTATCATTTTTACCTCTCAATAATTAACAAAGAATATTGAATAGTGAATAATTTCTACATTAAAAAAGCCCTAAAGGGCTTTTTTAAACTATTACTATTGGTCCCGAAGTGATATCTTCACTCTCAGGCGGTGTCACTTCCTCGGGGTCGGGAGTGACTGCGGGGGTATCGGGAAGAGCGGGCTCAGGCTCGGTTATTCCCGTGCCGTAGTATATAACTATCTCACCCGAATAGTTTACCATTATTCTGCTGCCTGCTTCAATGCTCTGGGCGGTAACTATTCCCACCTCTGCCTCTTCTTCGGCTTCCTTATACACTACCTTAATGCCGTTAGAGGTGAACTTTCTCATTTCTTCCTCTGCCTTTATGATGCTCTTTCCTACAAGGCTTGGCATATTAAGATAAAGGCTGTCGGTATCAAGTCCCGTCTTTCCGTTTCCGTCACTTACGTAAAGGACTATCTTATCCGAAAAGTCGGGAGAAATAACTGTGAAGGCAGTAATACTCTGTCCTACTATAGTGCCCACCGCCGATGAGTTGGAAACGGTAATATACTCTACCTCAAAGTCCTTTAGGTCTATCATAGCCTGTCCCTTGGTTTCACCAACAAGGTTGGGCATGGATATAACGTTCTTCAGCTTCTTGCCCGAGCTGACGTAGAGGGTTATTTCCTCGCTCTTTGACACCATCTGACCCGCCTTGGGGTAGGTATCGTAAACGTAGCCTGCAAGCACTGTGTCGTGAGCTGTGGTAACCACCTCAACCTTATCAAAGCCGTGGCGTCTCAGGGCTATCTTTGCCGCCGCCTCGGTCATAATCGTATAATCTGCAAAAAGGGCACTTCCTTCAAGAGGGTTAACGTATAAAATAAGGTTAGTTGTGCCCGTGGAATTCTTAATCTTCTTTACCTCGCCGGCAGAGGGCTTGGTAGCGTAAATTTCTCCGTAGCCGTAAGAGTCGTTGAGAGTTTCGGCAAAGATAACCTCAATATTGAAATGCTCCTCGCGGTACTTCTCTATCATACTCTCGTCGTATATCTCACCCACAAGCGAAGGTACGGTAGCGTATATTTCATCTCCCTGTCCTTCGGTTCCTGCCTTGAAAAGTCCTACGCCTATAATGACACCCGAAACGAAGAGGACGGTAAAGAACGCCATAATAATTCCGAGGATTATGGGGAAAAACGTTATCTTTGTCTGTCTTCCCGCTTGAGGCTTTCTTACACTCTTTTTCTTATTTTTGGGCACTGTATTACCTGCCTTTTTATCGGGGTTTTCCTTAACCTCGAAAACCACCATTGGATTTTCCTTGAGTATTCTGAGGGCTCTGAGCATGGAGCGTGCCGACTTAAATCTTGTCTCAGGAGTTTTCGCCATAGCCTTCAATATAATCTGCTCTATACCCTTCGGAAGCTCGGGGGCAACCTCTGTGGGCTTCTGAGGCTCGTCGCTTATCTGCTTCATGGCAACCGATACGGGGGTATCTGCATCAAAGGGAAGCTTGCCCGTTGCCATTTCATAAAGCATTATACCAACCGAATATATATCGGAATAGGTGCCTGTTTCCTTACCGCTTGCCTGCTCGGGGCTGATGTAATAAACTGTTCCGAGGGCTTTGTCGGTCATTGAAATAGTATCTCCGCCGGGTGCTTTGGCAATGCCGAAGTCGGTGACCTTTAACTTCCCGTCGGGAAGGACTATCATATTGTGGGGCTTGATGTCGCGGTGGATAACACCCTTTTCGTGAGCGTGCTCAAGAGCAAGGAGTATCTGCTCGGTAAAGTTAAGAGTCTCTTCAAAGGAAAGCTTATTTCCCTTTTCTGCCATATACTCCTTAAGGGTTATGCCGTCTGCAAGCTCCATTACGATATATTTAAGGTCGCCCTCAAGGGACATATCAAAGACCTTGACGATATTCTCGTGAGAGAGCATAGATATAGCACGGGACTCGTTGATAAAGCGCTTAACCGCATGACTGTCGGCGTCGCTGAGCTCGTTGAGTACCTTTATTGCCACAATACTGCCGTTCCCCGTGTCCTCTGCCTTGAACACCACCGACATTCCGCCGATACCCACCACCGACAGTACTTTATATCTGTCGTCAATAAGCTGACCGATGAGGGCATCGAATTTATCGTTTTTACTCATTTCTTCCTCCGGAATTTACTTTTCGGTATCAATTAAAACTACCGTTATATTATCTGAGCCCCCCTCTGCGTTTGCAAAGGAAACAAGGCGCTCCACCTTCTCGGAAATAGGTTTTCCCGAGGTTACTATCTTTATGAAGGTGTTCTTATCGAAGTAGTTGGAGAGTCCGTCACTGCAAATGAGGTAATAACCACCCGATAAGTCCATATGACACACGTCGCATTCCACGTCTCTGGCAATGCCCAGTGCTCTTAAAATAACGTTCTTGTTGGGGTGATTCTGGGCTTCCTCCTCGGTAATCTTTCCCGAGTCTACCAGCGCCTGAACAAGAGAGTGGTCAACGGTAAGCTGTTCCGCACCGCCGTCGGTTATATGATAAACTCTGCTGTCACCTATGTTAAAGGTCCAGAGTATATCGTCAATAATTACACAACCCGACATGGTGGTTCCCATGCCCGAAAGGCTTTTGTCGCTTGATGACTTGGCAAAAACCTCGGTGTTGGAATTGTGGGTGGCTTCGTATATAGCGCGGTTTACCGATATGATAAGCTCTGCGCGGTCCGAAACCCTTTCCTTTATTTCACGGAGCTTGGGGCATATGCTTTCGGAAAAGCGTTTACACGCAATTCGGCTGGCAACCTCGCCTGCCTTGGCACCGCCCATACCGTCGCACACAAGAGCGACTACTATATTGTCAAGGGTATAGACCGAAAAATTATCTTCGTTAAGACTTCTCTTTTTTCCTACGTCACTTGTACCAAAAACCTGCATGACCCAAACCTCCTTTTCTATTTATTGATGTGGTCGTTTCTGAGCTGTCCGCAGGCGGCGTCGATGTCCGACCCCAGCTTTCTGCGTACCGTCGCATTTATTTTACAATTTTTTAGTGTGTTTGTAAAGAGAATTATATCGTTTTTTGTCGATTTTTTAAAATTTTTCTCGCGAATTGAGTTTACGGGGATAAGATTTACGTGGCACATAATGCCTTTGAGTCTTGATGCAAGCTCACGGGCGTTGTCGGGAGAATCGTTGACCCCCGATATGAGAGCGTACTCAAAGCTTATTCTTCTACCGCATATCCTCTGATATTCACGGCAGGCAGATAAAAGCTTTTCTATATTGTACTTATGATTTACAGGCATCATAGAGTCTCTTATCTTGTCGTTTGGCGCGTGAAGAGATATGGAAAGGGTTATGGGGAGCTCTTCTTTAGCAAGTCTCAGGATGCCCGGAACGAGTCCGCAGGTAGACAGCGAAATGTGTCTGTACCCTATGCCAAGTCCTCCCTCATCGTTTACCAGATGCAAAAACTTTACAACGTTATCGAAGTTGTCAAGGGGCTCTCCTATTCCCATAAGCACAATATTAGAAACACGGAAGGGCTCTTTATCATCCTTGTGCTCACGTGTTACCGTCTCAATCTCGGCAAGTATCTCAGAGGGCTCAAGTCCTCTTACAAAGCCGTTTTTAGTTGAGGCACAAAAGGCGCATCCCATCTTACATCCCACCTGAGTAGAGACGCAGACGCTGTTTCCGTGCTCGTAGCGCATAAGAACTGTTTCTATTATATTTCCGTCGGAGAGAGCAAGAAGATACTTTTCGGTGCCGTCAAGCTTTGAGACAAGCTTTGAAACGATTTTGGGAGCGCAAATTTCATAGCGTTCACACAGTTTATCGGCAAGGGAGGAGGATATGTCGGTCATCTCGTGAAAATCCGTTATAAGCCTTGAAAAAAGGGCTCTATGTATTTGGGATGCACGGAATTTCGGAAGTCCGAGAGACACTATATCCTCTTCTATTTCTTCCTTTGTCATGCTTTTTATGTCAATTTTATTCATAATTTCCTTTACATAAATTTATATTTTTTCAAGAATATCGTAGAAAAATCCGTCCTCGAAGTCTGTGCCGGGGAAAATAGTGGTAGGCTCGCCTACTCTTTTGAAGTGTGGATTTTCCCTTAAAAACGCATCGGTTACTCTTTCGTTTTCATCGGGGTTAAGAGTACACGTGGAATAGAGAAGTCTGCCGCCTTTTTTGAGATATCTTGAAGAATTTTTCAAGATGGAAAGCTGAATTTCGGGAAGTCTTTCTATATCCTTTTTGTCTTTATATTTTATGTCGGGCTTTTTGGCGATAATGCCAAGACCCGAGCAGGGCACGTCGCATATAACCTTGTCGGCAGTTGCAAGGAGCTCTTCTTTGGGAATGTTGGCATTGTTTTCGTCGCTCTTTATTATGTCGATGCCCAGCCTTTTCGCCCCTTTATCTATGAGAGAAAGCTTATTCTTATGAAGGTCAAAGGAAAGCACTTCGCCACGGTTTCCCATTTCTATGGCGGCGGAAAAGCTCTTCCCTCCGGGGCAGGCACACACGTCGATAAGGCGCTCGCCACCCTTTGGAGACAGGGTTCTCACAGCAGTATACGAGCTTGTTCCCTGCACGAAAAAGAGTCCGTCGTGAAATCCGTCAAGCTCTTCCACGCTTCCACCTTGAAGTATAAGAATATCAGGGGCGGCGGGATGAGGGATGACCTTATCCTGAAGCTTTTCCAAGAGCTCCTCGGCAGTGATTTTCAAGGTGTTGACTCTCAGGGTCACGGGCGGGCTTGACAAGAAGCCACAAAGAAGCCTTTCGGTCTTTTCTCCGCCATAGCCCTTTTCCCAAAGCTCAATTATCCAATCAGGTATAGAATAAATGGCGCTCTTGCCCTTTTTTTCGAGGATTTCATCAAAGCGGTCTTTGCTTTTAAGAGCGCTTCGTAAAACTGCGTTGACGAAGGGGGCAGAGGCTTTGTGAGGGGTAGCCTTCACAAGCTCTACCGACTCGTTTATGGCGGCGTGAGGGGGAATTCTATCCATAAAGGTCAACTGATAGAGTGCCAGTCTCAACGCTATAACAACGTCTGAGTCAAGCTTTTCTATGGGTTTATCCGAAAATTCCGAAATAAGCGCGTCGAGAGTTATTCTTTTTTCAATCACCCCGTAGACGAGAGCTGTAAAAAGCCCCTTGTCGCGAGGGTCAAGGTTGCTTCTGACAATGAGAGAGGACACCTCAAGGTTAGAGTATTTACCGTCCTTTTCGCATCTTTTAAGGCTGTCAAAAGCAAGTTTTCTTACGTTGTTCACGAATACTTATCTCCTTGAATTTCTGTTTACCATCATAAAGAGACGCAGTAAGTTTGCAAGGGAGACCGCCAAAGCGGCAACGTAGGTCATAGCAGCTGCAGAAAGTACCTTCTTGGCGCTTGTTATTTCGTTACCTACAAGTATTCCTCCATCCTTCAAAGCCTCAAGCGCTCTGTTTGATGCGTTGAACTCAACGGGAAGTGTCACAAGCTGAAAAAGAGAGGACAGACCAAAGAATGCAACGCCAAGATATGCAAGGGTCGGGAAAGAAAAGAGTATTCCAAGAAGCACCAAGGGAAGCGCAAGATTTGAGCCAAGCTGAGTTGCGGGTATTATGGCGCTTCTTATCTTCATGGGGAAATAGCCAACGCTGTGCTGTACTGCGTGTCCTGCCTCGTGAGCGGCAACACCGAGAGCGGCTACCGAAGTAGCGGCAAAAACCGAGTCGGAAAGTCTTATGACCTTGGCTTTAGGGTCAAAGTGGTCGGTAAGGTTACCGCTGACTCTCTCCACTCTCACGTCGTTCACTCCCCCTGCTCTCAGCACCGCCATCGCACAGTCGGCGCCTGTAAGTCCGCGGGAATTTGACATTTTAGAAAACTTTTTAAAGGTGGAATTCACCTTCGCACTTGCCCACATAGACCAAAGAGCGGCTATGATGACAGGCACTATCCATATATCAATACTGTAAAAAAACGGCATAATTTTCTCCTTAGTTTAGTTTATCATTAAGGGCAATACGGCGTCCGTTGAGGAAATCCTTATCGGTCATACGCTTAGAGCCTTCTCCCTGCAATTCAAGGAGTAAGACCGAGCCGCGGCCTGCTTTTACTTGTATTTTCTTCTTAGCTACAACTACCTCTCCGCACTCACCATCAAATTCTTCATCCGAAATGGAAGCTCTGAAAACCTTCAGAATTTTTCCGTCGGGGGTGTGAGTGATAGCCGAGGGCTCATCGGAGAGCCCGTGTATCTTTCTCACGATTTCAAAGGCTGATGCACTCCAGTCGATTATCTGGTCGGCAGAGGTTATCTTTTCGGCGTAGGTGGATTTTGCATCATCCTGCTTTTCGGGGATGATTTCCCCCTTGACAAGACCTCTTACCGCCTTTGCCGCAAGTCTGCCTCCCACCTCGGCAAGGGTGGAGAAAAGCTGTGTAGCGGTGGTATTATCGTCTATTTCCACCTTTTCCTTGAGCAGCATATCACCCGTGTCAAGTCCCTTTTCCATATACATTATGGTGACGCCCGTTTCTTTCCTGCCGTCCATGATAGCACGGTTGACGGGTGCGGCGCCTCGGTATTCGGGAAGAAGAGAGCCGTGAACGTTTATACAGCCGTATTTCGGAAAGTTCAACACGTATTCGGGAAGTATCTTCCCATAAGCGGCAACGATGATTATATCGGGTGAGGAGGCTTCAAGTGTTTCACGGAAGTTTTCCTCTTTTAAGTTTTCGGGCTGATAGACGTCAAGTCCAAGCTCCATTGCCTTAACCTTGGTTTCTGAGGGGGTGAGCTTATAGGCTCTTCCCTTGGGAGTGTCCGCCTTTGTCACAACGTCAATACTGCTGTCGGGGAATTCCTCACAAATTATTTCAAGGACACGTGCGGCAAAGAGAGGTGTGCCCATATACATTATCTTCATTTACTTTCTCCTTTTACGGCGGGGACTATCTTCAAACTCTTCGGGGTCGGCGTATCTTACTATATTATCGGGAAGGAGAGTGCCGTCAAGGTGGTCTGTCTCGTGGCAGAAGGCTTGCGCAAAGAGTCCTTCGACTCCGTCAAAGGTTATTTCATTTCCCTCTCTGTCAAGTGCCTTGCCCCAAACCTTTAAGGGTCTCTTTTTCACTACCCACACGTCGGGGAAGGAAAGGCATCCCTCATAGACCTCAACCTCTCCCTCGGTCTTTATAATCTCGGGGTTTATGAGCTCAACGGGACCGCTTCCGTCGTCTATGATAACAACTCTTTTTAATATTCCAACCTGCACGGCGGCAAGTCCTGCGCCGTTGGCTTCCTTTAGAGTTTCCTTCATATCCTCAAGAAGGGTGAAAATTCTTTCGTCTATCTTTTCAACGGGGCGTGACTTCTTCTTTAATATATCGTCCCCTGTTTTAACAATATTAAGTATAGCCATTTTTATTCCTTTCAAACAAGTGTGGGTGAAACGTCAAAATAACATCTTACACCGTCTTTTTTATTAAGCTCCGTCAGCACCTGGCGAAAAAGCGTACGGGTGCGGGCGTTGTTTTTAAACTTTACAACAAGTTTTTTTCTGTAAGTATTTTTTAGTTTATACGGAATTGCCTCGAAGGGTCCGTAAGCGATAATCTTCACGTCGCTAAAATCTTTGCCAAGCTTCCCCGTCATAAATCTTTCCAGACTGTCAGACGCACTGTTCAAGGCGTATTCACTTTCGCTGGTGAGATAAAAGGCTCCAACCGAGCAAAAGGGCGGAAATACAAGGGAGCGTCTCAGAGCTATTTCACCCTCAAAGAAGGAGTTATAATCCTGCGTCGTACAAAGACCGATTATCTCGTTATAGGGGTTCATAGTCTGTATAAGGGCTCTGCCCCGCTTCTTCGAGCGTCCTGCTCTTCCCACAACCTGAGTCATAAGAGAGAAGGTGTGCTCATTTGCCCTATAATCCGAAGAAAACAGTGAAAGGTCAGCCATAATGACGCCCACAAGGGTTACGTCGGGAAAATTATGCCCCTTTGCCACCATCTGAGTGCCGATAAGTACGTCAGCACGGTGATTTTCAAAATCGGTAATAATCGAATCGTGAGACAGCTTTTTGCGCGTTGTATCGGCGTCGAGTCTCAGAACCCTCGCCTTGGGGAAAAGCTTTTTCAGCTCTTCTTCAAGCTTTTGTGTGCCATAGCCTCTGTACTGCATATGCTTTGATGAGCAAGCAGGACAGGTAAGGGGCGGAGCCATAGAATATCCGCAGTAGTGACACATAAGCTTGTAGCCGTCACCTTTTTTGTGAAGAGTCATAGAGACACTGCAGTTAGGACAAGTAACGGGAGTTCGGCAGTCACGGCAGGTAAGAAGCTTTCTAAGCCCCCGTCTGTTTACGAAAAGTACCGCCTGCTCTCCTTTTTCAAGGGTATCTCTCAGCGCCTCTTCAAGCTCGCTTCCTATAAGGCGGTCAGGAGATGTTATGCTGTCCACCATAAGGTCGGATATAACAACGTCGGGGAGAGTTGCGTTTCCGTAACGCTCCTTTAAGGTGATAAGCTTATATTTACCCGACACCGCATTGTAAAAGCTTGTGACCTCGGGGGTTGCCGAGGAAAGAAGCATAAGAGCCGATGACTTTGCACAAATAAACCTTGCCACGTCTCTTGCGTGGTAGCGAGGGGTGGTGTCCGACTTAAAGCTGTCGTCCTGCTCCTCGTCGATAATGAGAAGTCCGAGATTTTTAACGGGGGCGAATATTGCCGAGCGTGTGCCCAGCACTATATCCTTCTTACCCGATTTGATAGCCTCCCAGCTATCGTGTCTCTCCCCTTTTGACATTCCCGAATGAATTATGGCAACTCTTTTGCCATACCTTGAAAACAGCACCTCGGCGCTTTGTGAGGTGAGTGCTATTTCGGGGACAAGCATTATGACGCTTTTCCCGAGGGAGAGTGCTTTATCAATAAGGGTAAGTATTACCGAGGTCTTTCCGCTTCCCGTAACGCCGTAGAGAAGAGCGGCTGACGCCTCGCCTGAGGTAAGACTCTCTTCAAGGGAGTCATATGCCTTTTGTTGCTCCTCGGAGAGGGTTATACTGATAGGTGAAACACTGTCGGGTATCTTATAAAGAGCTCTTTCCACCGATTGCCAGATGACCTCTGCAAGTCCTCTTTTTTCAAGGAAAGAAAGAGAGGCGGGAGTGAGTGAGTAGGTTTCCTCAAGGCTCTTCCAGGATACCTCGTCGGCACCTTTAAGATGCTGAAGCACCGTCTTATATTTTTCCTTTTGCTTTGAGCCCTTGAGCCTTTCTTCTGTTTCCTCGGGGGTAAGAGGAAGATACTTCAGATAACGTTCCTTTTTCTCGTTTATATGGCATACTGCTTCGGTGACGCTCTTTAGCTGACCCGAGCGCAGATATTTGCGAAATTCTTTCTTTTCGTCGGCATTCTTTATATATATTCTACCCTCTTTTTCAATCAGAGCTTTAATTTCGCCGCTGTCGAGGGTATCGAAGTTATCCCCTTTTACAAGATATTCCACTGTGTCGATATCAAGTCCTGTGGGGAGCATAAGGCGGGCGGCATCTCCGAAGGTAGAAAAAAACTGCTCTGCAATATACTCAGCACAGCCAAGCTGAATGGGGGTGAGACTGTAAAGGTCGGGAAGAGTAAAAAGTATTTTCTTTAAACTCTCATCCGTTCCCTCTTTAGAGTTAATTACTATTCCATACTGATTTCTGTTGGAGTTACCGAAGGGAATTGCCACAACCGTTCCGGGGGCAATGTTGGTATCCGAAAGGTAGCTGTAAGGGCGGTCAAACTGTGTCAGGGCAGAAAGAAGTCTTACCTCTGCTATATACATTGTACCGCCTCCTTTTAATTTAGTCTATCACTCTGGTATCGCACTTAGCTCTTCTCGTTCTAACTCCGTTCAAGGGGCGTCCTGCCACAACGAAGGAATAGAGAAGCTCGTCTGTTTCGCTGTCATAAATATCAAGATAAACCTTGTTTCCGCCGATTATCTCACTTTTGGTTTCGTAGGTGACGTTTCCCTCTTCGTCAATTCTCTGTACTCTGTTTGTTACCTTTTCACCGTCATCTATTACGATATCGTCAGCGCAAAGTCTTATATATTTATAGTCAAACCTTGTCTCCGTGTGGCTTTCAAGGTCGGAATATATCCTCTCGTTCTCGTTTTCGTCCACAGTTCTTATCTGATAGTAAAAGGGCTTTGTGCTTGTCTTATCGTAGTAGCTGATGCGATAGCGTACCGTCAGCTGTAATTCAGATATAGGCTCAACGTAGTAAATATTTTTTATCTGTATGGAGCCATCGTCATTTGTCCAAGAGGTGGGCTGATAGTTATACAATGGATAATCGCTGTCAAGGTCGTCAAAGGCTTTTTTCTCGGCTGAGGTAAGAATTATATCGTCGCTTACCTCTGCATCGCAGGAAACGAAAATCCTTGTAAACGCAAGAAGGTAGACCAAAATACTTATACCCAAAAAAGTCCATTTTATTATTTTCCAGCCCGTGATTTTCCTTGTTTTTTCTTCCATTGACCTATCCTCCCAAGACAAAACTATACTTAGTGTATATATTACCACAAATCTGTGAATTTTTCAACATTTCACGATAAAATTATGCAAATACGAGAGGAAACGATAGAGTTTATCTTATCTGTTTTAATAACAATAGTAGGCAAGCCGTCCTCGTCCTTACCCATAATGGGGTATCAAACGCCCACGCAACTGATTCATTCGGCTGGCGCTTGCCTGTATCATACCATAGAAGTCACCCTCAGACTTATCTCCGTCTCCGTCAGTGTCGATATACGCGTCTTCAACAAGGTTCAAGAAATAATCGAAGGTCCACTTGCCCTCATCAACTACTTCATAAAGGTTTCCCATATCATAGGAGTTGGCAAGATTTTTATTGAACGCCATACAGTCTGTACACGAAATTGCCGAGGTGTCATAGTCGGAAACGGCAAGAATGGCTTTTCCGTTATAGGTCAGCTCATCCACGTTGGAATTTGCCCACCAAGGTTTTGAAATGTCAACGTTTGGTATATCGTACCAGTTGGGGAAGAGGTTCTTAGAAACAAGTCGTGCCGTGGTAAGCACGTGGTTGGTGAGAAGGCCGAATTCGTCTGCGCTCGAAAGAACGCTTTTTGATACCCAATCGGCAACCTCGTTAATACCGCCCACGTAAACCGCTTCAATATCAACGTTAAATCTGTCTTCAACAGTGAGTGTTCTGTTGTATGCCGCACCTTTCAAAAGGTCGCCCTTGTTTACTTCAGTGTTCTGAAGGGCTCCTGCTTAACCGCCCGTATGTCCTACTACACGGAACTTACGTCCGCCGTAGTCAACGGTTTCAAGTCCGCCGTCGATAGCGGCACGCTCAGCAAAAATATCCCCCTCGCTTACGGGGTTATTATTGTTTTACGGTTTTGCCCGCATCCACAGTCTCTTCATCACAAGACGTAAAAACCATAACGAATGAAGCTGCAAAAAGCAAAAGTACCAAAAACAAAGGCAAAAGCTTTTTCATGGTTTTTTCTCCTAAAAAATATTGCGTGTATGTTTTAATACAAATTGCATTATTTTGCAAGCAGGAAATATAGAACAGCAATTTTAGATATTATGATATCATGATATCATGATATCATAATTAAGAATAAAATAAAAAAGTCGCCTTCGGCAACTGATTGTAAAGTTCGCATACGCTCACGGATTTTTATAGGTAGATTTTATTTTTTACAAGCAATTGCGATGCAATTTCCTATGTAATAAAAAGGCAGGTCAACCTGCCTTTAGTCTTTTACCACCAATGCCATAAGCTCCAGCGTTTCCCCGCCCACGTTCTCGATACCGTGACCTGAGCCCGAAGGAGTGAAGGTTACCGCCCCAGCCTCGATAAGAACTTTTTCTGTGTTATCATCATACACGGCTTTACCCTTCAGAATATAGTAAATCTCGCTTTCTCCGACATGCACATGGAAATTTACTTTTTCACCTGCGTTCAGCTTTACGTGGGAATACATATCTATTTTTGGGTTTATTCCCTCAAAATCCTTGAGGTCGGAAAGAGACATTTTCTTTATTCCCTTTTCGGTATATTCAAAGTTCTGCTTTACTTCTTTTTCGCTTTTTATCACTCTTTTATACCAAATTCCTTCTTTAAGGCTTTTTCCATAACGTCTCTCGGAGCATCGTCGCCTGTCCACAGTTTGAAGCAAAGGGTAGCTTGATTTACAAGCATTCCAAGTCCGTTGAAGGTAAGACATCCCTTTTCCTTTGCACTCTCCAAAAATCGTGTTGTCACTCTGTTGGGAATAACGTCACAGACGGTCATAGTGCTCTTTAGTGTGTCATAGTCGATATTCGGCATATCCTTTTCGTTTGCAAAGCCGACAGAAGTAGCGTTTACTAAAATTTCGGTGTCCTCGGGCACCATATACGCAGTGTTCCACAAGACGAAATCTGCCTTTGCAGAGGTGTTTGTATTTATAGCATCAGCAAGGGACATTCCCTGTTTTTCCTCGATATTAACTATTGCAATAGAGCTGACTCCTGCAAGGGCGAGTTCAACCGCGATAGCACGGGCGGCACCTCCGGCACCGAGAACCACCGCCTTTTTGCCCGAAACGTCAAAGCTTCCTTCATTAAGGCTCATCATAAAGCCCTTGCCGTCAACGTTTTCGCCAAAGAGCTTGCCTTTTTTCCAATAAACCGTGTTCACCGCCCCCATAATGGCGGCATCGGGAGAAACCTCGTCAAGATATTTAAGCACAGTCTGTTTATGGGGCATAGTTACACCGATACCCATAAAGTTCATTGCTCTCATTGCGCGCATAGCGTCCTCGAGACAGCCGTCGCTTACCTTGACAGTTATAAATCTGTAATTTAATTTAAGGGCATCAAAGCCAGCCTGAAGTATTGCACCGGTAGGGTTTTCATCAACGGGGTCACCAAATACTCCAACTAAATTTTCACGGTAGCATCTCATAATTATGACCACTCCTTTCCGCTAAGCTAAAAGAAAAAGAACAGAAATGAATAGAAAGAATTTCTTTTGAGAAATTCTTACCTTACCTCTTAACTCTTACCTCTTAGTTCTTAACTGTCTGAATTCTATTCAGACTTTCTCCCCCTTTTCTGTTTAATTAATTTTAACACATTCACCGCAATTTGTAAATTCTTATTAAAAATCGGGGAATATATTACAAAAAAGAGAGAGTATTCTTCATAATTATTCTTCTGCCTTGCTGAGTATAATAACCGCTCCAACAATCATAACGATGCCGATAACCGAGTCGATGCCAAGCATTTCCTTCAAGAAAACCACGCTGAAAACGGTTGCGGAAAGAGGCTCAATTATGCCGAGAGCCGATGCTGTTCCCACGGCAATAGCCTTGAGGGACAGTGTGTAAAGGAAGTATGGAAGTACGCAGGTACAAACACCGCAGGCAATCATAAGAAGTACGGCGGAAGGCTTTTCGGCTACTACCTCCACAATGCGGTAAGGCTTTGACACCGCAAGGGCAATGAGCGCCATAAAAATAAAGCTGTACATACTTGCAGAAACGGGGTTGCACTTATGCTTCATTTCAAGCTTTGTGAATATGTTGTAGGCGCTATAGGTAATACCCGACAAAAAGCCCGTGACTATTCCGTAGGCGTTGAATTTAAGTCCGCCCACGATGCCCGATACAAGGGCACAGCCCACTATCATAAGTACAAGAGAGACACATTTCGGCTTTGTGAATTTCTCACCGAAAAACAAGACTGAATATATCATAACAAAGACGGGGGCGGTATACATAAGCACTACGGCAGTTGATACCGAGGACGCCTGCATGGAAATATAGTAAAAGCTTGCAGTAAGGAAAATACAAGCTCCGCTGCACAAATATAAAATAAGCTGACGTAAATTTGCCTTAAAGCACTGTCTGTCGAAAATCAGTGCATAGACCGCCATGCAAAGAGCCGAAACTGTAGCTCTTATTGCCACCATCTGTAAAGAAGCGAGTCCGAGAGGCTTCAGGGCATTTACAAAAAGTCCCGAGGAGCCCCACAGAATTCCCGCCATAATTATAAATAAAAATGCTCTTTTTTTCATAATTCCGTTATCCTCCACAAAATACATTGGGCATTATAGCACAAGAGGAAAAAAATAACAAGAGGAGACGTAAAAAAACTCGAACAGAGTTTTTTTACGTCTCCTACATCAATGGTGCTATTATTTTCAGTATTCGTCCTCTTATTTTTACGATAAGCCTTTCTTTTTTTATTGTGGAAAGAGTTACCCTTCTGCACTTTTCAAGGGTAGCTGAGAAGTCCTCCTCCATTTCCCTGAGACAAGGAGTATAAGCCATATAGGTAGCGCATTCAAAATGGTGGTAAAGGCTTCGGTAGTCGAGATTGATGGTACCCACCACGCCCTCGCGGGAGTCGGAGATAAAGACCTTTGAATGAATAAAGCCGGGGGTATATTCGTAAATATTTACCCCTGATAAAAGAAGTGACTTATAGTGGGTTTTGGCAAGTGACCACGCTCCCTTTTTATCGGGAATGCCAGGCAGAATTATATTTACCTCCACTCCTCGCTCTGCTGCGAATTTCAACGCGGTTTCCATTTCGGGGTCGAGAATGAGGTAAGGGGTCATAATATGAACGTAGGACGCGGCACGGTTGAGAATATCCATATAAACTCGGTGCCCTATCTTATCGTTATCAACAGGGCAATCGGAGTATGGTATAACGAAGCCCTCGCCTTCTCTCTTTTCACTTATAAGATATGAAGTGTAATCCTCTGCCTTTGCATCAAGCTCCCACATATGAAGAAACATAAGAGTAAAGCTTTTCACCGCCTCCCCCCGAAGCATCAGGGCAGAGTCCTTCCAATGCCCGAAGCGGGAACCCACGTTTATATATTCATCGGCAAGGTTTATACCGCCGTTAAAGGCAACCTTACCGTCGATGACAAGGATTTTTCTATGGTCGCGGTAGTTATAGTGAGTAGACAAAAATGGAGTTATGGGAGAAAACATCTTACATTTTATTCCCATTTTCCGCAGGGCTGTAGGGTATGAATGGGGAAGCTTTGTAAACTCACAGGTGCCGTCGTAAAGAACTCTGACCTCTACTCCCTCTTTCACCTTTCTTTTAAGGATTTCAAGAACCTGCCCCCACATTTCGCCCTCGGCGATAATAAAGTATTCGAGGAAAATGAAGCGCTCTGCCTTTTCAAGCTCCTGAAGGAGCAATTCAAGCTTTGCCTCTCCAGAGGAAAGATAGACCGTCTCGGTGTTTTCAAAGGCAGGGTTTGCCCCTCTTGACGCGAGGTAGGTTGAAAGGCGGTAAATACCTTTATCCCGCTTTTCGAGAGTTTCCTGCGTTCCGTCACTTCCGGTTATATAGGTTCTGTTTCGGCGTGCGAGAAAATTATATCTCTCACGAAGGGCTCTGTGACCTATTTCACTTCTTGTATAGCCGAAGAGCAGACAGCCGAAAACGGGTAACGCCATAATAAGAACGAGCCAGGTTATCTTAGCGCTTGGATTCATCTGGCAATTTATTATATAAAAGACGGCAATTACCACAAGAAGAGCATTTCCGCCCCAAATCTGAGGTAAAAAGCCCTCAAAAACGTAGAATGAAAAGAATAGGAAAACAATCTGTAACAGGAAAAGCAAAAGGATTATACCGAGTCTTGAAAATACAAGTCCCTTAAGTCCGCGCTTTGAATGCTTTATAAAGTTATCTTTTTTCAGTGACACGGCTTTCCCTCCTTTTATTAATATGTTATGCGTTTTTGAAAAACATGTCAAGATATTATTGTTAAATTTTTAGTAAACTGTTGATTTTTAAAGGTCTTTGTGATATAATGATGTAAAATTGGGAAGAATTTGTTTTTTTAATAAACGAAAAATGGAGATGACCAAAAAATGAGAAAAACAAAAATCATTTGTACCATAGGTCCTGCCTCGGGAAATGAAGAGATACTCACAAAGATGTGTATGAACGGAATGAACGTTGCACGTCTTAACTTCTCTCACGGCTCTCACGAGGAGCACAAGGAAAAGATTGAGCTTATAAAGAAGGTCCGTGAAAAATTAGGGCTGCCCATTGCCATAATGCTTGACACAAAGGGTCCCGAATATAGAATAAAGACCTTTGAAAATAAAAAGATAACCCTTCGGGACGGTGACACCTTCACCTTTACTACAAGAGATATTGTAGGTAACGAAAGAATAGTTTCGGTAAACTACGAGCATCTTACCGACGATTTAAGTGTGGGGGACACCATTATGGTCAACAACGGACTTGTGCAGTTCGAGGTTGAAAAAATAGAGGACACCGAGGTTATATGCGTTGTAACTGCAGGGGGAGAAATTTCTGACCGCAAAAGTATGAACTTCCCTTCCAAGGTCTTAAAGCACGATTATTTAAGCGCCCAAGACAAGGAGGACTTACTTTTCGGAATAGAAAATGATATTGATTTCGTCGCCGCTTCCTTTGTTTCCACGGGAGCAGACGCCCTTTCGGTGAGAGAGTTTCTCGACGCGAACGGCGGTAAGGACATAAATATTATAGCCAAGATTGAAAACCGTGCAGGCGTTGACAACATTGAAGAAATATGCGAGGTTGCCGACGGAATAATGGTAGCGCGAGGCGACCTTGGAGTTGAAATACCCTTTGTTGAGGTACCAACGGTTCAGAAGTTTTTAATAAACAAATGCCGTCTCCTTGGCAAGAGAGTTATAACCGCCACAGAAATGCTGGAGTCCATGATACATAATGCCCGCCCCACAAGAGCGGAAATTTCCGACGTTGCCAATGCGGTTTACGACGGCTCCTCTGCCATAATGCTGTCGGGTGAGACAGCGGCGGGAAAATATCCTGCAGAGGCAGTAAAGAATATGGCGGAAATTGCCGAGTTCACCGAAAAGCATATCGACTACAAGAAGTGGTTTGCCACAACCAATTACGAAATAAAGAATAACCTTGACGCCATATCCCATTCGGTGTGCGCTATGGCTATCGACGTTAATGCCAAATGTATCGTGGTAAACTCCATTTCGGGACGCACAGCCCGAATGGTAAGCCGTTTCAGAAGCCCTGCCGACATTTTAGGTGTGACAACAAGCCTTCGGGCATGGCGTCAGCTTAACATGAGCTGGGGTGTTACTCCCGTTCTCAGCGAGGAATATTTCGCTATTGACATCGTGTTCTATGAAGCACTCAACCATGCAAAGCGCGTAATGAAGCTTCAGAAGGGTGACAACGTAGTTATGACGGGCGGTCAGATTGGTGGTTCGCCCGGAAATACGAATATGATAAAGGTTGAAAAGGTAAAGTAAAAGAAAGAGCCGAAAGGCTCTTTCTTTTACTTTAAATGCAGAATGCAGAGTGCAGAATGCAGAATTAAGGAAAATTTTCCCTTAATTCTGTTCAAATATTTTTAGTCTATTGTAAGAGTATTCCTCTTTTTGTTTATATATGAAGAAAAATAGGTTTCAAAAAATCTTACGGCGTATTCGCTGTCCCTTGCGCCCGCCGTTTCAAAGGCGGAATGCATAGAAAGTTCGGGCAGTCCTATATCCACGCCTGTGACGGGAACGTTTGAAATTGCGATATGACCGAGGGTTGAGCCTCCCGTCTTATCCGAGCGGTTTGTATAATACGAGAAGGGCAGGTCTGCCATTCGGCAAAGCTGGGTAAACACTGCGCTTCCTTCCCCTTCGGTGATATATCTCATCTGAGAGTTAGATTTCAAAACAAGTCCTGAATTGAGATAAGCTTTATTGAGAGAGTCGGTGAGCTCGGGGTGGTTGGGGTGCACTGCATGAGCGTTGTCGGCAGACACCATAAATGAATTTGAGAGGAGTCTTAAATACTCTTCCTCACCGCCGCCGAGAGCAAGGCTTATACGGCGGAGAACGTTTGATAAAAAGGCAGAGCCTGCCCCTTCGTGAGTAGTGCTTCCAACCTCTTCTGAGTTGAAGAGGGCAAGGACGGGCATATTTACCTCTTCGGTGGAAATGAGAAATCCTATAAGAGAAGTGTAAACGCACTGCAGGTCGTCGAGGCGGGGTGCTGAAACGAATTCTTCTCTGACGCCCCACAATCTTCCCTTATCACGGTTTACAAGATAAAGGTCGTGGGAAACGATATCCTCCTTTTCTACACCTATGCTGTCTGCAATAAGGGAAGTAAGAGCTCCCGCGCTATCCTTACCGCCTATCAGCGGGCACATATCGAGAAGCATCGAAAGCTTCTCCTCTCCCGACAGGTGAGGTGCCACTGAGGGTATGAGGGCAACGTCGCGGTCAAGGGCAACAAGTCTTGACTCAATAGTTTTCCCAACCTTTACCATAACCCGTCCCGCAATGCCCAGCGGTCTGTCAAGCCAAGTAGAAAGCACGGGACCGCCGTATTTCTCGGTAGAAAGTCTGAGGTAAGTGGAGTCTGTCAATTCAAAATTCGGCTTCAGCTTAAAGGCGGGGCTGTCGGTATGACAAGCGGCTATCTGAAAGCCGTCAAAGCCGTCCTCGGGCACTCTGAAAGCAATGAGAGATGCGTCGCCTTTTGTAACAAAGTAAGCTCCTGAGCGCTCTAAAGTCCATTTATCACCCTCGAAAAGCTCGGTGTATCCGTCCTCGATAAGGCGCATTTTTACGTTGTGAACTGTGTGAAATGCCGTAGGAGATAAGTCGATAAAGTCTATCAGGTCTCGGTTTAAATTTTCCATAAATCAGTTATTCTCCAATTTTCTGTAATAGGAAAAGTGGGCAACGACGGTTCTCGTCTCACCTTTTTCCTCGTCGAAGCCCGAAATGATAATTCCGTTACGGCTCATAAGCTCGGCAACGTTTATTTCCTCGGCATTGCCATGAAAGACTACCTTTCCTTCACAGCAGACGATAAAGGTCTTATCCTTAATGGAAATTGAACCGCTTTTGCCAACAAGTATTTCTTCGTTGTCAATTCTCTCGGTTACAGATTCGATAATAAGATTATTAAATTTTTCCGCCATTTTCAGGTTATATGCACGGCTGCCGGGTTTGGGTGAGAGGAGTCTTGACAAGAAGCTCATAAAAGCACCTTAGAAAGGAAGTCGCGAAGTCTTGGGTTTTTGGGGTTGCCGAAAAATTCCTCGGGTGTTCCCTCCTCTGCAATTTTACCCTCGTCGATAAAGAGTACTCTTGAGCCAACCTCTTTGGCAAAGCCCATTTCGTGAGTAACCACCACCATGGTCATACCCTCATGGGCAAGCTCCTTCATAAGCTCAAGAACCTCTCCTACCATTTCGGGGTCAAGGGCTGAGGTGGGCTCGTCGAAAAGAAGAACGTCGGGTGACATGGCAAGAGCACGGACAATGGCGACTCTCTGCTTCTGACCGCCCGAGAGCTGTGAGGGGTATGCATTTGCCTTATCGGCAAGTCCTATTCTATAAAGCAGCTCCATAGCCTTGACATCTGCATCCTTTTTTGACATAAGTCCAAGCTTCGTGGGGGCGAGTGTGATATTTTCGAGAATGGTTTTATGAGGGAAAAGGTTGAAGTGCTGGAAAACCATTCCCATCTTCTGTCTTATTTTATTTATTTCCTTGCCTTTATGGGTTATCTTCTTTCCGTCGAACCATATTTCTCCCTCTGTGGGGACTTCAAGCATATTAAGACATCGAAGGAAGGTACTCTTTCCCCCGCCCGAAGGGCCGATAACTACCACCTTTTCGCCTTTTTCGATTTTTATATCAATTCCTTTCAGGACCTTTATTTCATTGTCCTTACCGAAATTTTTGATAAGATTTTTAACCTCTATCACTCTTGCGAAGCCTCCTTTCGAGAAGAGATACAAGATAAGAAAGACCGAGTACAAGTACAAGATATACTACTGCAATTGCTATAAGGGGCATAAAGTTACTGTAAGTGATGCTTCTTATCTTTAAGCCTCCCTGAGTCAGGTCGGCAACGCCTATATAGAAGGCAACCGAGGTTTCCTTGAGGAGTGCGATAAACTCGTTTGCAAGAGCGGGAAGCACCGCTTTTATAGCTTGTGGAATTATTATGTACCACATAGTAGCAACGTAGTTAAAGCCAAGGCTTCTTCCTGCCTCAAGCTGTCCGTCGTCGATAGACATGATACCGCCTCTTACTATCTCGGAAACGTAAGCGCCCGAGTTTATACCGAAGCAGAGCACCGCCGCCGTAAACTTCTCAATGCCGATGGGAAGAAGTATTACGAAGTATATTATCATAAGCTGAATCATGACGGGTGTGCCTCGCATTATTGAAACGTAGAGGCGGGTGACATAGTCAAGGATTTTAAGCTTTCCCGTTTTCTGATAGGTACAGCGGATTATAGCCACAACAAAGCCTATTACAAGTCCAAGGAGAAGAGAGAGGAGAGTAATAGAAAGAGTTGTGCCAAGACCTCTTACCAGGTACATATAGCGGTTATCTTCTATGAAGTTGCGGTAGAACTGAGTTTTAAAATTATTGTATGCGCCAAGGATTACAGATGAGGTATCGGGCTTTTCGGAGCTGTAATTTTTAAGCTTGAAGCAGTCGATACAGCCCGAACGAAGAGAACTGCGGTTTGAAATATCTATCGTCTCACCGTCAACCGTTATTTCCTTTGTGCTATTTACAAAATTCTTTGCCGAAATGATACCGCCCAGCACCTTGTCAACCATAGCGTCGTCAAGGTAGAGGGTAAGTCCCTTATCCTTTGTTTCGTAAAGAACGATTTCCACCTCTCCCGACAGCCTTTCGGAATTTTCCATAAGAGCAAGGAGACGGGGCTTTATTTCAAGAAGAATTGCAGTGGCATTCTTCGTCTTTTTCGTTACAGGGTCAATGAGGTCAACGTTCAGAAGCTCGTTGACGTTTTCTTTTACGGGAGTGAATATATCAACGGTGTCATAAGTACACTTAAGTATAATATTCTTTTCATAGCCGTACTCTATCTCGTTAACCGTCACCTTTGTGTTTTCAGCAACGTACTTGGCACAGGGTGCAATGTTGTTGGGTAATGCCGAAATCTCCCTATCTACAATAGTCTGCGCCTCTTCTACGGTAAGCTCGGTCTTTGCAGTGTTGTTCTTCTTTTCGATAAAAACTGCTACCGAAAACGCCGCAGCTATTATTGCTATAACCGTGAGGAGTACAACAAGACTTCTCAGATGTTTATTCTTTATCATTTAACTTTGCCTTCCTTTTAACGCAAAAAAATAGGAAAGCTCAAGACGTTCCTATTTTTCTGCATTATCTTAAAATGTTACTTTTAAATTACTTGATGTACTTTGCAACGATTTCTGCAATCTTGCCGTTTTCGGTAAGAGCGAGAATTGCCTCGTTGAGTTTGTCAAGAAGCTCTGTGTTTTCCTTGCTAACGCAGATAGCATAGTCTTCATCAGCATAAGAGGTATCAAGAATCATAAGGCCTTCGTTTGCCGCAACAAGTGCCTTAGCGGGCTCGTTGTCGATGATTACGCAGTCAACAGAACCGCCAACAAGTGCGAGAACCGCATTGTTACCGTTGTTGTACTGGATAACTCTGTCTGAGCCAAGGTCGCCTGAAGCGTAGATGTCACCGGTTGTACCAAGCTGAACGCCTGCCTTGTAGGTTGCGCCCTCAGCGAAAAGGTCGTCAACTGTTGTGATGGGTGAACCAACGGGTACGATAACAGACTGAACGCCTGTTGCGTAGCTGTTTGTGAAGTCGATTTCAAGAAGTCTGTCTTCGGTAACTGTCATACCTGCCATACCGAAATCAACTGCGCCTTCCTTAACTGCGGTGATGATTGTGTCGAATTCCATATCCTGAATTTCGAGAGTCATTCCGAGATACTCAGCGATAAGCGCTGCAATCTCAGCGTCGATACCTACGATCTTGTCACCCTCATAGTATTCGTAGGGCTGGAAGTATGCGTTGGTAGCCATCTTGATAACGGGCTTTTCCTCGGGTACTTCAGGTGTTTCATTATTTTCAACAACTTCATCGTTGGTCTCGGGCTCTGCTTCGTTGCAGGATACAAGTGCGAAAGACATAGTAACCATTGCAAGAGCAAGAACCAATGCTAAAAACTTTTTCATTTTTTCTTCTCCTTAAATTTATTGAAGTCATATAGATTATACATCATTCCACCAAAAAATCAACCTTTTTTAATAAAAAAATATTTTTTCTGCCCTCTTCGCTCCCAAAAAAGCGTTATTTACAAAGGGATTTGTGAAAAAGCTTTTTTTGAATAAATATTCCAAAAACTGCAATTTTATGTTATTTTTGAATTTATGAACGTATTCATTTTACAGTCATAATGTAAACGTTTACGAATATGAAGGAAACTTTTTACCGTATTTTTATTTAGTCTTTATTTATCCTTAAATATAGGCTTTTTTGAGAATTTCTTTGTTAAAAATTTATCAATGTTGCGAATTCCTTGAACAAACGATAAAAAAGTTTGAAAAAGATAATATAAGTGGTTGCAAAAATGACAAGAAAGTGCTAAAATATACACAAAGCAAAGGAGAGTGAACAAATGGCTTTAACCTTTAAAGGCGGACTTCATCCCAACGGGAGCAAGATAACAGCGCGTTTCCCCATTGAAGTTATGCCCGACCCTCAGACAGTAAGCATCGCCATGTCTCAGCACATAGGCGCACCGTGTACTCATACCGTAAAAAAGGGAGACAGAGTTTTAAAGGGACAGATAATCGGTCTTTCTGACAGCCCTCTCACCTGCCCCGTTCACGCAAGTGTTTCGGGAACTGTCACCTCTATTGTTGACAGAGTAGGTGCCGCAGGACAAAAGATTGTGCACGTAGTAATAGAAAACGATTTTAAATCGGAGTATTCCCCCGACATAAAAGAAAATACAAAGGCGCTTGCCGAGCACTCCTTTGAGGAAATTGTGGAGATTGTAAAGAATGCAGGTATTGCAGGTATGGGAGGAGCATCCTTCCCTACCTACTTCAAAATTGCATCGGCAAAGGATAAGGTTACAAAGCTTATTGTAAACTGCGCAGAGTGTGAGCCCTACATTACGGCTAACCACCGCCTTATGCTTGAAAAGCCTGAAGAAATAGTCAAGGGCATAAGGATTGTTATGCACGCCCTCGGCATTCAGGAATGTGACGTTGCCGTTGAGGACAACAAGCTGGACGCTGTGAGAGTTCTTGAAAACACCCTTGCGGGGGACGACAAAATCAAGGTCAAGGTTCTCAAGACCAAGTACCCTCAGGGCGATGAAAGACAGCTTATTTACGCTCTTGACAAAATAGAGATACCCGCGGGTAAGCTTCCCGCCGACGTTGGAAGAATAGTGATAAACGCCGAGACCTCGGCTGCTATCTGCCACGCCTTTTATTCGGGAATGCCCCTTATAAACAGAATTATTACAGTTACGGGCAACTGTGTTGCCAACCCTAAAAACCTCCTTGTACCCATAGGTGCTTCCTTTACAGATATCATAGAATTCTGCGGAGGCTACACGGGCGAAGTGGAAAAGATAATAAGCGGAGGTCCTATGATGGGCTTTGCGCAATGGGACGAAAACGCTCCCGTTGTGAAGGGTACTGCCTCTATTCTCACCTTCAAAAAAGAAAATAAGAAAACTGCATTTGAAAACTGCATTCACTGCGGCAAATGTGTGGGCTCCTGCCCCATGAGGCTGATGCCCCTTTACTTCGCAAGCTTCGCGAAGCTGGGAGACTTCGAGGCGTGCCGTGAATTCGACGTACTAAGCTGTGTGGAATGCGGATGCTGTACCTACCAATGCCCCGGAAACGTTCCTATCGTTCAGTACATAAGAACCGCCAAGGGCAAGCTTAGAAAGTAAGGAAGGAGAATTAATATGGGACTTTTAAAGGTTTCGGCGTCTCCTCACATCAGACACGAGGACACAACTCGCGTTCTGATGTCCGACGTCATAATTGCAATGATAGCTCTTGTTATATGGGGAGCGTACGTATTCGGTCTGAGAGTTATAACGGTTACTGCCGTTTCGGTTATAAGCTGTGTGGCTTTTGAGTTTTTATTCAACCTCATTATAAAGAAGCCCTCTCCTGTCGGTGACCTTTCGGCGGTGGTGAGCGGAATGCTTCTTGCGTTCAATCTTCCTGCCACCATTCCTCTTTGGATACCCGTTGTGGGAGCCGCCTTTGCAATGATAGTTGTAAAGGGTCTTTTCGGAGGAATAGGTAAAAACTTTATGAACCCCGTTCTTGCCGCACGTGTATTTCTCTTCGCATCATGGCCCTCTCATATGACAAATTACAGTGAACCTCTTATGAGGCTTCCTCTTTTTGGAGAGGGTATTGACGCTGTTTCATCAGCTACCTCTCTGACTCTTCTGAAATCAGGACAGCTTCCCGACCTTTCGGTAAAGGATATGCTTATCGGAAATATGGCAGGATGTATCGGAGAAATATCCTCTATTCTCATCCTTGCAGGAGGTCTTTACCTTATTGTAAGGCGTGTAATCACTTGGCATATCCCCGTATCCTTCATAGGCACCGTGGCAATATTCTCGCTAATTTTCGCACCCTCTGAAATCAATGCTCTTACATATATGACAGCAGAGCTTTTAAGCGGAGGACTTATGCTTGGTGCAATATTTATGGCAACCGACTACGTCACGTCCCCCGTCACCCCAAAGGGACGTCTTATCTACGGTGTGGGATGCGGACTTCTCACCATGTTTATCAGAAACTTCGGCGGTTATCCCGAGGGAGTTTCCTTCGCTATACTTATTATGAATCTCTTCGTTTGGTATCTTGACAGAGGCACAAAGCCCGTAAAATTCGGAGGAGGTAAGAAAAATGCAAAAGCTTAACTTTTTAAAGCCTGCACTTCCTCTGACGGTTATATGTGTTGTAATTGCCCTGCTCCTTGCTGTTGTCAATGCTGTGACGGCAGATAAAATTGCGGACAATGCAAAGAAAGAAAAGGAAAGTGCTATTGAAAAGATATTCCCCCAATGTGAGAGCTTTGAAAGCTCCGACCCCTCTCTCTGGAAGGAGACCGTCTCTGACGCAGGAAGCGTAAAGAATGAGGCGGGAGAGGTCATAGGCTACTTTGCCGAGGTTTCACCCGTAGGCTTCAAGGGAGAGATATCTCTCATCGTAGGCTGTGATAACGAGGGCAAGATAATTAAGGTTTCCTGCCTTTCCACCACAGAAACTCCCGCGGTAGGCACTAAAGCTACCGACGACAAATATCTTTCGGGCTACACCGAGCTGACAGGAGACGACGTTATGGGTGTTGACACCATAACGGGTGCAACAATCAGCTCAAAGGCGGTAAGGCTTGGTATTCACAATGCAGTTCTTACGGCTATGAATATAATAGAGGAGGGAAAATAAATGTCGAATATAAAAAAGATTTTTACCGATGGATTATTTGACAAAAATCCTATCCTCGTACAGCTTCTTGGAACCTGTGCTACCCTTGCGGTAACCACCTCGGTTTCCAACGGACTTGCCATGGGGCTTTCCACAACGGCGGTTCTTATCTTCTCAAACGTTTTCATATCGCTGCTCAGAAAATTCATACCCGGAGAGGTAAGAATTGCTTCCTACGTTGTAGTTATTTCGGGCTTCGTTACTGCCATTGAGCTTCTTATCAAGGCGTTTTTACCCGAAATAAATAAGTCGCAGGGCGTGTTTATTCCCCTTATAGTAGTAAACTGTATTATACTCTCCCGAGCCGAATCCTTTGCCTCTAAGAACTCTGTTCTCTATTCTGCCCTTGACGGAGTATCCATGGGGGCAGGCTTTACTCTGGCGCTTGTTATCGTATCGGCAATAAGAGAGATTATCGGCTCGGGTACCTTCCTTGGAATGAGAATACTTCCCGACTCCTATGAGCCTGCTCTTATATTCATTATGTCGGCAGGTGCCTTCTTTACCCTTGCCTTTGTAGTTGCGGGAATGAATAAAATTCTGTCTGCAATAAAGAAAAAGAGCCAAAAGGAGGGAAAGTAACATGAAAGAGATACTTCTTATCGCCTTTGCGGCTATAATCACAGAAAACTTTATCTTCTCACGCTTCCTTGGTATATGTCCTTTCCTCGGAGTATCCGAAAAGCCGTCAACTGCCGCAGGTATGGGCTTTGCGGTTATGTTCGTTATGACAGTCTCCTCAGCTCTCACCTGGCTTGTATATGAGTTTATTCTTGTTCCCTCGGGACTTGAATACATAAAGACTATTGCATTTATCCTTATTATCGCCGCCCTTGTGCAGATAATAGAAATGTTCTTAAAGAAGTTCGTTCCCGCCCTTTATCAGGCGCTTGGTATATACCTGCCTCTCATCACCACAAACTGTGCGGTGCTCGGTGCGGCTCTTCTCAATATTCAGAACGGCTTCAACTTTATTGAATCGGTTGTGTTCGGTCTGTCTGCCGCTATCGGCTTCACCGTAGCTCTCCTCATTTTTGCAGGAGTCAGAGAGAGGCTGAGATTTGCCACTCCCCCTGCCGCCTTCAAGGGTATTCCCATTCTTCTCGTTTCGGCAGGACTTATTGCTATGGCATTTTCGGGCTTTGCCGGAATAAGCCTTTAAAGAGGTGAAAATATGAATGAATATGTAGTTAATATACTTCTTGCTTCCCTTTGGTTTCTCCTTATCGGAGGAGCACTGGGCGTCGCACTTTCCTTTGCGGCAAAGTTCTTAAAAACAAAAGAGGACCCTAGAGTAGAAAAGGTCCTTGATAATCTGCCCTCGGCAAACTGCGGAGGATGCGGCTGTGCGGGGTGCTCTGCCTTTGCAGAAAAGGTAGTAAACGGAGAGCTCAGCCCCACAAAATGTGCAGTAGCGTCTCACGAGGCAATTTCGGCTATTTCCGAAATTATGGGCATAAAAGAAGAAAAGCGTATCCGCATGAGAGCTCAGGTAATGTGCAGCGGTACTCATGACCACGCAAAGCTCAAATACGAATACGAAGGAATTCACGATTGCTTTTCAGCAATGAAGCTGGCAGGCGGAAATAAGCTTTGTCCCAACGGCTGTATGGGCTTTGGAAGCTGTGTTGAGGCTTGTAAATTCGATGCAATAACCATTATCAACGGTACTGCCGCAGTAGACTATAACAAGTGTCAGGCTTGCGGTGCTTGTGTAACCGCTTGTCCTAAAGGGCTTATATCCCTTATTCCCTTTGAAGCAAAGTATTGGGTGGGTTGCAAGTGCACCGAAAAGGGCGCTTCCACAAAGACGTGGTGCGACGTTGGATGCATCGGCTGCAAGATATGCGAAAAGAACTGTGAAACGGGTGCCATAAAGGTAAAGGACAACCTTGCAAAAATCGACTACGACCTTTGTAATTCCTGCGGAAAATGCTTTGAAGTGTGTCCAAGACACATCATTTGGAGCTCAGAAGAACACCTTGCAGTTAAAAAGGAAGAGCCTATCAAACAAACCGTTTAAAAAAACTATGGACTTTTCGGAGAAAAGATGTTAAAATAAACATACAATCTCCGAGATGAAAAACGCGGCGAGCCGCCGCTGGCATATCTCGCCTATCGTAATACTTCTTTTACCCAAAAAAAGCGAAACGGCGAGGTCACTGCAGATGCAATTTCTTAGCATATAAAAAAGCAGGGAGATTTAAATCTCCCTGCTTTTTCATTCTTCTGTAACTTCTTCTGTTTCGGCATTTTCAAGGGCTTCTTTGTAAGCCGCAAGAACCGCTTCTTCGATTTCTGTCCTGAACTCCGCGTTGATGGGGTGTGCGATGTCACGGTAGGTTCCGTCAGAATTTTTGCGGCTTGGCATTACGATAAAATATCTGTCGTTAGCATAAATTACCTTGATGTCGTGTACTGCCAGCTGAGCGTCGAAAGTAAGCGATATAACCGCTTTAAGAGGACCTTCATCAAATGTTTTTCTGATTTTGATGTCTGTGATCTTCATAAACTTTGGCTCCCTTCCTGTTTGTACATAATTAATAAAAAATTTTGAACATAGAATGATTATATATGCATTTTATTACATGAAAGGCGAAAAGATGTTAACAAATTGTAAATTTTTCTATGACAAATATATTAAGGACAAAACTTGCCTTATTTTAGGTATAGGCGGAGTTAGTATGTCCTCCATTGCTTTGGTACTGAAAAGCATGGGATATAAGGTGTCGGGCTACGATGCAAATAAAGGTTCTTACACCGCCCTTATGGAAAAAGAGGGTATCGAGGTCTCCTACGGCGACGTGATGCCAAGTCTTGAAAACGTAGGCGCAGTTGTATATACCGCCGCTATAAAAGAGGATTTCCCACTCTTGGTTGAGGCACGCGGGATGGGTATTGTTACCGTTGTGAGAGCGCCTTTCCTCGGGGAGCTTATGAAATGCTATAAAACGAGAATAGGTATTTCGGGCACTCACGGGAAGTCTACCACGTCGGGTATGATTTCCGAGATTTTCCTTAATTCCCCTCTCGACCCTACCATTATGATTGGAGCAGACCTGCCGTCCATCAACGGCGGAGTAAAAATAGGGTCGAAGGACTCCTTCGTTTTTGAAGCCTGCGAGTACAAGGACTCTTTCCTTTCCTTTGCTCCCACAGTTTCGGTAGTGCTCAACGTGGAGCTTGACCACACCGATTACTTTAAGAGTATTGACCAGATGAAAGAGTCTTATACAAGATTTATGAATATTTCGGATAAGGCGGTAGTGTGTGCCGACAGCGAAAACGCCGTTGATGCGGCAAGCGGTTTTCATGGTGAAATTCTTTATTATTCGATGAAAAAAGGCGTAGGGGACCTTTGGGCAGAAAACTCAAGGCTTAACCGCGGCTTCGGTGAGTTTGATGCATTTCTCAGGGGTGAATTTTTCGCCCATATAAAGCTTTCGGTACCCGGGCTCTTCCAGATAGGAAACGCTCTTGCCGCTATAGGTGCATCCGTCCTTTCGGGAATTGACAAGGATACCATAGTCAAGGGTCTTGAAGCGTTTCGTGGCGTGGGCAGACGCTTTCAGTACAGAAAAACGCTGAACGGTGCCGATATTTACGATGACTACGCACATCATCCCGACGAAATAAGGGCAACCCTTGAGACGGCAAAAAGCCTTGAAAGAGAGCGCGTAATCGTGGTTTATCAGCCTCACACCTACACGAGAACCCACGATTTGTTTGATGACTTTATAAAAGCCTTCGACAATTGCGACGAGGTAATATTCGCCGACATATACGCCGCAAGAGAAAAAAATCTTTTCGGCATCACGTCGAAGGATTTGGCAGATAAGACTCCCCGCGGAAAATACGTTGGGGACTTTGAAAAGATAAGCGAATATCTGAAAAACAATATAAAAGAAAACGACCTTGTTCTCATAATGGGAGCGGGAGATATCATAAAGCTGGAAATTTAAAATTTTCGGGGATGCTTGGCACATCCCCGAATTTTTACTTGAAAAAAGTATGACTATATGCTATAATGTACCAGAAAATTATGTTTTAGGAGAATAAATATATATGAAGCTCGGAATTGTAAAACATATGCCATTTTCATATCTCTATAAAACTCCATAAAAGTCGACAAAACCCTTATTATACAAGACTTTTTTGAAGGTCAATTAAAATTATCTCTATATTTCTCCATAAAACTCCACGCAAAAATGGTGTAGTAAATTGTGTAGTAAATAATGTAAAATTTGGTGCGGCAATTAACTTATTTTTTATGAGATAAAGTCAATACAACAATGTTGCACCAAAGAAAAAACACGGCATTCGATTGAATGTCGTGTTTTGATTTGTGTGCAGTTTTTACTAATTTTGTGGTATTTTTACTTTAAATAGTGTCGTCTATTAACAGTGTTTTTAATTGATATGCTATTTAATCAAATGACTCAACCAGCTCCAAAACATCTTTGGGCGTAGTGAAAACATCTATAGTGTCACCATCATCATCAAAAAACTCAACTTCAAAGTCATTTTCATTATATTTATGAACAATGGTTCCTTCTGTGTTGATAGGCATCCCTTCAAATTCTTTGACAAGACGTACAACATCAAGTTCTTTCATGTATGTTATCTTCCTTTCTTATCCGGATAAACAGTTATTATTTTGTATGTTATTCTTCTATTATCTCTTTGAATAACAACTACGACATTTGCCTTAACTCTTCCACCATTTTTGCCTACTAGCTCGGTGTTGTAGGTGTGTCGCACTCCATACGGAGTGTTAACAGTTTTACTGGGAGTTTTGTTTGTTATTGAATCAACGACATTTTTATGGAAGGCACGAGAATCGCTTTTAGTATATCCCAGCACATCTTTCATGAATTTTGCTTTTGAGCCACCTTTAGGATGCTCTGTATTCAGAAGATAACCTGTTGTTTTCTTCTGACTGTATCTTACATCACTATTTTTTGAAACTGGTGGATTGCTACCCTTTGTCCTTCCGAAATTTCCGCCCATTCCTCCACCCATTAAGCAGTCACCCGCTTTCTGGATTTTGAAAACTCACTTTCAAAAGAAATGATATTTATGCCCTTGTCACGATACAGTCCAAAAATCTTATCAGGTGCTCTGCCGTAAACTACAATGTTTTTAGGTGAAAGATTTTCGACAAGCACCGCAAGACCTGTTTGAAAATATGATCTATCTTCTTTTGTTTTCAAGCAACCGTGTGTACCCACTGCGACAGTTTTGTTCTTCTCAATTCCGTCAAAACAAAAATCAAAGGTGCGTTCGTCATTGAAGCGCACATTCGGGATAATTTCAATTCCGTTATTCTGTAACCATACAGCAATTGCTCTGCCTCGATATGTATTCCATTGCTGCATAACAAGGGGCATATTGCGGTAAAGACTAAAATCAGGAGAAATAACCCCGTTAAAATTTTTTAGCTTTTCAATATAGGCTTTTGGATTGTTCCATAGACGTTCAAAGTTTTTGTCATGCTCGTAAAAAACAACCCATTTATCAAAATCATTGCAAGATTTTGACATAGCCTTTGAAAAGGTGATTACATCGTTTGGGAGTTTTTGACTTGTTTTTATGCAAGGCAGTTCTATCCCTTCACTGTAATCTGCATTTTCAACCAAGAAAGCGTGAAAAACATCATAATCAGTATTCAATTTTTTGTCATTCATTAAATATTTTTTTACCTCCGTAATAGAAAATTTTCTTTTGAGATGTAGATTTTTATCTCAAATACTTGATTTTTCTTTACGGATATGCTAAAATACACTTGCGTTATAGGTATATGCTTAGCATATCCGAGATTGAACACATTAATTAGTTGCTGGTAACAACTTTTTGATGTGTTTTTTCTTTACACACATATAAACATCACCTCCAAAATAATCAAACGGCTTTATCAAACAACGAAAGTAATTGAAGTTCATAGTCCAAGAACTCTGAACTGCCATACTGCAACCACTTATTATAAAAAGACATAGCGTAATATGCACACTCTTGGCTCAAATCAAATGCTTCGGCAATGTCCATATAATCTTCGGGTTTTATTTTGTGTACAAGCGGTGGCGGTGCAAGGGAATACTTTGCAAAGAAGTTGGCTTCGCTTTCCGCCAATTCACTGTGTTCCGTATGTTCTAAAACGATATGTCCGATTTCGTGCATAATAGTAAAACGAATACGTTCTCTTGATTTTGTGTCGTCATAGAAAATATACCATTGATATGACTCAAAAGGTACAGGACCTTCTTTGAGCAACATACAAAAACCATCTTCGCTTACTTCTTTTGCTTTTATCAAAGCCACATCTGTCAAGCCTGAATACTTTCGTAGTTTTATACACATTTTTTGACAAATTTCAAAACAATCAATAGGAATTCGCCTTATATCATTTTTTGTAAACATATTTACAACTGTTTGTTTGATATTCTCGTATCTGGTGCCAGTTAATCTCAAGGGCTATCCTCCTATTTGCTTTGCGTATCAAAAAGTGCGTTGATAAGTTCTCTTTTTTGCTCGTCGGTCATAAGTGCAGCATTTCTTGCAATCAATCTTTGAATTTGCGGGTAATCGTTTTTTAAGTCAGCATTTTCCTCTTTATCCAAAAGGTAATCAGAAGTTGTCTGTAAGGCTGTTGCGATGTTAGCCACAATTTCTCCTCTTGGAACACGGCTGTCTTTTACATATCGTGACATTGTTGCTTCCGTTACTCCTACAATAATTGCAAGTTCTTTTTGTGTCATTCCTTTTTTGTGTAAGAGTTCTAATATTCTCTCTCCAAATGTTTTAGACATTATAAACACCTCCGTTTTATAACTTACCATTATTATAATTGATGTTACTGTTTTTGTCAAGTCTTTTTTAAAAAACAATATATAAGCCTCTCAAATTAGTAAAATGCCGTTGATTTTAAATTCAAAATATGATATAATGTTTAGAAATCATAGCGAAAGAAAATATTGCCTTTTTGAAAAAATGGTGTAGAAATGGTGTAAACCACCGAATTTTTTGCCCAAAAAGCGCTATATATAAGGAGATGTAAAATTTTATGAAGCTTGGTATAGTCGGACTTCCAAACGTTGGAAAGTCTACTCTTTTTAATGCTATAACGGGAGCGGGAGCAGAGGCGGCAAACTACCCTTTCTGTACCATTGACCCCAACGTAGGCGTGGTAACGGTGCCCGATGAGCGCCTTGACGTGCTGGCTAAGATGTACTCCCCCGAAAAGATAACAAAGGCTATTATTGAATTCGTTGACATTGCAGGTCTTGTAAAGGGTGCAGCGGCAGGCGAAGGTCTTGGAAACAAGTTCTTGTCTCACATCCGTGAGGTTGACGCAATTGTGCACGTGGTAAGATGCTTCGAGAATGCCGACGTTATTCACGTAAACTCAAAAATTGACCCCCTTGACGATATACAGACTATCAACACAGAGCTCATTCTCTCGGATATCGAAATTCTCGACAGAAGAATTGACAGAGCTACAAAGGCTCTCAAGGGCGATAAGAGCGTTCAAGCCGAGCTTGATTTCTTAAACCGACTCAAAGCGCACCTTGACGGCGGAGAGAGTGCAAGAAGCCTTGAAAGAAGCGAGGACGAGGAGAAGTTTATGGCAGATATCCCTCTTCTGTCTGCTAAGCCTATAATTTATGCGGCAAACATCGGTGAGGACGATATCCCCGATATCGACTGTCTCGAAGAGAAAAATGAGAACTACAAGGCGGTAGCCGACTTCGCAAGAAGCGAAAATTCGGGTGTGCTTCCCATCTGCGCTAACATTGAAGCGGAGATAGCAGAGCTTGACGACGAAGAAAAGGCAATGTTCCTTGAGGACTTAGGGCTTAAGACCTCGGGCCTTGACAGACTTATAAAGGAAAGCTACACACTTCTCGGTCTTATAAGCTTCCTTACCGCAGGACAGCCCGAGGTAAGAGCATGGACTATCAAGAAGGGCACCAAGGCGCCCCAGGCGGCAGGTAAGATACACTCGGATATCGAAAGAGGCTTTATCAGAGCCGAAATTATTGCCTACGACGACCTTATCGCCTGCGGCTCAATGAACGCCGCGAAAGAAAAGGGACTGCTCAGAAGCGAAGGCAAGGACTATATAATGAAAGACGGAGACGTAACGCTGTTTAGGTTTAACGTATAAAAGAAGGAGCTTTAAGCTCCTTCTTTTATACGTTAATGCAGAGTGCTGAATGCTGAATGCTGAATTAAGGAAAATTTGCCTAAAGGCAAATTAAATATAATTGTAAATTTCGGCAAAGCCGAAATTGTCCACAATTCTGCATTCATCACTCATCATTCATCATTCAAAAAAGGCTGTTTGGTGCACTATCCGTAAGGAAAGTGCACCAATTGTTTCTAATTAAAAATAGGCAAAATTTGTAGAAATATTCAGGTGACGCCAAGTGTCTATTTTTGCACATTGTGATTATTTGTTCTGTCAAGTAAGTAATCTATACTCACGTTATAGTAATCTGCTAATTTTATCAAAATTTCTGCTGTCAATGAAATAACACCTGTTTCGTATTGCGAATATGTGTTTTGAGAAACGTTTAAATATTTTGCGATTTCCTTTTGCTTTATATCTCTATCTTCTCGTATCCCTCTTAAATTCTTGAATTGCATAATAATCACCTCTTGATTATTATGCAATATCTGTAATAAAGATATTGACTTTTATCTGTAATACAGATATAATATATTTGTCGATTGACTTCGACAAATATATTATGGAGGGCTTTATATGCAACCTATACTGTACATGACATCTTTACTAACTTTTTACTTAAAGGGGGAAATTCACAAGGATCAGAATTTTATTAATTTGAAAAAGCCAAACACAATTTTAAGTTTTATTCCTTTGGGCGCCAAAAAAGATTCAATACCTGTTTCACAATTATCATCTGTTGAATCAAATTTTAAACTCCACTTGGGTTCATTAATTCTCGGAGCAATTATTGCTATTGTTGGTTTAGGTATGATTTCTGAAAGCTTTGTAGTTGCGTTGATTTTTATGTTGATAGGTGTAAACAAAGCGATAACTGCTTTTGAAACCATCCTTACTATAACGACAACCGACGGATATGCAAGAGACATTTCTTTCTTAATTTTTGAAAAATCGAAGGCAGAATTAGCCGAAACTCAAATCAAACAAATTATTTCTGACAGATTGGATGATACTAACAATCGAGTTCAAACAGATAGAATAGTAGAAACAAATAGCAATAAGTAACATTGTCAATTCACCTGTTTTTGCAAAATATGTAACCCGCTATGGGACTGTATCAAAATTCGCAATTAATTTGTGGTCGGCAAATTTTCTTCACTCTTAACTATCACTTATTACTTAAAGATAAAAGGAGCTTTCGCTCCTTTTATCTTTTCACCATATATACGAAAAACACTGTAATTGACAGGAAAATTAAAATTATGCTCACCAATCCAAGGGTTATGGCAATCTGAGAGGTCATAGAGGATGCGATGAAATAAAGCGCGAAGCCGAGAGCTCCGAGGATAAAGGAGACAAGTGACAGTTTAGTTTTAATTCCCGTGTTCTCACCGCATTTCAAGAGTACCATTTCTTTTATGAAGCTTGTGACGTTCATAACGGCAAAAATGACGGGGCAAGAGAACATCATAATAAATGCCAGATTTGTAGTGTAGTTATAGGTCAGGAGTCCTGCTTCGTTATGTTTGTTCATAAAGTACGCTAAAAAGAAGTCTGCGACAATAATACTGACCCCTGAGATTATCATTATATTTCTTGCGATTTTTTCTATTCTTTCTTTTTTCATATAAATCCCTCCTTTATAGCTTATTATAATAAAGGAGCGATAAAAAGTCAATTACTTTGAAAAAGCACGTCTGACGAGCTTATAGTCGTTGAGAGTCAGACAGCCCGATACACGCATGATGAGAAGATAGATGAGGGCGGAAATGATGAAGGCGACGATAAGGGAAAAGATATTTTCTCCCACCGCTGAGTGAAAAAACATAAGCAAGGTTCGGGTCAGGGTTACCGAAAGTGTGACCGAGAGGATAGGCTTTACAAACCATTTGAAGGCTTTCACGGGAGCGCCCGTTCTTTTTACAAGCTTACAAGAGGACATAATGCAGTTCATGACCTCTCCGAACCACACCACGAAAACGTAGCCCGAAAGTCCGAAGAGAGGCACGAGGAAGTAAACGAGGAGCACGCTTGTCACCGAGTCGATGATATTATATTTTACCACGCTTACCTGCTCGTTGAGTCCCTTCAGAATTGCGTCGGCAAGGTGGTCGTAGAGCATAAAGACGACGAGGGGAGCAAGAAGCTTTATATAAAATCCGCACTCGGTGCTGTTATAGAAAACGTTACCGATTTCGTAGGCAAAGCCGAACAAAATACCCGCAACGCCCACTCCGAAATAAGAGGTGAGCTCCATAACCTTAGATGTGAGTCTTTTCAACCGCCTTTTATCCTCTGACACTCCTGCTGCGGCAAATTCGGGGACAAGCAGGTCGGAGGCGGCATAGAGAAAAGCAGAGGGGAACATAATGACGGGGAACACCATACCGCTTATCATTCCATAAAGACCCAAAGCACGGGAAGGGTCCACTCCCCTTTTTCTAAGTCCTCGGGGTATCATCATATGTTCTATGGACAAAAGGGAGGAGCGTATAACCGAGCTAACGGCGACGGGCAGAGCAATATAAGCGATACGCCCGCCCAGCTTCGTTTTATGATGCTCGCCGTGAGATAGCTGTTTTTTATCTTTATTATAGAAAATATAAGTTACAAGAAAGCTTACAACCTCGGCAAAAATTCCGCCGATGACAAGTGAGAGGCAGGCATACTCCAAGTTTTCTCCGTCAAAATTACGAAGCATAAAATAGGTGGTGGAAATTCTCACAAGCTGGTCAAGGAAGAGTCCTACGGCGTTTTTGGAAACGCGGGCAACCGCAGTAAAGTATGCGCCGATAACCGAGGACATAACCACAAAGGGAAAGCTTATCGCCATGGCGCGGATAGACACCACAGTTCTCATATCCCCCAGAAAAGCCGATGCAAAGAAGTCGGCAAACAAGAGAAAAACCGAAGCGATTGTTATTCCAAAGCCGAAGGACAGCCAAAGACAGCGCTCAGCTGCACGAAGGGCTTCCCTCGGGTTTTTCTTCTCTATCTCCTCGGCGATAATACGAGTTGCGGCAAAGCCGATGCCTGCCGAGGACAGCGTTATCCCAAGTCGGTAAACCGAGAGAGTGAGCTGATATATTCCTATGCCCTCTTCCCCTACCGTTCTTGAAAGATAGACGGAAAAGTAGAGTGATATTATTCTGAGGACTACTGTTGTAATCACCATAAGTGATGCATTATAAAAGAATTTTCGTATTTTTTTCATACTGAATTGTATGAAAAAAGAGTGTTCTTTAGAACACTCTTAATATACTTGTTATAGCATCAATTATATCTCTTGCCATGACACTGCGCTCACCCAAGCGCTCCCCTGCCCTCTCACCTGCCTTACCGTGAAGGAAGGCGGAGTAAGGCACGGCTTCTTCAATGGGCAGACCGCCCGCAAGAAACGCCGAGATAATACCTGTAAGAACGTCACCCGAGCCTCCCGTTGAAAGAGAGGAGTTACCCGTGGTATTCCGATAGAGCTCTCCGTTATAAAGGGCTACATAGGAGACGTTTGATTTCGCAATTATATTCGTGTTATATTCAGAAGCGAAGTCTGTTGCCGCCTTTTCAAGATTATTCTTAACGTAGGAAACATCAAGACTCATAAGCCTTGACAGCTCTGCCACGTGGGGAGTGACGACGTTTTTCGGAGAAAGGAGCGTCAAAAGGTCGGGATTTTCCGCCATAAGATTAAGGGCATCGGCATCCACCACCGTGGGAACACGGCTTTCGGTTAAAACTCTTTCCACTATCCTTGATGCGGCAACGCTTTTACCCATACCAACGCCGAGAACGATGGCATCGGCTTTCTTCAAGTCAAGGCTTTCCCAATCTGAAAAAATCGCTTCGGGGATAAGCGTTTGCAGTACAACTCTGTTATCTTTATGAGAGCATATCTCCACAAGCCCTGCGCCGCTTCGGTAGGCGCTTTCAGCCGAAAAAGCCACAGCCCCTGCCATACCGCGGTCTCCGCCGATAACAAGGATCCGTCCTGCATCCCCTTTATTGGTAACAAGGCTTCTGTCAGGAAGCTTTATATCCTCAAATTTAATTTCCTTCATAGTTCCTCACACAATAAGATTTACTGCGGAATGAATATTTTTCAAAACGACCTCGCCGTTTGACTCGGCGTGCTCGCCGTCAAGCGCCCACTCAAGCTTTTCCTTGGTTTTCACCTTTACGGTTGGGGCGTGTAAAAAGGTTATATGCTTTTCGCTGTAATCCCCGTTTTTCAGAGCGAGGAAAATTTTAGGTAAGTCTACAAGAAGGCGGGGCATACGTATAAGAAGTATCTCAAACTCTCCGTCTGACAAATTAACAAGCTTTTCGTCAAGCTTTATAAGACCTGCAATAGAGGTAGAGTTACATATTGCACCAAAAAGATAATCGTCCTCGTAAACCTTGCCGTTAGCTTCAAGGCGCACGTGATAGGGCTTGATAGAAGCAAGGTCGGTTATTCCTTCAAGAACGTAAGCGGAATGACCGAAAACGTTCTTCATCTGCTGTTGGGTGGAATAAGAGGTACTTGTAAACGCGCCAAAGGAAGCGATATATGAAAAATAAGAGTCCCCGAATTTACCTACGTCGAAGGGGCGGGGGGTGCCTGCGGTAATGTTGGCGGCGGCGGTAACGGGATTTTGAGAAAGCCCGAGAGTTGAGGCAAAGTCGTTGGTAGTGCCTGCAGGGATATATCCGATAGGCAGAGTAAGCCCTGCTTCAAGCATACCCGTAATAAGCTCGTTATAAGTGCCGTCTCCTCCTCCGCATACAACTATGTCATAGTTTTTGCCCGAGGCTTTAACCTTTTCGGCGGCGTCTCCCTTTTTGTTGGTAAGATAGATATCAACGTCGCAGTCGCCATGGTAAAAGGCACGGTCTATCTCGAGTAGATCCTTCATTATTTTCATTTTTCCCGCACAGGGGTTTACGATAAAGAGAACTTTTTTCATATGCATTTTCCTTTGTGATTGTTGCTTATTTTTATTTTATAATAAGTAGTGTCAAAAGTCAATAATTATTGACAAAGAAAGGCTGTTATGCTATGATGAACTTAAATAAAACAAGCGAGGTAAGGGGCTATGTATAAATCAAAATGGGACGATATTGCAAGAGAAATTCCCGAATATTTTGAAGAACACGTTGAAGAAAAAATCAAGGAAATTCACGCAAGGCAGATAGCGGCAGGTCCTAAGTCTGCCAGCTTCGGTCTTATTACCGATATTCATTGGAGAACAAATCATAAGCACTCGGCAGCCCTTCTTGACAAGGTGCTCACCGACTGTGCCATTCCCTACTTTTTCAATGCAGGAGACCTTTTCTCGGGTCAGGGCATCTGCAAGCCCGAGGAAAATATAGAAGAGTTTATCGAGTACAGAAAGCTTTTCCATAATATTGAGCATAAGTGTCTTATTGCCGAGGGCAATCACGATGCAGTTTACTCACTCTTTGAGGAGCCCGACTACTATGCTCAGAATATGTCGCTTTCCACTTTTTATGAATATTATTTCCGCCATCAGTCTCAATATCCCGACAGAGTTTTCGGTGAGGACGGCACATACTACTACGTTGATATAAAGTTCCAGAAGGTCAGACTTGTTGTACTTGACGGTCACGATATCCCCTCCGACGAAACGGTTGAAGAGGACAGACCTAAATACCACAAGTTCAGACAGACGGGTACGGGAATAAGACAAGGTCAGCTTGAGTGGTTCGCAAGCGTTGCACTTGACGTGCCCGACCCTGAGTGGACGGTAGTGCTCTGCACTCACGAGTCACCTGCCGAGATAGGTCAGGACGGGGTTCCCAATTTCAAGATGATTTATGGCATCATAGACGCTTTCCGCCGTCACACGGCATTTGAAGGCGAGTCTCGCTATGAAAATATCCCCCATTACAACGCGAAAATTTCGGTAGATTACACCGGGCGCGGCGGTGACTTCGCTATATGGGTAAGCGGTCACTCCCACTATGACACCGATGCAAAATACGACGGTATCATTACCACCGCCACAGTAAACGACGGAATGCACAACTCGGCAAAAAATCCTTATCCCCACGAAGCAGGTACTCCCTCGGAGCAGGCATTCGACATTTTCACAATAGACAAAAGCGCTCACAAAATCTACGTCACAAGAATAGGCTGCGGAGTTAACAGAGAATACGAATATGACGTATTCAGGTAATTGAAAACGTTGTTTTCAATTACAATGTGTATAAACTAATACTGATTTTTAGATAGAATATCGTATTTGAAAGGAAATACTAATGATAAAGGACAAATTTTACTGTACTAAATGCTATTATCTCACAAGTGAGGACACCCCTCCCAAGGAATGTCCCATCTGTCATTCGGACAGACTTCTTTTCGACCCCGTTCCCGAAAACGCTCCTCAATTCATTCCCGAATACTTCAAAGAGCACCTTGAAGAAAAGATAGAAAAAATAAGAGAAAGACAGATTTCGGCAGGCAGAGAGTCATCCACCTTTGGGTTTGTTACCGACCTTCATTGGGCTTCCAACGAAAAGCACTCGGCGGCAATCCTTGAAAAGGTCATGGACGCTTGCGGTATTCCCTACTTCTTCACAGGGGGAGATATCGTCGTTGGCTCGGGCGTTTGCCCCAAGGACTCGCTGTTCAGAGAGCTGTCTGAATACCAAGAGAGCTTTAAGCGAATAGAAAATAAATGCCTCATGGTTCTCGGTAATCACGACCAGGCATATTCTACCTTCCCCGTTCCCAGATACTACGTAGAAAGTCTTACAACAGATGAGACCTATGAATATTATTTCAGACCTCAGACAGAGTATACAGACCGTGTTTTCGGGCCCACACTCGACTATTACTACGCAGATGACAAGGTACATAAGATGCGCTATATTGCCCTTAACACTCACGTAAAGGCTAACGAAGAGCTGGATGCAGAGGGCATCGGCAAGTTCTGGGCATTCAATGAAATGGGCATTATGCAGGAGCAGATAGAGTGGCTTGCAAGCGTTGCCCTTGACGTGCCCTCGTCGGATTGGACGGTATGCATATCTACTCACGAGGCAAGCTTTGTTAATATGGACGTAATTCTCGGTATCCTGGATGCATTCCGCCGTCATGAGGCTTACGAGGGTGAAGCGGTGCACCAAGACAAGCCCTACTACAACGTAAAAATTAAAGCTGACTTCAAGGGGCGCGGCGGCGACTTTGCAGTATGGGCAACGGGTCATACTCACTACGACAAGGCTCAGTACAATAACGACATACTCGTTACCGCTACCGCCAACGATTCTATGCACAATTCTGCTAATTGGGAATTCTTCCACGTAAAAGGAACTCATACCGAGCAGGTAATCGACTTCTTCACAGTAGACAAAAAAGCCCACAAGGTATATATTACCCGTGTAGGTGCAGGCGAAGACAGAGAATATGACTACAAGGTATTTTAAAACTTACTGAACACAAAACAGGAATGGCTGTAAAAGCTCTATGAGTTTTTACAGCCTTTTTTATATAATGCCATAAACCTGACTTTTTTGGTAATAATATACACAAATAGTTATATAAAACGTAAGGAATTGTATGTAAGGTATAACAAATTTGGTATATCACAATGTAAAAATCGTCATAAAGTGTTATTTATACTTTCTTGCTTTTGATGGAAAATTATGCTAAAATTTATTTTATAAGTTATTAATTCTGAAAGGAGTTATAATAATGGATATTATTGAAAGCGTTCTTGCGGCGGAGAACAGTGCAAAGGCAACCGTTTCAAAAGCCGAAGAGGACGCTCGGAAAATCGTTTCCGACGCAGAAAAGAATGCAAAGGAAGAGGCTTGGAAAATAGTTGCCGAAGCGAAAAAGAAAGCTGAAGCGCTCACTCTTAAGGCGAAGAAAGAAGCAGAAGGGGAAAAAGAGAAAATTACCATTGACGCCGAAAAAGAGGCAGTAAGAATAAAAGCGTCTGCCGAAGAAAAGCTCTCTTTGGCAACAGAAAAATTCATATCTCTTATAGAGGTAAACTAAATGATAGCACCTATGAAAAAGGTGTCTCTTGTGTGCATGAAGGAGGACCGCGAAAAGCTTCTCTCGGCTCTTCAGCACTCGGAGCTGATAATGCTCACCGAGGGCGAGGGAGGAAGGTCGGGGGATGACCGTGACAGCACCGCACTTCAGCGCAAAGCAGACACTCTGCTCAAAGAACTGTCTAAGTTCACCAAGAAAAAGGGACTTTTTGAAGCGCTTCCCGAGGTTGACAGAAAGGATTTCGACGTTATTTCAGAGAGTGCTGTCGATGAAATGTCCCGTCTTGAAGAAGCCTTTAAGAAAAAGGACAGGCTTGACTCTGAAATAAACGGCGCTGTTGACAAGCTTTCAGAGCTTACACGCTGGGTTCACTTTAAAAAGGACGTTTCTCTGCTTGGTGAAAGTGGCTACACAGTTACTCTTTTAGGTACTGTGCCCGTAAAAAACAATGAAAGTCTTTTGGAAATTGAGAGCCTTGGAACAGAAGAGCTTTACCGAAACGAAAAGGAATGCGTTGTTCTCGTAAGCTTTATAAAGTCAGAGGACGTGACTAAGACACTGCGTGAGCTTCAGTTTGAAGAGGCGAAGCTACCTATTAAATCGGGAGTTATTGCCGACGAGGTGAAGAGCCTTGAAGCCTTTCTCACTGAAAAGAAAAAAGAGAGAGAAGAAAGCATTTCGGAGCTGTCCGACCTTGCGAATAAGTCGAAGGCTGACGTTGAGCTTCTCTTTGAGCAGTACCGAGCACGCTCAGAGCTGTCAGAGATAAGACTTCCCGAAACTCTTGAAACAGTGGTCTTTGAAGGCTGGGTAAGAGAGGACGAGATAGAAAGGTTCAAGGAAGCCGTAAAGGAAGCCACACCTCTCTTTGACGTTGAGATAAGAGACCCCGAAGAGGGAGAAGAGGTGCCCACATCTCTGACTAACAAAAAGCTTGTCAGTCAGTTTGAGGGTATTACCAATATGTTCAATTCTCCAAAGTATGGAGACTATGACCCCAATGCCGTTATGGCACCTTGGTATTGGATAATATTCGGCATGATGATGGGTGATGCAGGATACGGACTTATGATGGCGGTGTTCATCCTTTTAGGCAAAAAATTGATGAAGCCTCGCGGAGAGACGGCAAAGCTTATGAACGTTATGCTTTATTCCTCCATTACCACCATTATTTTCGGTGTGCTTTTCGGAAGCTATTTCGGTGAAGAGCTTTTCCCGTCAGTGCTTCCCTTTACCGCAATGGAGGACCCTGTAAAGATGCTGATAATTACCATAGTAGTTGGTGTTCTTCACATCTTCACCGGAATGATAACGAAAATAGTTTTGCTTATAAAAGAAGGACTTTGGCTTGAAGCCATATTCGATCAGGTTTCCTGGATGATGATAATACTCGGTATCGGATTTATCTTCTTGCCCAATATGACCACGGCAGGAATAGTAATTGCCGTTATCGGTGCGCTGATTGTACTCCTTACGGGAGGCAGAAGCAAGAAAGGCATCCTCGGAAAGGCTACCGGCGGAATTATAAGCCTTTACGGCATTACAAGCTATTTCAGCGATATTCTTTCTTATTCGAGAATTCTTGCACTCGGTCTTGCAACGGGAGTTGTAGGAATGGTTATGAATATGCTGGCAGGAATGATTCAGGGAAGCGTTATAGGATTTATCCTTTCTCTTCTCATCTACGTTATCGGCCACGTATTCAATCTGGTACTCGGACTGCTTTCGGCATACGTACATGATTGCCGACTTCAGTACATTGAGTTTTACGGCAAGTTTTACGAGGGCGGAGGCGTCCCCTTCAGACCCTTTAAAATAAGAACAAACTATATTAACATCAAAAAAGATTAATTTCAGGAGGACAAAATTATGTCAGGAATTGCAATTGCTATCTTAGGCGCAACACTCAGCGCACTTTTAGGAGGTACAGGCTCAGCCCTCGGTGTTATGTATGCCGGTAAGGCTGCTGCAGGAGTTACCTCGGAAAAGCCCGAGCTTTTCGGTAAAATGCTGGTGCTTCAGGCACTCCCCGGTACTCAGGGTATTTACGGATTTCTTGTAGCGGTTCTTGTTATGGTTAACACGGGTATTCTCGGCGGTTCACCTGCCGACCTTACTATGGCTGAGGGTTGGGGCTACTTCTTTGCTTCTCTTCCTATGGCTATCGTAGGTCTTACCTCAGGTATTGCTCAGGGTATGACTGCGGCATCCGCTATTCATATGACAGGTAAACAGCCCGATGCATCAGGTAAGGGTATCACAATGACCGCTATGGTTGAGACCTATGCTATTCTTGCCCTTCTTACATCTATACTCCTCATATTCAGCCTTTAATTCCAAGGGAGAAAAATAATGAGTGCAGAAACAGTAACAAACAAAATAGAAGAAAAGGCGAAGGAAAGCGCCCGTGAAATTCTCGCAATTGCCGAAAAAGAAGGAGAAAAGGTTCGTGACGGCATTATATCCGAAGCACACGAAAGAGAAGAAAAAATAATAAAGAGCGCCGGACACACTGCCGAAATTACGAAAAAAGGTATTCTTCAATCGGCGAACCAAAGCGCAAGGCTTCTCATCTTAAAAACGAAGAGAGAAGCTATGGACAAGGTTAAAGATGAAGCGAAAGCAAAGCTTCTCGCATCCGACGGCAAGGAGATAGTAAGCCTCTTCCTTCACGAAATGAAGAAAAGCGGTCTGTCGGGAGAATACACTCTTTTTCCCTCGGGTCTTCACCGTGACCTCATCAAGAAAAACGTTAAGGAAATAGAAAAAAGCGTAGGCATAAAAATTACCGTGTCGGATGATAACGCAGAAATAAATAACGGATTTATTCTTTCAAACGACACCTACGACGTTGATTTTTCTCTTGATGCCATAGTTGAAGAAGCTTTTGAAATCAGCGAAAAATCGGTTTACGATACACTCTTTGAAGGAGAATAAGATGATGGGAAATGTATTCGGGGCAAAGTCCTACGAATATGCAGTAGGATGCATAAAAGCCACCTCTCATCCCCCCTTGACTCCCGAGCAGCTAAGACGTCTTTCTGACGCCGACGAGCACGACCTTGAAAAGCTCCTTGACGAATTCGGCTGGGGTAAAGGAATAGAGGGAAAGCTGCATGAGCGCATTGAGGGTGAGGTAAAATATGCCATAAGCTTTATCAAGGACATCTCTCCCGACGAGACCTTGACCGACCTGCTCTTCTTTGAAGAGGATGCAGGAAACTTAAAGCTCTTTATAAAAGGGCGTCTTTTGGGACGTGACGTTACTTCCCTTGCAAATGAGAGCGGAAGTATTCCCGTTGAAGTAATAAGAGGCTCTGTGGAAGCCTGGGATTTCACTCTGATTTCAGAAACCGTAAACGATATTTTAAAGGACTACGAAAAGGAAAAAGACCCCTTTATTTTATCAATGGCTGCAGACCGTGCCATCTTCACCCACACTCTGGAAAAAGCGAAAAAGCAGAACAGAGCGCTTTATGAGATGCTTATAAAATACGCAGAGGCGAAAAACCGCATTGCCGAGGCAAGGCTCAAAAGTGTAGGCGGAGACACAGGCAAAATCCGAAGCCTTTTGCTCCCCGTCAGCTTCGACGGTATTGACACCGAAAAGGTTAACGCCGAGGAAATAATAAAGGGCGAAAAGGACAAGATTGCCCGTGCTATGTACGACCTGAGAAGCGGTGAAAACTTTGCACCCATTGCCGAATATTTCTTTGCAAAAAAAGAAGAGGGCATGGCTCTCCGACGGCTTCTTGCAGGACTTAATTCAAGAGGAAAGGAATAAAAAAATGAGCGAAACAAAGATTGCGGCAGTCGGCGACAGAGCATCGGTAATTCTTTTCCACACCGCAGGCGTTACCACAAGGGACGTCATCTCTCTTGAAGAAGCGGAAAGTGCGGTAAGAGAGCTTGTAGTAGCAGGATATAACGTTATTTTTATAACAGAGGCATTTATAAAGGATATGACCGACCTTACCGAAAAGTATAGGAGGGAAGCTTATCCCGCCCTAATTCCTATTCCGGACCGCTCGGGTTCAATGGGACTTGCCGAAAAGAAGGTTATCGACAACATGGAAAAGGCTATCGGCACAAACATATTTGACAAATAGTAGAAAGGTGGTTATTTGATGGACACAGCAAATAACGTGGGAAAGATATATAAGGTTGCAGGTCCTCTCATCGTTGCCACGGGACTTGGTGACGTGCATATGTACGACGTTGTCAAGGTAAGCGAAAAAAAGCTTATCGGTGAGGTAATAGAGCTGAGAGGTGACCGTGCATCAATTCAGGTATACGAGGATACCACAGGTATCGGACCAGGTGAAAACGTATATGTTACGGGAGAGCCTCTTTCTGTTGAGCTTGCTCCCGGTCTTATAGAAGGAATTTTCGACGGAACACAGCGTCCCCTTGAAAAAATATATAACGCCGCAGGCTCAAGAATACCCAGAGGTATCGACCTTCCCAAGCTTGACCGCGAGAAAAAATGGAATTTTGTACCCGTTGCAAAGGTAGGAGACAAGGTTTCGGGGGGCATGGTTCTTGGTGAGGTTGAAGAGACTCTTGCGGTTACACAGAAAATTATGGTACCCCCAACTATGTCGGGAACAGTTGAATGGATATACGAGGGTGAGGCTACAATTACCGAAACTGTTGCAAAAATAAAGACAGACAAGGGCGAAACGGCAGAAATACAAATGCTCCAGAAATGGCCCGTACGCCGCCGCCGTCCCTATGCAGAAAAGCTTGTACCCAAGGAGCCCATGATAACGGGTCAGAGAGTTATAGACTCACTCTTCCCTATTACAAAGGGAGGTGTTGCGGCTATCCCCGGCCCCTTCGGCTCGGGCAAGACGGTTACTCAGCACCAGATTGCAAAGTGGGCAGATGCGGATATTATCATTTACATCGGCTGCGGTGAGCGTGGAAATGAAATGACCGACGTATTGAAGGAATTCCCCGAGCTTCACGACCCCAGAACGGGTCTTTCCATAATGAAGAGAACCGTTCTTATCGCCAACACCTCGGATATGCCCGTTGCGGCACGTGAGGCATCTATTTACACGGGTATCACCATTGCAGAATATTTCAGAGATATGGGCTACAAGGTTGCCATTATCGCTGACTCCACCTCGCGCTGGGCAGAGGCACTTCGTGAAATGTCGGGACGTCTTGAAGAGATGCCGGGTGAAGAAGGTTACCCTGCATACCTTTCTACAAGACTTGCCGAGTTCTACGAGAGAGCAGGCTCTGTCAAGTGTCTTGGCGGTGACAGATACGGCGCCATTACGGCTATCGGTGCAGTTTCCCCTCCCGGCGGTGACACATCCGAGCCCGTTTCTCAGGCAACCCTCAGAATAGTCAAGGTATTCTGGGGACTTTCGGCAGACCTTGCCTACAAGCGTCACTTCCCTGCTATCGACTGGATAAAGAGCTATTCTCTTTACGAGGACAAAGCATTTGAATATTACAACGAAAAGGTAAACGATGAATGGTCGGCTCACGTTAAAGAGGTAAAGGCTATTCTCGGTGAGGAAGCAGAGCTTCAGGAAATTGTACGTCTTATAGGCTTTGATGCCCTTGGTGAAAAGGACAGAATTACCATAGAATGTGCCCGCTCTATTCGCGAGGACTTCTTACAGCAGAACTCCTTCAGAGAGGTTGACCGCTATACCTCTTCCTTCAAGCAGGCCGATATGCTTTCAGCCATTCTCTCTTGGTATAAGGGCAGTCTTTCGGCTCTTACAAAGGGTGCCACCTACAAGCAGATAATGGGTATGAAGGTGCTTGAAAAGATTGCAAAGATGAAATATGAGCCCGAAGAGAATTGGACTGAGTTCTATCAAGGTATTAACGATGACCTTACGACAGAGCTTCAGGAGATTACAAAAGGAGGGGACGCGCGTTGAAGAAGGAATATAAAACAATAAAAGAAGCCGTAGGACCTCTTATGCTGGTTGAATGCGTTGAAGACGTAAAATACTATGAAATCGTTGAAATTATGCAGGCTGACGGCTCGAAAAGACTTGGCAGAGTTCTTGAAATAAAGGATAAGACCGCCGTTGTTCAGCTTTTTGAAAGCTCACAAGGCCTTCAGATATCAAGCGCTAAAGCGAGATTTCTCGGTCACGGACTTGAGCTTGCAGTGTCCCGCGATATGATTGGACGAGTTTTCGACGGAATGGGCAACCCCATTGACGGCGGTGCAAGGATTGTAGCAGAGCGCTTTGACGATATCAACGGTGAGCCTCTCAACCCTGCCGCACGCGACTATCCCGCAGAGTTCATTCAGACCGGCGTTTCTGCCATCGACGGACTCAATACCCTTGTGCGAGGACAGAAGCTTCCCATCTTCTCGGGCTCGGGTCTCCCCCACGCTAACCTTGCGGCGCAGATTGCAAGGCAGGCTAAGGTAAGAGGAACGGACGAAAACTTTGCGGTTGTATTTGCCGCTATCGGTATCACCTTTGAGGAGGCGGAGTTCTTCGTTGAGGACTTCAGAAAGACGGGCTCTATTGAGCGTTCAGTACTCTTTATGAACCTTGCCGACGCTCCTGCCGTTGAGAGAATTGCAACTCCACGTATGGCGATAACCTGTGCAGAATACCTTGCCTATGAGCTTGGTATGCACGTGCTTGTTATTCTCACCGACCTTACAAACTACGCCGAGGCTCTTCGTGAGGTTTCTGCCGCACGTAAGGAAGTTCCCGGAAGAAGAGGTTACCCCGGTTATCTTTACACCGACCTTGCCTCTCTTTATGAGAGAGCGGGAAGAATAAACGGCAAGAAGGGTTCTATTACACAAATTCCCATTCTTACCATGCCCGAGGATGACAAGACGCATCCCATTCCCGACCTTACGGGATATATCACAGAAGGACAGATTATTCTTTCTCGTGAGCTTTACATGAGAGGTATTGAGCCTCCCATCGACGTTCTTCCCTCTCTCAGCCGTCTTAAGAATAAGGGTATCGGCAACGGTAAGACCCGTGAGGACCATGCCGACACTATGGACCAGATTTTCTCGGCTTATGCAAGAGGTAAGGAGGCAAAGGAGCTTGCCGTAATTCTTGGCGAGTCTGCTCTTTCCGAAATGGACAGAAAATACGCCAAGTTCTCGGAGGAGTTTGAAAACCTCTACCTTGCCCAAGGCTACAACACCGACAGAACCATAGAAGAAACACTTGACATCGGCTGGAAGCTTCTCTCTATTCTCCCCACCACCGAGCTTAAGAGAATAAGACCCGAGTATATCGAAAAATACTTGAAGGGATAAGGTTATGGCTAAAAGAGTAAACTCCACAAGAATGGAGCTGACACGCACAAAAAAGCGTCTTGCCACAGCCATAAGAGGACACAAGCTTTTAAAGGACAAGCAGGATGAAATGGCTCGTCAGTTTATGATATATATCAGGCGCAACCGAGAACTCAGGCGTGAGGTTGACGAAATTCTCTCACGCGCTATGGCAAAAACTGCTATGGCGGAAGCCGAAATGGGAACGTCGGCATTAAATGAAGCACTCCTTGTTCCCTCGGCATCGGCAAAGGCTGAATATGACACAAAAAATATTATGAGTATCATCGTTCCCGACATAAAGAAGAAAGATGAAAAGGAAACGGCGTCACTTCCCTATTCTCTCATCTTCTCGTCGGAGTATCTTGACTCTGCCACCCTTGATATGAAAAGCGTTATGCCAAAGCTATTGGAGCTTGCATCGGTTGAAAAGACCTGCGATATGCTCTCCGACGAGCTTGAACGAACACGCCGCCGTGTAAATGCCCTTGAGTACGTTCTTATCACCGAAATGAAGGACACCATCAAGTATATCTCGATGAAGCTTGAGGACAACGAAAGAAGCAATCTTACAAGGCTGATGAAGGTCAAAGACATGATGAAGGAAGAATAAAAAATAAGGCACAAGGCTGAAAGGTCTTGTGCCTTTTTCTATGCGATTTATGATATCATGATATCATGATGTCATGTTATCATGATATCATAATATCAAAAAAAGAAGGAAAGCCGTAAACTTTGGCTTTCCTGTTTTTTATGAAATTTACTTATACCAAGGTAAAAATTCCTTGTTTATTTCAAGCATTTCGTTGACCATCTCTTCGATTTCGTCGAGAGTAAGAACTGCAGAGGTAAGTGGGTCGAAGGCACACGCCCAGAATACCTTTCTCTTGTCGCCTTCAAGGGCTGCTTCAACTGCAAGCTCTTCACAGCGTGCGGTTGTATTAACAAGCACTGCCAGCTGCTCGGGAAGAGAGCCCACCGCTATCGCTTCAAGGCTGTCCTTGCTTGCAACGACGGGAACCTCTACGCAGCATCCTTCGGGCAGATTATCTATGAGACCGAAGTTTCTTACGTTTCCGTTGAATTTGAAGATAGTATTATCGCCGAACATTGCGTTGAAAATATATGCGGCGTATTCCTCTCCTCTTTCAAGCTCTATCTCGCTGTCGGGCTTATCAAGATGTTCCTTTATCTGGTCACGCCACTTATCCTTCATTTCGATATAGTAGTCAAGGATATATGAGTGCTTACCTGGGTTCCAGCCTGTGCCGTCGGTGCAGAACTTGTCTATAAGGTCGGCACGCTTGCGATACCATGCAACGTACTCGCTGTTGTGTCCGCTACTTTCGGTGGGATAATAACCGAGGTGACGGAACATATTGCTTCTGACCTTCTCCTCGTTGGCTATCTCGGGCTTTTTGAGTGCCTCTTCAATGAGAGGATACATATCCTTGCCATTCCATTTGAGGTCGAGGTAAAACGCCTGATGGTTTACACCTGCACAGGTATAAGTCACGTCCTTGGGGTCTGCACCTACCCAACCCGCAAGCATTCTCGCCGTTCCCTGCACGCTATGGCATAAGCCCGTAATTTTAAGGTTGGGGAATTTCTCCTGCATTGCACGGCAGAGCATTGCCATGGGGTTAGTATAGTTGAGGAAAACTGCATCGGGACAATACTTCTCGATGTCTGCACAGATATCCAGCATTACAGGGATAGTTCTGAGGGCACGGAAGATACCCGAAGGACCTCTCGTGTCACCTACGTTCAAGTCAATACCATATTTTTTAGGGATGAGAATATCGTTTTTCCATATGTCAACGTCGCCTGACAGAATAGTACACACAACGCCATCCGCTCCCTTGAGAGCTTCAACTCTGTCGGTGGTTGCAGTAATTTTCGCAGGATAGTTACCTGCTCTTACAATCTTTTCACAAGCAATTCTTATGTATTCAAGTCTTTCCTCGTTGATATCCATGAGGGCAATCTCAGCGTCCTTGAACGCAGGGAAGGTCAATATGTCCTTGACAAGCTTTCGTGTAAAGCCGAAGCTTCCTCCTCCGATAAAGGCGAATTTTTTCATTTCAGTACTCCTTTCCTTTGTATACTGACTAAAGTTTAATAGAAAAATGTCCATTTGTCTATTGCTTTTTGTCGCATATTTATGGTAAAATGTCTACATAAATTATTAAGGGGTGTTTTTATGGGTAATTGTAATTTTGACCTTTCGGGAATAAAAAGCCAAAATCATTCACTTGTACCTATTCGCTGCGGAGAAGAGAAATGCAAGCCTGAGCAATATTGGGGAGCGGGGGTGCGCTCCTGCTATCTTATTCACTTTGTGGCGTCGGGCAAGGGAGTCTTTTACTGCGGGCCTCACAAGCATACTGTGGAAAAGGGTCAGATTTTCGTCATTTTTCCCGACACTATTGTAAAGTATCAAGCAGATGCCAACGACCCTTGGCATTACATGTGGCTGGGATTTAGCGGTGACGAAGCGAAGACAATTATATCGTCGGCGGGAATTACCCTTTCCAAGCCCGTACTCACCGTAAAAAATCCCGATATGGCGATGGAGCTTCTTTCGTCCATGCCATCTGAAAGAAGTGCCGACGTGAAAAACAATCTCTTCTTTACCGCCAAGCTATATGAATTTATGTCTCTTATACTTGACTCCAACAGTCACCCCGAAAAGAAAGAAAACGCATATCTCACCACTGCCACAAGGTACATCAAGGCGTATTACTCCGAGGATATAACCGTTGATAAAATCGCCGCCCACGTAGGAGTGAGCAGAAAATACCTTTTCATTATTTTTAAAAACTCCCTTGGTATCTCTCCCAAGGACTACATAGTAGACTACCGCATAAAAAAGGCAAAGGAATTTCTTATGAACGAGGAGCTGTCTGTGGGCAGTATTGCCTATTCGGTGGGCTACAGTGACCCCTTGAACTTCTCAAAGATATTCAAGAAGAAAACGGGAGTGTCACCCAAGGAATACCGAATTCAATTTACGCAAAAATAAGAGGAGCTTTTGCTCCTCTTATTTTACGCCCTCTTCGGTGGTTTTATCGGTTAAGTAGTCGGTGTATCCTACAATTTTAAGGGTAAACCTTCCTCTATCGTATTCTGCCACGGTAATTGATGCGTTAGGCACGTGAGGGATAGTCTCTATATTTTCAAGAGGTGTTCCTGTAAAGGCGGCACGAAGATTTCGCACAACTCCTCCGTGAGTACCTATAACGATAGTTTTTCCGTCGTTTTCCTTTGCTATCTTTTCTATCTCGCGAAGTGCCCTTTCCTGACACTCGCCATAGGTTTCACCGCCGTCAAAACGGGCTATACCCGGCTTTTCTTTATAAAGCTTAAAGCTTTCAGGGTATTCTAACTTTACGTCCTCTATAAGTCTTCCCTGCCACTCGCCTACGTCAACCTCGCGGAATGCCTTTGTTTTTATTATCTCAAGGTCAAGCGCCTTTGCCAACGGCTCAACCGTATCATAGGCTCTCGAAAGGTCACTTGAATAAACCTTATCCACCTTAAAGCTATGAAGTATGTAATCCGAAACCGACTTTGCCTGACGAAGTCCCGCTTCGTCAAGAGGCACGTCCATCTGTCCTGAAAATCTCTTTTCTTTATTTCCTTTGCTAAAGCCGTGTCTCACAATAATAAAGCTAACCATTTTTTAACGCTCCCTGCTGTTTTTAAATTTATCAATAGCGGAATTCAGCTCTGCGCCCATTATGAGAATTACCGCTGTCATATAAAGCCAGATAAGAAGTATAATAATAGCACCGAGAGTGCCATAGATAAGTGAATAATTGGCGAAATTTTCTACGTAAAAGGAAAAGCCGATGCTGAGTACCACCCACAGTATGAGGGCGGTGCAGATACCAGGAATGACTGTTTTTACAGGTCTTTTCTCATCGAAGGATGCAAGGTAGAGTATTCCCGTTGCAAAAAGCATAAGAAAGGCTATGACACCGAAACGCAGATACTGCCACAGATTTATAAAGTAATCCGAAATCCCGAAGATACTCTCGGGAAGCACCTTATCAAGGTATACGAGAAGTCTTTCGCCCACGGTAGCAAGAAAAAGTGTCAATACGATTACCACAAGAAAGACAACTGTAAAGAGAAGCTGTTTTATAATATATCTGATGGGCTTTTTGGGGGCGGGCAGTTCATAGGCACGTCTTACGTCGTCCATAAGACCCTTCACCGCACGCATGGGAAACCACACCGAAAAAACAAGGGAAAACCACATGAGCACCCTGCTTGAGTTAAGAGAAACGTATTCAAGATAGCTTTCGGCTATATCCACAACAGCGTCAGGCAAAACTCTGTCAAGGGCTTTAGTTATTGCAAACACGTTCAGCTCGAGTGTACCCAGAAGGTTAGAAAAGAATATCATCAAGGGAAAAAGTGCAAAAAGAAGATAATAGGCAAGTGCCGCGGCATTTTTTGCAACCGAATGGTCAAAATAATTAAAAACCAAGCTATGCAACACATTTTTTACTTTTCTCAAAAGGGTATCACCTCGGTTTTATTATGTGGAAATCCGACCATAATTATGATGGTCGGACAGAAATTTTACAGATTAGGCTTCTCGCCTGACTTCTTTTCAATACATTCACATATAAGTCTTGCCGCAAGGTCGGTGCCGAATTTACCCGAGTCGATAACAAGGTCGTAGTAATCTGCCTTACCCCAAACCTGAGAGGTATGGCTATCGTAATAATCTGCTCTTATCTTGTCGGTCTTTTTTATGAGCTTCTTTGCTTCCTCGGGAGAAATGTTATAGAGTCTCACCGCTCTTTCAATTCTCTTTGACATATCGGCTTTGATGAACACGCTGACAGTCTCGGGGCGGTCTGAAAGTACAAAGTCAGCGCATCTTCCCATAATTACGCAGTTGCCCTTGTCGGCGAAATTACCGATTACGCTGAACTGTGCTTCGGCAATTCTGATGCTGATGGGAAGCATAAGAGAGGGGTCGTCGGAATACCAATAATTTGCGTACTGATAGCCTGGGTAATCCCAAAGTCTCGGGGGCTTTTCATCATGCTTTTTCACGTCCTCGGCAGACATTTTAAGTAACCCTGCAGCCTCGTCTATAATCTCTTTGTCATAGTAAGGTATATCAAAATATTTTGCTACCTTATGTCCTATCTCGGCACCGCCGCTGCAAAATTGACGTCCTATTGTGATTACAAAGTTTTTATCCATAGTATGCGCTCCTTTCTTATTTCTGATTTTATTTTATCATAGTTTTTTTATTTTTGCAACCAAAACATTGATTTAAAGGTGAATTTGTGATACCATATCTACGAGGTGAAATAAATGATATTTAGCAATATAACCGAGCTTATAGGAAAGACGCCTCTGCTGTGCGCTTCAAGGTATGCCGAGAAAACGGGAGCAGGCTGTGATATATTATTAAAGCTTGAATGCTTTAACCCTGCAGGGAGCATCAAGGACAGAGTTGCTTTCAATATGCTGAAAAACGCTTTGAACAGCGGTATTATAAATAAAGGGGCTGTAATCATTGAGCCCACAAGCGGTAACACGGGTATAGGACTTGCCATGGCAGGCGCTTACTATGGTATGAGAGTAATTCTTACCATGCCCGACACCATGAGCATAGAAAGGCGCAAAATACTGTCGGCTTACGGGGCTGAAATTGTACTGACACCCGGTAGTGAAGGCATGAAAGGGGCAATAGCAAAAGCCGAAGAAATAAGAGATAATACTCCAAACTCCTTCATCCCCTCTCAATTTGACAATCCTGCAAATCCCGAAGCCCATTATCTTACAACAGCACCCGAAATATGGAAGGACACAGAAGGGAATTTTGACATCCTCGTAGCAACCTTCGGCACAGGGGGGACAGTGTCGGGAATAGGACGGTGGCTGAAGGAGAAGAAGGGCGAAATTGAAATAGTTGCGGTAGAGCCTGCCGACTCCCCTCTTGTTACAAAGGGAGTAGCGGGACCCCACAAGATACAAGGCATAGGTGCGAATTTCATTCCCGATAATTTAGACAGAACCGTTATAGATAAGGTTATGACGGCAGAAGCCGAAGAGTCCTTTGAGGCAATGCGTAAGCTGGCACGCTATGAAGGCTGCTTTGTGGGAATTTCATCGGGAGCGGCGCTCTCTGTTGCCCTAACACTCTCAAAGCTTCCCGAAAACAAGGGCAAGAAAATCGTTGTTATCTGCCCCGATACGGGAACGAGATATCTGTCAGAAATGTAAAAAGAGCCTCAGGCTCTTTTTTGCTTTTCTGACAATTGAAAATTGAAAGTTAAAAGTGAATAATTACGGTTGATTTTGCAGCGCAAAATCTTCCTTAATTCTGCATTATGCATTCTTCATTCTGCATTATAAATTAAGTAAAAAAAGCCCTTTCGGGCTTTTTTTAACTTAATTTGTCGAAAGCTTTTATAATTACCTTAAAATGACTCCTTACCGAAGTATATTCTCTGGAGTAGTAGGACTCGAAGTTGGAGGAGCCTGAGGAGAACATATCGTTGAGGGTATAGGCAAAGCCCTTGAAGCCGTCGTAAACGTAGCCAAAGTCGAAGAGACGGTTGTTGATGATTATATCAAGCATCTTCTTGGACTCGTTGTCTCTGAGGTATCTTGTTTTAAGTGCTATCTCGTAGAAGGTAGGAATTACCTGCTTGTAGGACTCGGCGGAAAGCGCCTCGATACAAGTTCCTACAAATTCGGTGTCCTTAACTGTCTTGGGTACCGCGAGGATAGTGTGCTCTCCGTAGGCAAGAGTGTGATAGTCGTCCTGTGCTTCGTTAAACTTGGGAAGAGGAAGAATTCCATACTCGTCGTCGAAGTTACGGTAGTTGGTAGCGGTAAGCTCGCCGAGAGTTACAACGCCGAAGATACCCTTCTTGGAAAGGAACATATCTGTAAAGCTGGAGCCTGCTTTTTCAAGGTCAACGCCGTAGCATACGCCCTGAGTATTGAAGCAGTAATCGTATAGAGTCTGGATAATATTATTAATCTTATCGGACTTAAATGCAAGAGTGGGAACGCCCTCTTCATTCTTTCTCATAATGGGATTGTCGAAAGCGTAGAGCCACTGATTAAGCTGGTTTGCATCACCCTGAATCATTCCGTAGAAGTCACCTGCCGACTTTTCTCCGTCGCCGTCGTTATCGGTGTAAACGTCCTTTATAAGGTCGTAGAAATAATCGTATGTCCAATCTCCGCTTTCAACCACCTCATAAAGATTACCGAGGTCATAGGAGTTAGCGAGATTTTTATTGAAGATAAGGCAATAAGTACAAGCAACTGCGGAATAGTTGAAATCGGAGATAGCGAAGATACACTTGCCGTCATAGGTAAGCTCATCGGAAGTGGATGCCGCCCACCAAGGCTTTGAAAAATCAACGTTGGGAATATCGTACCAGTTGAGGAAAAGGTTCTTGGAAACGATACCTGCCGACGCCATAACGTGGTGAACGAGAAGGTCGAATTCGTCAGAGCCTGACAAAACGGTCTTGGATACCCAGTCGGCAACCTCACTTGTACCGCCTGTGAAAACGGGCTTTAATACAAAGTTGAAGCGGTTTTCTGCGGTAGTGGTTCTTGAAACCATAGCGTCTACAATAAGGTTACCCTTATTTGCGCTTTCGGGGTCGGGGTAGAAGTCGGAGGTCTTATGACCTGCTATTCTGAAGGTTCTGCCTTCAAAATCGTATTCGGGAAGCTCGTCGTCAACTGCGGCACGCTCCTCAAAGATATCTCCCTCGGCAAAGGTTTTGTCCCCTTGGGGAGTAACTATGGGATCGGTATCGGGCGCTTCTTCTTCGTTGCAGGAAGCAAGAAGAATAACCGACGAAAGCATCATAACAAGTGAAAGCAACAAAGCTGTAAATCTTTTCATTTTTTTCTCCTTAAAGCGTAGTTTTACAAGATGAATTATATCACACCAAAGAGTTTCAATTCAATGGTTAAAGTACACAAAATTAGCACATCGATTTTTACTTCCAAAATCATTAAAAAATCTCCGTTTTTTCGATATTTTATACTTTTTAAAAAATGGTGTTCCCTCTGTCTCAAAGGCAGGGCAATCAGCATAATATAAAACGAGGATGAAAAAAGATATGAAAGGAACACTCAGAAGATGGATAATGATTTTCTTATAGTTTCATCAGACGGCAATCCCGACAGAAGAATGGACTTTCTCACGTCGGCACTCTCGAAGAAGGAAAGAGTTTACACGATCAGCTCTCCCGAAGAGGTTATGGGTTATAAAAGGCCCGTTATTATACTCCCTTTTTTCATAAAAGATGAAAGAGTGAAGGAAATTATCTCTTTTGCGCCAAGGGGAACCGCGGTATTCGGAGGGCATGCAGGCGAGCTGACGCGGGAAGCTGTTGACAGCGGCGGGCTTGACTACACCGATATTCTCGAGGAGGAGCAGTTTTGCCGTGATAACGCGCTTATTACGGCGGAGGGTGCGCTTTCTCTTATTATAAATTCCACCGAAGAAACCCTTTATTCTATGAGGGTGGCGGTGCTTGGATATGGAAGAATAGGAGAAAGGCTTACCCGAATGCTGCTGGGACTTGGGGCAACGGTAAGAGTTTTTTCTTCAAACGAAGAGGAAGTGTCAAGGGCAAAAACACGGGGTATTTCCGCCTGCCATCTATGGCAAAGGGATAATATGGAAATATTCCGTGCCGTTGTCAACACCGTTCCGCTGAGGCACGTAATAGATGAAGACACTCTTATGTCGCTAACAGAGAGCGCCTATATCCTCGACCTTGCAAGCGGAGAAAACAACGTAAACTGGAAGGTGATGAACGCCCTTAAGCTGAAAGGAGAAAAGGCAAGCTCTCTTCCCGCAAAGGTTTCTCCAAAATCTGCGGCACTTGCCGTAGAAAGAGCAATTTTCAGACATTTAAACTAAGGAGCTAAAATGAAAAAGCTGAAACTCGGTTTTGCCATTACAGGCTCTTTCTGTACCATAGAGAGGGTACTCGAGGAAATGGGAGAGCTTTGTCATGAAAAGTATGACATTACCCCCATACTCTCCCCGATAGTCGCAACCACAGGAAGCAGGTTCATGGAGCTAAATGACCTTTACGACAGGCTAAGTATGATAACAGAGAACACACCTATCACCACCATTCATACTGCCGAACCCATAGGCCCGAAAAAGCTCTTTGACGCTATTGTGGTTGCTCCCTGCACGGGAAATACGCTTTCAAAGCTTGCCCTTGGAATAACCGACACCTCGGTTACAATGGCGGTGAAAGCAGGACTTAGAAACGAGATACCCATCGTCATAGCCCCATCCACAAACGATGCCTTAGCGGCTACCCACAAAAACATAGGGCTTTTGATGAATATGAAAAACATATACTTTGTACCCTTCTCGCAGGATGCCCCCGAGGACAAGCACCGTTCAATGGTGGCAGATTTCTCACTTATTGAAAAAACTCTCGAAAAGGCTCTTGAGGGTGTACAGATTCAGCCTATCATAAAGTAATTAAGGAGCTGTAAAAAACTCGAAACAGAGTTTTTTTACAGCCCCTTATTTTTTGTTGACTTTTCAACAAAAATATAGTAAAATGTTAATGTTTGTTAAACAAAATATTACATAATTCGGAGGACAAAATGGCTGACAGAAAAAGAAGATGGGGTGACCGTAAGGACGGTTACCGCGTAAGAAACCTTGATTCCATGCACGTTATTGCCCCCTTGATAATGCCCAACCGTACCGACAACGAAGCGGTTATGACAGAAACTATTGATATTACCGCTTTGAACAAATATCTTGAAAAGAAAAATTATGAAGGTATTGATTTTAAATACACGTTTTTTCACGTGATACTTGCTGCTCTTGCGAAAACCGTTGTTCTCAGACCGAGAATGAACAGGTTTTACGTAGGGCCCAAGCTCTTTGACAGAAAGGACATTATTTTCTCCTTCGTTGTTAAAAAGCAGTTTGAGGACGATGCTCACGAGGCGTTAGCGCTTGTAAAGATAGAGCCCGACTCCGATGTATCACCCATTGAGCAAATTTATTCAAAAGTTAAGAAGTTCGTTTGCTCGGTAAGACGCGAAAACAAGCAGGACAAGACCTCGGATATAATGGACGCCCTTGTTACAAAGCTTCCATCACCTATTTTGCGTTTTGTTTTCAAGGTCCTTCACTGGCTTGACTATCACGGTCATTATCCGTCGTTCCTTATGACTGAGGACCCTTATTTTTCGACTGCTTTTATTTCAAATTTGGGCAGTATAAAGATGAAAGCCAACTACCACCACCTTGCAAACTGGGGAACTAACTCCTTCTTTGTAATTGTGGGAGAAAAGCACAAAAAGGCATTCCCCACCGAGGACGGCGGTGTTGAATGGAAAGAGGTTATAGATTTGGGTCTCACTATCGACGAGAGAATTGCCGACGGTGTATATTTTGCGAAGAGCCTGAAAATTTTCCGTGAGCTTATAGCAAATCCCGAGCTTCTCGAGAAGAACATAAAAGAAGACGTTGAAACAGGAGATAAAAAATGAAAGAGACAAGAACGCCTTGGCTTGACAACTACGGAGACACTCCCGCTACCCTTGAATATCACAAGGGCACCATGTGGGACCTTGTTTCTGAGGTAGCCGACAAATACCCCTCTTACGTTGCCTATGAATTCATGGGTGCAAAAACCACTTACAGAGATTTCAAAAAGAAGGTAGAGCTTTGTGCAAGAGCTCTTAAGGCGATAGGTGTCAGACAAAACGACAGAGTAACTATTTGTATGCCCAACTGTCCTCAAGGCGTTATTATGTTTTACGCCGTGAATATTGTAGGCGCTGTGGCTAATATGATTCACCCTCTGTCAAGTGAGAACGAGATAGAGTTTTATCTCAAAGAGTCAAACAGCCTTTACGCTATTACTCTCGACCAGTTCTACAACAAGTTCGAGGCAATCAGACAGAACGTTAATCTTGAGAACATCATAATAGCAAGCATCAAGGACGCCCTTTCTCAGCCCATCAAGGCGGGATACATGCTCACCGAGGGCAAGAAGATAAAGAAAATTCCCGCCGATGCTCCCATTATCCGCTGGAATAAGTTCTTAAGCTACGGACTCAGCTACCATTGGAAATACAGAGCTGACAAAAAGGCAGAGGACCCTGCGGTTATTCTTTACAGCGGAGGTACTACGGGCACTACAAAGGGTATCCTTCTTTCCAACCTTAACTTTAACGCCCTTTCCGCACAGATTATTGCCACAAATAATATGTTCCGCCCCGGTGATAAAATGCTGGCGGCGATGCCTATTTTCCACGGCTTTGGTCTTGGAGTAAGCATTCACTCTATGCTTGCTAACGGCGGACGCTGTCTGCTTGTTCCCCGTTTTACTCCCGCAAGTCTTTCTAAGCTTATCAAGAAGGCAAGATGTAATTTCATCGCAGGCGTTCCCACTCTCTTTGAGGCATTCTTGCGTCAGGATTCTATGAAGGACGCAGACTTATCCTGCCTTAAGGGTGTATTCAGCGGCGGAGACTCACTTTCTATCGAGCTGAAAAAAAGATTTGACAAGTTCCTTTACGACCACAATGCTAAAATTCAAATCAGAGAAGGCTATGGTATGACCGAGTGTGTTACTGCAAGCTGTCTCACTCCCTCGCATATGTTCAAGGAAGGCAGTATCGGTCAGCCCTTCCCCGACACCTTTTACACCATAGTTGACCCCGGAAGCATAAACGAGGTAGAATATGGAGTTGAGGGTGAAATTTGTATCTCAGGTCCTACGGTTATGATGGAATATATCAATCATCCCGAGGAAACCGCCGAGACTCTCAGGGTTCACGAGGACGGAAGGACTTGGGTACATACAGGCGACCTCGGTTATATGGACGATGAAGGATTTGTTTACTTCAAGCAGAGAATAAAGAGAATGATTATAACAAGCGGTTATAACGTTTATCCCTCCCAGCTTGAAAATATCCTCGACGCTCACGAGCTTGTACAGATGAGCTGCATCATCGGTGTTCCCGACCCCTATAAGATGCAGAAGGTAAAAGCTTTCGTTATGCTTAAAAGCGGTGTGGAGCCCTCAGACGAGAACAAGCAGATTCTTCTTTCCTACTGCCGAAAGAATATTGCCAAATACGCTATGCCCTATGACATAGAGTTCCGCGAGACTTTACCCAAGACACTTGTGGGTAAGGTGGCATACAGACAGCTTGAGGAAGAAGAGCTTAAAAAATACGAAACTGTAAAATAATGCGGGATGTTAAAATCGTCCGGAACGCAAAAAAGAAATGAAAATAAAACAGATAGGTCATTAAATCTATATTACATTATAAGCTTGCCTAATTTGTAATGTAAAAAATCTCAAAAATGAGATTTTTGAAGTTATTATATTCTTTTTTGCTATGAACAAACTTCACCTCTCGACGTACACTTGTACGCCTTCGGGTTCAGTTTGTCCATTCCAAACAATTTTTCCTATCCCTTGACAAAAATATATGCTGACAAAAGAAAAAATACAAAAATACAATCGTGAAATACTCAACCGCATAGCGGCTTTTATGAACTATTCCTCGGATTTTATAACGGGTGACATAATCGACGAGCTTGTGAACGACTGCGGAGTTGACAGAAAGTACGCTTTCAGTCTTGTCCTCGCCTCTGCCTGTTACATGAATATAAACGACAGTGAAGAGGATAGGGAGATGTTTGAAAACTATTTTCCCGAAATGATTCACTATCTGAAAAAAGAGGACTATGACAGCGACCCGTACTACAAAAATATAAAGGTAACTCCCGTAAAAGAGAGGGAATGGGAATTCAAGGAAGCCGTTATCAAGCCCTATGAGCTCATTCCTCTTGACGATTTGAAGGAGACCCAGGACGGAAGGATAATTCCTCAGGTAGCTTTTTTCGACTGCGAGTTTCCCTACCCTGTTATTTTAGAAAAGGGTGTGGAGTGGATGCTTGTCACTCCCAACGAGGTAGAAACCATGCGTGAGGGAATAGAAAAAGCATCGGGCAAGGTAGCGACCTACGGCTTGGGACTTGGATATTTCCCTTATATGACGTCAATTATGGACAGAGTGTCAAGCGTTACTGTTGTGGAGCGTGACGAAAGCGTAATTGATATCTTCAAGCGCTTTATACTTCCTCAGTTCCCACATCCCGAAAAGGTGAAAATAGTTTCAGCCGACGCCTTTGACTATGCTGAAAAGACGGCACCGAAGGAGAATTTTGACTATATCTATATAGATATATGGCACGACCCCTCTGACGGAGTAGATATGTACAAACGCTTTAAGGAATTAGAGAAGCTTTGTCCTGATACAAGGTATGAATACTGGATAGAAAAGACAATGAAGCACTATATGTAAAAGGGAGGCTTAAAAGCCTCCCTTTTAATGTAGAATGCAAAATTAAGGTAAATCGAAGCAATGGGGAGAAACGTACCAGCCGTCGTCCTTGATGAATACCATGTAAAGCTCTTCGTTTACGGTTTCGTCCTTAATAAGCGTTCCGTCGGCTGCAACACCATAGGTGTGAACGGAATAGGTCTGAGCCTTCATCGCCTCAATTGTGCTAAGTGTCATATAGCAATAATCGGACAGCTCCTTTGTGAGAGTATTGTATTCATCCCCCGTAATCTCTCTTTCGCTTACAAATTCATACTCTATATGGAATTCCGAATACTCGTACTCCTCGTCGCGAAGAGAGTGTACGGTTTCGGTTGCGTTTGCGATAGCGATATCAAAGGTTTCGTCGTCGTACTCAAGGAGTGCCTGATAGCCCTTTCGCCATTCTGTAGGGAAAGCTAAAATATAGTTTTCAAAGCCGTCCTCGGTTTTAAGAGAATAATAGCAAGCTACCGACTCCTCTTCGGTTGTATTGGTAAGTGGGTCGTATGCATTTTCTGCGTCGGCATTTTCGGGTGTTTCAGGTGTCTGAGGTTCTTCTGCGCAGGATACGAGCAGAAGAAGGATAGCGCCGAGAATAGTAATTAAGAATATTAATCTTTTCATAAAAACTCCTTTTTTGAAAAAGTGGCTATCAGCCACTGGCATATCTCGCCTATCGTAATGTTTCTTTTACCTAAAAAAGCAAAACGGCGAGGTCGATTTTAATGCAATTTCATAGTAAATAAAAGGCCGTGACAAAAATCTGTCACGGCTAAATGTGTCTTTAAAGGGCTGCTTTTGCCTTTTCAACAAGTGCTGCAAATGCTTCCTTGTCGCTTACTGCAATCTCAGCGAGCATCTTTCTGTTAAGGTCGATACCAGCCTTCTTGAGACCGTTCATAAATCTTGAATAGTTGATACCGCAAACCTTACACTGTGCAGAGATACGAGTAATCCAAAGAGAACGGAAATCTCTCTTCTTCATCTTTCTTCCTGCGAATGCGTAGTTGCCGCTCTTCATTACCTGCTGTTTAGCCATCTTGAAGTGCTTGCTCTTTGCGCCCCAGTATCCTTTTGCGAGTTTAAGAACTTTATTTCTTCTCTTGCGAGTCATCATCGCGCCTTTTACTCTTGCCATTTTAATTTCCTCCTAAATTATCTTTCTTATCGGTGCTTATGCGTAGGGAAGGATAGTTTTGATGTTACGAGCAGTTGACTCGCTCATGTATCCTGCCTTACGAAGGCTTCTAAGACGCTTTGAAGGCTTGTTACCTGTCTTATGTCTGCGTCCCATGTGGTTCATCTTCATTTTTCCGCTCTTTGTAAGAGTAAATCTCTTTGCTGATGCCTTATGGCTCTTGATTTTTCCCATAATTATATCTCCTTAAAATTATTTTTCTTCTTTTTTCGGCGAAATTACCAGCGTCATAAAACGTCCGTCAAGGCTGGGAGCCTTATCGGCGCCTCCTATATCAACAAGGGCTTCCTTGATGTTCGCCATGAGGTCATAACCTCTGTCGGTGTGGTTCATCTCTCTGCCCGAGAATACGATTGTTATCTTTACTTTGTTGCCGTCACCGAGAAATCTCTTTGCGTGATTAAGCTTTGTTTCAAAATCATGCTTGTCAATTCTGCAGGAGAACTTAATTTCCTTAAGCTCCACGGTGGTGCGCTTCTTCTTGGACTCCTTCTCCTTCTTTGTCTTTTCGTAAAGGAATTTGCCGTAGTCCATTATCTTGCACACAGGGGGCTCTGCGTTGGGGGACATTTCCACCAAATCAAATCCTGCCTCGTTAGCTGACTTAAGTGCATCTTTAAGGCTAAGTATGCCGAGCTGACTTCCGTCCGCTCCTATAACACGTACCTTCTCTGCTCTTATCTGTTCGTTGATAAGAAGTTCTTTTGCGCTAATGTAAAACACCTCCGAAAAAAATGTGCGGAGAAAAACTCTCCGCACAAAACATCAGGGCATTGCCCTTTAAAGTCTGTATTAACCTCAGCGCATTCAGGATGGCGGGGTGAGAACGGAGCGTTCTTCTTCTTTGTACTTACGAAGTATATCACAAATTTCTTTGTTTGTCAACAGTTTTTTGTAAAAACTATTTCAGGTTCCTTTTCTGACAAAGTAATTGCACAGCCCTCATAGGTTTTCTTCTCGAAATCGGGCTGACCGCCGACAATCGCCACCGAGCTTTGAAGTCCGTAGGAGTCAAGCTCACCGCCCGGATAAAAAATGCCGTTTCTGTGAGTATGACCGAAAAGCATTATTTCAGGCTTGATGCTCTCTCCTATCATCCTTGTCCACTCTCTGTAAAGGTCTTGCTCAATATCGAATGGGGGCTTTTGTATGTAGCAGAAGGGCACGTGGCAGATAACAACCTTGTGCTTCTTGCCCTCGTATTCTCTCTTTTCGATAACCTCTTTTATAAATTCGGTCTCGCGGAGTCTGAACTCGTGGAAGCAGGTAGTGTACCCATACTCGGCGTGGTCATCAGTCTTATCCTCTCCGCAATCAAGGACAAGTCCCCACAGAGAGCCAAGAGTGAAGGTATAATAAGGCACGCCGTGATTGTTGGGGGTATATTCGCCGAAGCTTTCGCCGTAAATACCTCTCGTATCGTGGTTTCCTCTTGAAAAGACAACGGGTCGTGTACCCTCGGTAAGACCTGAGGCAATGCGGTAAATAGAATTGAAATTGGCAATATCGCCCGAATGGTTAGGGATATCTCCGTTGAGAACAAGAAGATCCAGCGCTTCTCCGAAATAGCTTCCCGCAGAAATGGGCTCTTCTTCAAAATTGTGAGCATCGGAAATATGATAAATATTTATTCTGTCCCCCGTGACAGGCTTGAATTTATAGCTAAGCTCCACGGGCTCTTCGCTTTCGGGAAAGTAGGGCTTGCGGTCTATCATTTTGCGGTAGCAAAGTGTATATTCACCTGCTTTGTCAAGGTCGCACATAGGGACTGCAACCTTGTGAACGTAGTTGCCGGATTTCAATATTCCGTTGGAGTCGTCGTAATATTTCTTGTCTCCCACCTTTACCCACACTACGGCAGATACGCCAAATGGGGTAATGATTTCATATCTGTCCTCTACTGCAAAGACAGAGGGGTGTGCGTTTAAATTTTCAGGAACTGCTCTTTTCATTTATATATCCTCCCCTGCTATAACAGGCTCGCTTTCGGCAAAGGTAGTTCGCTTGCCGTTGGTCTGCTTAACAGTTATAATATCGCCGTAAATAATTTCAATATCGGGTACAAGAAGGGTATTGTTGTCAATAAACTGTGTTTCCTGCTTCTCGCCGTTTATGGTTACTCTTGTGAATTCTGTAAATGCTTCACCCTTTACCTCAAGCCCAAAATAGGTATTGGAAATAGAGGTTATTTCAAGGGGAATTATTCCCATCTGAAGCTCTGTGGGAGTATAGCCTATATCGTAACCATAGCACTCCTTCTCGCCGTAGAGCATATCGTACTGGAGCATTTCAAGATATTTGTAATAGTCCTCGTCGGATGAGCTGTTCTGATGAAGCTTTGTTATAAGTCCGTTGTTCATGCCAAGCTCTCCGAGAATGTGAGAGGTAAGCTCATATGAGTAAAGGTCTCTTGCTTCGGCATCCAAATCGTAATTTGACCAGATAACGTACTCGGTCTGATATACGTCGCCGTTATCCACCTCAGAGTCCTTAAGTCCGAAATAAGGAAGGTGGTCGCCGTACATTACCACGACTGTCTTTTCATCTCTCTGAGAAAGAAGCGACAGAAGCTCCTTCAAGAAGTCGTCGTCGGCTCTGAGCTGAGTCAGATAATATTCAAAAGCGGTTTCGTCAACCTCGGTTTCAGGGTTAAGGGTTTCTACATCAAATATATAGTCAACTCCGTCTACCTTCTCTTCCGAATACACGCCGTGAGCCTGAACGGTAATGGCATATACTAAGTCCTGCTCCTCGGTTGAGTCGAGAGCCGTGATAATCTCCTTGGTAAGAACGCTGTCGTTAGCCCAACCGATTGCGTTATAGGTAACGTCCTGCATAAACTCAAGGGGAGTAAAGGTATCAAAGCCAAGGCTTGAAAATACGTGTGCACGGTCATAAAAGGAGCCTTTGTGGTTGTGTATGGCGTGAGCCTTATATCCAAGCTCGCGAAGATTAAAGGCGACGCTTTCGCAGGCAGTATTCTGAAGCACCGTTTTGTAAGGATACTCACCGGGGCCGAAGAATTCAAGAGACATACCCGTGAGAATTTCAAATTCAACGTTGGCGGTTCCCGAGCCGATGTATGGAACCTTTAAGTAGCCGTGAGGAAAATTATTTTTAAGCGACGTAAAGAAGGGTATGGGATTTTCGCTGTACTTAAGAGATGTTACGTGATTTACGTCGAAGAAGGACTCAAGCTGTAAAAATATTACGTTGGGCTTTTCTTCGGGGGAAAGCGTTTCCTCTGCCTTTATCTCATCGAGAATGGTTACAACCTTTTCCTCAGAATAGTCAGAGGGGCGTGCTATTCCCGTTTCAAACACCGAGCAGGAAAAGCAATATACAAAGCCGTAGTCCTCGTAAGCGTCGTTGAGGTTAGTGAATTTCTTGGAGATAAAGCCGTTCTGGATGCAGACGCTCAAGAAGATGGAAATCGCCACCACTGTCAAGGGGATTGAGACAACCGCTACGTTCACAAGACGCCGGCGCCTTGCACAATAAATAAAAAGTAAAATAAAGCCTGCAACAATAAGTATAACAGCCAACACTGCCACGGCAAAAACCCATCCCTCAAGGTAGAGGTTGAATATTCCGAAGATAGATTTGATTTTCACAAAATCAGTTGCCGAGACGGGGTTTACTCTGTAAGCCAGGACTGCACAGTTAATAACGCCCAGCGCAAGAAAAGGAAAAACTGCAAGAGTCAGCGCAAAGGCACGTCTTTTGAAAAAGAGTGAAATAAGTGACACCGCGAATATCAAAAGTGAGTTATATAAAAATACTGCGGGTGAATCAAAGACGTGGATTATTCCGCGAATTACCGACTGTCGGCTGAGCATTTCTACCACGAGGTTTACCGCCATTGACAGTAAAAAGCAATATAAAACTGCGTGCTTTACAAAAAAGGCACATATTCTTTTATAGTTTTCTTTATTAAATATTTTTTTAAGCATAATAATTACCTTAGTACGAAAGTGGCTTGCATACAAAAGTAATTTTACTCTTTTTTATTCCTTTTGTCAATACGCAAGACGATGAAAGAGGTCAAAGAGGAGACTCCTGATTTTGACGATACTGCCATCACCAAGTATTACCGTCTTACCTCCGCCACCCTCTTCCCCTAAAGACAAAGATGCACCAAGGGTTATTTCGGGGAACATTACGCTCCACCAGTTGTGACCATTGCCTTTTCCAAGAGTGACGGTGAGAGCCAGATAGTCCCCCTCGGGAAAGGCGGAATTGCCAAGGGCTTTTCGGTCAAAGTAACGCACTCCCACCTCTACAGACGCACCGTAGGACACGCCTTCCTCTTCAAGGAGTGACTCCGCCTTTTCTTCTATTTCAGAAATTCTTGAAGAAAGTCCCTTTTCTATGCTGTCAAGGTCAGAAAACTTTTCGTTTTTCAAAAGCTCTGTCACCGCTTCCGCCACCTTCATTTTAATTGCTATGTCCTCGGTACTGTCGGAATTTGCAATGACGTGCACTCTCGCCACCTCACCCGCCTCTCCTTTGGGGATAAAAGCAATAAGTAAAACAGAGGATAAAAGTATTGGTAAAATATATCTCATAAAAGCTCCTTTCTAAAGTATTATTGACACTTTGGAAAGGAGGTAATCGCAATTCGATTTTCGATATCATGATATTATGACATTATGATATCATGATATCATGATATCATAAATGACAATACAAGAAAGGAGGCGAAGCTCCTTTCTTTGTATGCAGAGTGCTGAATGCAGAATTAAGGTAAATTTGCTAAAGCAAAATTGAAATTAGTTGATATCTATATATTCAGCCAAAAAATGCGGTATAGATACTTGGCTATTCATAACCGTAGTATATGATTTTATTCCATTAAGTGTACCATACATAGTTATTATATCATCCACAAGAACTCTGCCCTCATTGGCATTCTTTTTTTGATAGTCAACATATATTGTATCTGTCCAAAATCCAAAATCTTCTTCAGTTACATCGACTCTTAAAATGACATTGTTTCCGCTTTCCTGTACTTGAATGACCTGACCCGTAAAAACTGCCATTACCCCCTCGTAATTACTTGGGTATCTGCTTATATCATCATAATAAACAACACAGCATTTTGATTTATATTCACTTTCATCCAAAACAACTTCTTCATAATCAATGTTTTCTTCAAAAACAGTTTGCTCTTCTTCACCACTATAAGAATTATTAGAAGTTTCGTCTTCTTCCTCATTAGAACCTATATACGCTAAAAATATCAATACTGCTATAACCCAAACCCACCATTTCTTGTAAAATGGTTTTTTAACTTTTATAATTTCATTAGGCTTTTCCATTTTTTCTCCTTTTTAAAGTCATTGAGACTATTATTTTAAAATTATTATAGACGATTTTTGTCTAAAAGTCAATAGAAAGTTTCTGTCTAAACTATAATAAGATTGTCTATTAGAAAGGAAGTGAAGTTATTGACTTTTGGTGAGAAGATAAAGAGCTTGAGAGAGAATGCTGAGATTAACCAAACTGAGCTTGGCAAGAAGGTTAATATGACACAAAGGAAGATATCATACATTGAATGCGGAAAGTGTGAGCCGAGCATTGAGGACATTATTTCTCTTTGCAACTATTTTGAGGTTTCTGCCGATTACCTTTTGGGAATAAAAAAAGGATACAAATATATAGAACGATAAAAGTGTTTGAAAATGACAATTTTAGACACTTTTATTTTTTTGTAAAATGAGCATACTACATTTGAGAGTTTAGAAAAGCTCTCATAAAACTCATTTTAGGAGTATAAAATGAAAAAGATATTAATAGGACTTGCTCTTATTTCTGCGTTATCCATGTCTCTTGTTTCATGTCGGAATTATGATGCTGACAATGGCACTTATGGTTATTATAACAACAGAGTTGATGACAGAGAGAACAACCGTAACGTTGCGAGAGAGACCCGTGACAGAATTATGAATTCTTATGACAAGGCAAAGAACAACGTCAAAAATGCTGTTGACAACGTGACCGACGACGTAAAAGATATGATGAGATAGTTTAATGGAGGGGAGACCCTCCATTAAAAATGCAGAGTGCAGAATTATGAATGCAGAATTGTTGTTGATTTGCTTATAGCAAATCTTCTTTAATCAACATTCAAGGGGAGCACTTTTTATAAAAGTGTTCCCCTTGAGAACCCTATGAAAACAATTATTGTATTTTTCGTGGGAGTTTGAGGGAGTGCTTCTTTATAAAAAAGCATTCCCTCAAAATATAATAAATTAATTTTCTGAAAGAAAATTCACCTTAATTCTGCATTCTGCACTCTGAATTCTGAATTAACTAAAACAAAAGCACCCCGAAGGGTGCTTTATGTTTTAGTTATTGTCGTACATCTTAGCCTGTCTTACGAGATCCTCGTACTTTTCCTTCGCCTTAGCTGCTGCAGCCTCGAAGAGAGCGTTTGCTCTGTCGGGGAATGCACGAGTAAGTGAGGAGTAACGAACCTCGGAGTTGATGAACTCGATGTAATCCGCTGTGGGCTCCTTAGAGTCGATAGTAAGAGGATTCTTGCCTTCAGCCTTGAGAGCGGGATTAAATCTGAAGTTCTGCCAGTAGCCTGCCTGAACAGCCTTCTTCATTTCTGCCTGACAGTTAGTCATACCGCCCTTGATTCTGTGAAGCTCACAAGGTGAGTAGCATATGATGATGGAAGGTCCGTTATAAGCCTCTGCCTCTGTGATTGCCTTGATAGTCTGATTCATATCAGCGCCCATAGCAATCTGTGCAACGTATACGTAGCCGTAGGACATAGCAATCTGTGCAAGATTCTTCTTGCTGATAGCCTTACCTGCTGCTGCAAACTGAGCAACCTGACCGATGTTGGAAGCCTTGGAAGCCTGTCCGCCGGTGTTGGAGTAAACTTCGGTATCGAATACCATAATATTTACGTCCTCACCCGAAGCGATAACGTGGTCAAGACCGCCGAAACCGATATCGTAAGCCCAACCGTCTCCACCGAAGATCCATACGGACTTCTTGGAGAGGTAGTCTTTTTCCTTGAGTATTTCGGGAGCAACGGGGCATCCGTCCTTCGCTGCCTTTTCAAGCTGGGCTACGAGAGCCTTAGTTGCTGCATCGTTTGCCTTGCCGTCCTCAAGTGTATCAAGGTAAGCCTTTGCAGCTGCCTTGAATTCGTCTGAAGCCTTGTCGGAGGCTGCCATTTCTTCAACCTTACCGATAAGTCTTGAACGGATAGCCTTCTGACCAAGGTACATACCGAGACCGTGCTCAGCGTTGTCCTCGAAGAGTGAGTTAGCCCAACCGGGTCCGCGCTTGGTATCTCTGTTTACGGTGTAAGGTGTAGCAGGTGCCGAACCGCCCCAGATAGAAGAACAACCTGTAGCGTTGGAGATGTACATTCTTTCACCGAAGAGCTGAGTAACAAGTCTTGCGTATGTGGTTTCTGCACAACCTGCACAAGAACCTGAGAACTCAAGGAGAGGCTGATTGAACTGGCTTCCCTTGATAGTTGTATCTGCGAAGGGAACGTCCTTCTTTGTAACCTTTTCGGTTGTATATGTCCAAACGTCTGCCTGAGCGGACTCCTTAGCCTGAGGAACCATAACAAGTGCCTTTTCCTTAGCGGGACAGATGTTAGCACAAGCGCCACATCCCATACAATCGAGGGGTGAAATTGCGATAGCGAACTTGTATTCTTCACAGCCCTTGCCCTTCATCTGAGTCATCTTCATAACTTCAGGAGCGTTAGCTGCCTCGTCAGCGGAAAGAGCGTAAGGACGAAGTGTTGCGTGAGGACATACGTAAGAACACTGGTTACACTGGATACAGTTTTCGGGAATCCACTGAGGAACCTTAACTGCAACACCGCGCTTTTCGTAAGCAGCTGCACCCTGAGGGAACGTACCGTCTACATACTTTTCAAATGCTGAAACGGGAAGAGAGTCACCCTTCATAGCGCCAACGGGGTTAACTACGTTGTTTACGAAGTCAACGAGCTCTGCTCTGTCGCCTGTAACTGCAGCAGCGGGAGCATCCTTGCCTGCGTTCTTCCAAGCGTCGGGAACCTTAACCTCAACAAGAGCGCCTGCGCCTGCGTCGATAGCGGCGTAGTTCTTGTCAACGATTTCCTGACCCTTCTTGCTGTATGACTTGTATGCCATCTTCTTCATGTAGTCAACTGCTTCCTCTGCGGGAAGAATCTTTGCAAGAGCAAAGAATGCTGACTGAAGAACTGTGTTCTTAACCTTACCGTCACCAATCTGGTTGAGAGCGATGTCGGTAGCGTTGATTATATAGAACTTAACGTTGTTGTTAGCGATGTAAGACTTAACGCTTGCGGGAAGGTGTGCGTCAAGCTCTGCTTCTGACCAGTTACAGTCAAGAAGGAAGGTACCGCCGGGAACGATGTCAGAAACCATATCATACTTTGTAAGATATGCCTGGTTGTGACAAGCAACAAAGTTAGCCTTATTGATGTAGTAAGGAGACTTGATAGCCTTATCACCGAAACGAAGGTGAGAAATGGTGATACCGCCTGTCTTCTTGGAGTCATACTGGAAGTATGCCTGAATAAACTTGTCGGTGTGGTCACCGATAATCTTGATAGAGTTCTTATTAGCACCAACGGTACCGTCTCCGCCGAGACCCCAGAACTTACAGCTGATAGTTCCCTCAGCAGAAGTGTCGGGAGCGGGCTTCTCTTCAAGAGAAAGACCTGTTACGTCGTCAACGATTCCGATAGTGAAGTTGTTCTTAGGAGCGTCAGCTGCAAGGTTTTCATATACTGCGAATACGCTTGCGGGAGGTGTATCCTTAGAACCGAGACCGTATCTACCGCCAACGATAGTTGCCTGTCTGCCTGCATTTGCAAAAGCAGTAACAACGTCAAGGTAGAGGGGCTCACCGAGAGAACCGGGTTCCTTTGTTCTGTCGAGAACTGCAATCTTCTTAGCAGTTTCGGGAATAGCTGCAAGGAGCTTGTCTGCACGGAAGGGTCTGTAAAGACGAACCTTAACAAGACCAACCTTTTCGCCGTGAGCGTTAAGGTAGTCAACAACCTCTTCAGCAACGTCACACATAGAGCCCATTGCGATGATAACTCTGTCAGCGTCAGCAGCACCGTAGTAGTTGAAGAGCTGATAGTTTGTACCAATCTTAGCGTTAACCTTAGCCATGTACTCTTCTACGATTTCGGGAAGAGCATCATAGTAACGGTTACAAGCTTCTCTGTGCTGGAAGAAGATATCTCCGTTTTCAGCGGAACCGCGGAGAACGGGGTGCTCAGGGTTGATAGCACGTGCACGGAACTCAGCCACTGCGTCCATGTCTACCATTTCCTTGAGGTCATCGTAATCCCAAGCTTCAATCTTTTGGATTTCGTGAGAAGTTCTGAAGCCGTCAAAGAAGTTAAGGAAGGGTACTCTGCCCTTGATAGTTGCAAGGTGAGCAACTGCACCAAGGTCCATAACTTCCTGAGGGTTGCTCTCTGCAAGCATAGCGTAACCTGTCTGACGGCAGGCATAAACGTCGGAGTGGTCTCCGAAAATGTTAAGTGCGTGAGAAGCAACACAACGAGCAGAAACGTGAATAACGCTGGGAAGCAATTCACCTGCTATCTTGTACATATTGGGGATCATCAAAAGAAGACCCTGTGATGCTGTGTAAGTAGTGGTAAGAGCACCTGCTGCAAGAGAACCGTGAACCGCACCTGCGGCACCAGCCTCTGACTGCATCTCTACCATTTTAACTGTTTCACCGAAAATGTTTCTTGCGGGTTCACCGAAGATATTCTTATCGGCTGCTGACCAAGCGTCTGTAACCTCGGCCATAGGGCTTGAAGGGGTGATGGGGTATATAGCTGCTACTTCTGTGAACGCATAGGACACGTGAGCGGCGGCTGTATTACCGTCCATGGAAATCTTTCTTCTTGCCATTTCTTTTTCCTCCTTATGATTTTACTGTCCTTATTGTACAGTGTTTTTTACATACGTATATATAATAACACTTTTTATTCTCTTTGTAAATATTATTTTTTGCTTTTTTTATAAAAAGTTTTTGGATTTGTTGTAAAATTGTGCATTTTATGATAATATAATTAAAATGAATTGCCTTTTGGCATGAATTGAGTTTACACTCATGAATTGAACTAAAGTTCATGAATTGCACTGCGGTGCATTTGGGCAATTCAATTCACGTTGCCATTGGCAATAATTCATGGCTTTTGCCAATTCATGACAACGCAGTTGTCAATTCATTTACGAGGTTACAATTTTATGAAAGAAAACAAGCTTGTAGAATTATCCAAGCAATTTGCAATAGATATTATCAATCTATGTACAAATGCTAAAGAAGCAAAAAAGGGGACCGTTTTATTAAATCAACTTTTAAGAAGTGGTACAAGTATAGGCGCAAACATACATGAAGCTAACTACGCCTCAAGCAAAGCTGATTTTATAAACAAATTTCATATTGCTTTGAAAGAATGCTACGAAAGTGATTATTGGTTGGATATCTTCAAAGAAACATCTATCATTACAGAAGAACAATATCTCGATATGTATGAAAAATGCTGTAAAATTAGAAAACTACTTGTTGCCTCTATAAATACCGCCACCCAAAATAACAACTCATATACACATTAATTTCATGAATTGCCTTGCGGCATTTATAAAATATCAACGGAGAAAATATGTCGAACGAAAAGCTTGCTTTATTGATACTTGTATTCGGAATAATAAATATTTCGGTTATCATTGGGGCTCTCATATATCACATACACTCAAAAGTTAAAAAAAGAATACGTCAAAGTAAGGTTGAACACTTCGGAGACAGCGCCGAAAAGAAGGTAGTTGACTTTTTGAAAAAGAATTTTCCAAGGGCCGTTATCATGGAAGACGTCTATCTTAAAACGCCCACGGGGCTTACCGAAATAGACGTTATACTTATTTCTGACAGAGGAATTTTCATAATCGAAGTAAAAAGCCACAACGGATATATCGTCACAAACGGAAAGCTGTGGATACAGCGCTGGCGTGACAAGGTCATACGCTTTCACAACCCTGTGGAGCAGAATAATATTCACAAAACCGCTCTTGAAGCGGTGTTCCGCAAAAGGCAAAGCCTTGCAAGTCTCCCCATTTATGCAGTGACGGTCTTCACGTCATCGAACGTGACATTCAGCCGTAACGTAAAAGACGTTATAAAGCTGTCTTCCCTGCCCTCTTATATCAAGAGAAGAAAGCCCGACAGAAGAATGACAAGAGATATGCGCAAGAGAGTAGAAAATTACATTTCTTCCAACATGGAGACGAGCAGACTAAAGCAGAACCAACACAAAAAGCGCATTTATCAGCACAATCAAAGAAAAAGAGCGTATAGAATAAACAAATAGACGGCAACGATGCCGTCTATTTGTTTATTAATGCAAAATGCAGAATGATGAATGCAGAATTGCGGTTGATTTTGCCTGAGGGCAAAATCTTCTTTTTTATAACAACGCCTTTTTAAACATTTCTCTTTCTTTTTCAAGGGTGACTTCAAAGGGAGAGACAAGGGTGTTTTTTGCTTTTGAAGTGGTAATAGCCCACTCGTCGGTTTCTTCCGCCTTAAAGGTGAAGCTATGAGGGAGAAGGGCTTTGAGCATTTCCTTAAACTCCGTTATACTTTTAAGTTTCATGGCTGACAAAACGTTCTCTACCTTTTCGTGAATCACCTTTTCGGTCTCTTCAAGATACTCACCGAGAATGAGACCGTTTGCCATTCCGTGAGGAATATTTTTAAAATAAGTGAGGGGGTATCCCATAGAATGGACTGTTGTTGTGCCCGTTTGAGCAATGACGATGCCTGCGAGAGTGGAAGCATAGATAAGACTTTGTGCCTGCTCCTCCTCTAACTTGTCCTCTAAAAGAGCACTTATATTATCTCCGATAATCTTAAGTCCTTCAAGGGCTATGCAGTCGGTTATAGGATTACTCCTTTTGTTGGTATAGCCCTCGATAAGGTGGCTTATGGCATCCACTACGGTATTACGAAGGGTTTGCAGAGGAAGAGCCAAGAGATACTTTCCGTCAACAAAGGCTACCTTATAGAAGGTGTCGGGAGAAGAAAAGGTTCTCTTACTCTTTTCTGAGTGGAGAGTGAGCACCGAGTAGGGTGTTACCTCAGAGCCTGTTCCTGCGGTAGTGGGTATTGCCGCCATTGGAAGGGGCCTATTTTTATAGACGCCATTATAGATGTCCATCATTTCAAAGTCGGAATTTTCCACGGGCTCGTTAGCTGTATAGACGGCGATAGCCTTAGCCGCGTCAAGGGGTGAGCCTCCTCCGATTCCTATGATAAAATCAGTACCGAACTCTCTTGCGACCCTTGCCCCTTCAACACACTCCTCAATGGTAGGGTTATTGGAAATTCTATCGTAGATTTCATAAGGAATTTTAAGAAGTCCAAGGGCGTTTTCTACGTCGAAAAGAGCACCCGATGCTCTGCCTGAATTCTTGCCCGTAACGATAAAGGCACGGCTTCCCAGCTTCAGCTCTCCAACGTTGTCAATAAGAGCGTTCTTTCCGTAATAAACCCTTGTTGGCATAAAAAATTTATACATTACTTTCTTTCCTTTCTTTTTAAAACGTTAAGCAGAACGTAAACCGCTACAAGCACGATGACGGTTATCACAAGATAAGTATACATTGTGGGAACCGAAACCTTATCCCCGAAGAAAATAACGTCGTAGTCAACGCTTTCCTTAAGTCCGTCGATGATTTCGAGAGGTACTCCGCTTTCTTCAAGCTCGGTGAAGGCACCCGACATTGCGTGCTTTCTGAAAAGAGAGGTTCCGTAGGTGCCGGGGAGGAAGGAGACAGCCTTTCTGAAGCCCTCAGAAAGCTGAGACAAGGGCATATATGCCCCGCAGATAAAGCCGTAGCAAGAGGAAACGATACTTCCTACTGCGGATATCTGACCTTGAGTAGATAAGAAGAAATTTATTATGCTTGAAAGCGCCGTACCAAATCCCACCATAATAAAGACGTCAAGGAGAATAAAGAGTACGTCTCCCCAAGTCATATACCAGCCTACAACCGAAAGGTATATGATACATGCCACAGTTGCCACAAGAGATATGATGAGAGCTGATGCCGTTGTTGCAAGATAATAAGCGAGAGCCGTATGCGAGCTTTTTACGGGGGTTATTGAAATATCCTTTGCAGCCCCTGTAACCTTATCCTGTACCATGAGCATATTGGCACAAAAGGAAACAGTCACGCAGGACACCGAGAGCAAAGAGGAGAAGAGCTGACCTCCCACGAGTCCGTCAAGGAGCTTATCCTCTACTGTTATTCCGTAGGCAGTAAGCACGCTTTCAAAGGCGTCTCTGTACACGTTGCCCAGAAAGGTAGAGTAAAGAGCAAGGAGAATGAGAGGTGTTATAAGGGCGGTAAAGAACATTCCTTTATCACGGAAAAAAAGCTTTATATCACGCTTTAATAGATAAAAAAGTGCTGTCACTGTTTGTCACCTCCTGCAAGACTTTTGCCTGTAACGGCAAGAAAAACGTCATCCATTTTTCCTTTTATTATTTCTATGTCGGAAAAGATATCGGGGTATTCGTTAATAAGAGATAGTGCCTCTTTCGTATCCTTTACCGATATGCGGTACGCCTCCCCTACCCTTTCGTAAGGAATGTCAAGTCTCTTTACGTCTTTCTCGTCCACTGAGTAAAGTGTGACGAAGTCTCTGACGTATTTGTTTTTCAGGTCGTGAGGACTACCCTCTGCAACGATTTTTCCACTGTCGAGAATTACAACGTAGTCGGCGTCTGCCGCCTCCTCCATATAGTGGGTAGTGAGAAAGACGGTAAGCCCCTCTTTTGCTCTTAAATTCTCAATTACCGACCATATAGTTTTTCTTGTCTGTGGGTCAAGTCCCGTAGTGGGCTCGTCAAGAATAAGTATCTTAGGGTGATGAAAGAGAGCGCGTGCAATATCTATTCGTCTCTTCTGTCCTCCCGAGAGCTTACCTACACGGCGACGAAGCAGGTCCTTCAGGTCGAGTAGGTCGGAAAGCTCTTCCAGTCTCTCTTCAAAAGCCTTACCCGTTATTCCGTAAAGGGACGCCTTTATCTTAAGGTTATCATAGACCGACAGAGCCATATCGAGAACTGAATTTTGAAAGACTACTCCCAGACTCTCTTTGATTTTCTGCATATTGCCGTTTTGGGATAAGCCGTCGATTGTGACACTTCCCGCATCCTCTTTTAAGGCACCGCACATAACGGATATGGTAGTACTTTTTCCTGCGCCGTTTACACCGAGGAAAGCAAAAAGCTCACCACGCTTTACCTTGAAGCTTAAATCGTCAACGGCTTTCAGCTTGCCGTAGCATTTTGTAAGATTTTTAATTTCAATAATGTTATTCATTTCCTTCTACCTCTGAAAAAATATTGGAAATAAGCTTTTTCTGCTCGTCTATGGGAAGTATGGCAAGTCCTCTTCGGCTGTCTCCGAGAACAAGTATTTCGCTCCCCGGTGTCAAGCCGAAAAGCTCTCTTGCCTCTTTAGGGATAACGAACTGTCCCTTCTCCCCTATTTTTACCATCCATGCATATTTGCCCTTTGGAAAATCCATTACATCACCTCGTATGATTAGTATGATTAATCATACCACAAAAGCATAAAGATGTCAAGAGAAAAAACAATATTTAAGGGGGAGTGCTTTTTATAAAAGCACTCCCCCTTAACCCCCACGAAAACTATAATTATTAAAAAATAAATTATAAAAGTTTTTGAAAAAGAGTTTGAGAGGAAACTTTTTTCAAAAAGTTTCCTCCCAAAAAATCAATAGTTTTCTTTTCTAACTTCAAAATACGCCTGAGGATGCTTACATACAGGGCAAACCTCGGGTGCTTTTTTGCCGATTACAAGGTGTCCGCAGTTGCGGCATTCCCACATAATCTCCTCGGACTTCTCAAAAACCTTCTGCATTTCAACGTTTGAGAGAAGCTTAAGATATCTTTCTTCATGGGATTTTTCAATCTGTCCTACCATTCTAAACTGAGCGGCAAGGTCGTGGAAGCCTTCCTCGTCAGCTTCTTTAGCGAACTGGTCATACATTTCGGTCCATTCATAGTTCTCGCCTGCGGCTGCATCCTTAAGGTTAGATGCGGTATCGCCAAGGCAGGAAAGAGCCTTGAACCAAAGCTTTGCGTGTTCCTTTTCATTGTTGGCAGTCTCTTCAAAGATTGCCGCTATCTGCTGATAGCCTTCCTTCTTTGCAACAGAAGCGAAGTAAGTATACTTGTTTCTCGCCTGAGATTCGCCTGCAAAAGCGTCTCTGAGGTTCTGTTCTGTTTTTGTGCCTTTAAGTTCCATAGTTTCTTCTCCTTTTTCTATAACAATTTTTTCAAAATCCGAAGCCCCGTGCTTACAAAGGGGGCATATAAAATCCGCAGGAAGCTCTTCTCCGTCATACACGTATCCGCAGATAACGCAGCGCCAGCCGCCCTTATTTTCTTTCTTTGGCTGGGGCTTGACCTTTGCGTGATAGTATCCGTAAGTCATGCTCTCGCTTTCCTTTATTGTCTTAGCATCGGTAAGGATTGCGATAAAGGTGGTATGAGTTCCCATATCCACGCTTCTTGTGACCTCAAAGGACATGACAGCATTTGAATAGTCCGAGAGTGCGAGAATGCCGTTACCGAGTCTTTCGGTTTTAAATCCCGAAAGCTTATCTCCGTCTCTGCCCGACCTCATGCCAAGTGTTTCAAAAACACTGTACGGGCAGGACGTATCAAGGACAGATACGTTAAATCTGCCTGTCTCGGCTATCATATCGTGGGTAAGATTAGACTTGTTGACACTTATACTGCAGATGACGTCGGGAGATGACGTTACCTGCATAAGAGTATTTATAATACAAGCGTTATCTCTGCCGCCGCTTTTAGCAAAAAGGGCGTAAAGACCGTAGCTTATTTTAAAAAGTGCCTTTGTATCCATTTATAACCTCACATTTCAACTCTTGAAGCAGTAAGCTCTTCGTAATAATTTATGAGTGTTGCGTTGTGGTAAGCCTCAACCCAAAGGGTGCCTATGCCGAAGCAAAGACCACCAATAATATACCATCCGATAAAGGATAAGTCAAGGATAAAGAGGTCCATTTTGTGACCGTTTGTCAGCCTTCGGCTTTCGTCAAGGCACTGTCTCCAAGTCCAAGCCTCGTGCTCACTCTTGAGATAGTATGCCATAGAATAAGAATACGCCTTAACAATTCCGGGGATGACAAAAAGAAGCGACCAAAGGGCAATAAAGATTGTTTGAAGAAGCCCGAGAAGGAGTGTACCGCCAAAGTCCTTTGTAAAGCCTTCAAAAAGTCCTTCAAACTTAACTGCGCCAAATCTTTTCAGGTTTTTGAAAACCGCCATAAGTCCTACTCCCAAGGGTCCTGCAAGAAACACCGTCAAAAGGGGAATTGACGATGCGGCGCTTGTTATAGCCGTCACGATAAGCACTGCAACTACTGCGAGAAGCCAATTGTTCTTAAAAATTCCGCCGTCAAGCTGTTCGCGGGCAAGGCGTTTAAGTTCAGCTCTATTCATATTATGCTCCTTATCTTGCTTTAGTATTTATTTCTTCGGTGATTTTCAGTACGAATTCGTCGAGGGTCATAGTTGTCATTTCCTGAGAGCCTCTCTTTCTTACCGAAACCGTCTTTTCCTCTGTTTCCTTATCACCGATAACAAGCATATAGGGTATCTTTTGAAGCTGTGCTTCTCTTATCTTGTAGCCTGTCTTTTCGGCTCTCTTGTCGCTTTCCACACGAACGCCGTAGGACTGAAGCTTCTTTTCAATCTCGTCGGTATAGTCGTTATTTCTGTCGGTAATGGGAAGAATTCTTACCTGTGTGGGAGAAAGCCATGTGGGAAGCGCACCTGCATACTTCTCAATGAGAAGGGCAAGAGTTCTTTCATAGCACCCCATAGAGGTACGGTGGATGATATAAGGAATTTTTGTGGTATTGTCGCTGTCAACGTATTCCATGCCGAACTTCTTGGCAAGGAGCATATCAATCTGAATAGTAACGATGGTATCTTCCTTACCGAAAACGTTCTTGCACTGAATGTCCAGCTTCGGTCCGTAGAATGCCGCTTCGTCGATACCTATAACGTAATTTTCACGTCCGAGGAGCTTATCGAGAAGCTCACCCATAATGTGTTGAGCCTCGTCCCACTGCTCGGCTGTTCCCTCGTACTTGTCTGTACGGTTGGGGTCCCACTGTGAAAATCTGAAGGAGCAATCCTCCCAGAGTCCGAGAGTTTCAAGGCAGTATTTTGCAAGCTTCAAGCACTGCTCAAACTCCTCTGCAAGCTGGTCGGGGCGAAGCACGATATGTCCCTCGGAGATAGTGAACTGACGGACACGAATGAGTCCATGCATTTCACCCGACTCTTCGTTACGGAAGAGAGTTGAGGTCTCGCCAAGTCTCATGGGAAGGTCACGGTAAGAGCGCTTCTTATTTAAAAATACCTGATACTGGAAAGGACAGGTCATAGGACGGAGTGCAAAGCATTCCTTGGTCTCATCGTCGGGGTCGCCCATAACGAACATTCCGTCAAGGTAATGGTCCCAGTGACCCGAAATCTTATAAAGCTCTCTTTTCGCCATAAGGGGAGTTTTGGTGAGGAGATATCCTCTCTGTTCTTCAACGTCCTCTACCCAGCGCTGAAGTCTCTGAATGGTGCGTGCGCCCTTGGGAAGAAGGATAGGAAGTCCCTGACCGATAGAGTCAACGGTTGTAAAATATTCAAGCTCACGGCCAAGCTTATTGTGGTCTCTCTTTCTCGCCTCTTCAAGAGCTGTAAGGTGCGCTTCAAGGTCGGGCTTAGAAGCAAATGCTGTTCCGTAGATACGTGTGAGCATCTTGTTCTTTTCGTTTCCTCTCCAATAAGCACCCGTTACCGACATAAGCTTAAACGCCTTAACGGCAGAGGTATAGGTTACGTGAGGACCTGCGCAAAGGTCGGTATAGTCACCCTGCTTGAAGAAGGAAAGCTCCGCATCCTCGGGAAGGTCGTTGATAAGCTCAATCTTATAGGGCTCGTCACGCATAAGCTCAAGGGCATCGGCACGGGAGAGAGTAAAGCGTTCAAGCTTTAAGTTCTCCTTTGTAATCTTCTTCATTTCTGCTTCAATCTTTTCAAGGTCGGTTTCGGTAAATCCGCCCTCTCTGTCGAAGTCATAGTAAAAGCCATCCTTAATGGAAGGGCCTATGGCAAGCTTTGTTTCGGGGTAAAGTCTCTTTACTGCCTGTGCAAGCACGTGAGAAGCAGTATGTCTCAGAGCATCTTTTCCTATCTGGTCGTCAAAGGTGTATTCCTCGATAACACCGCTTTGAAGTATTACTTTCATAAATTTTCTCCTTTATATGATTGATAAAATAAATACAATTAATTGAAGATTTTCGTATAGAAAATCAACCTGAGCTTGCAAACTCCGTTTGCAAAAAAATAAGCACTCTTACCTTTCGGCAAGGGTGCATATACACGGTTCCACCTTGTGTTTAACTCATTATCCCCTTAACGCAGGGCGACGGTCTATTCATCACAGACGGCTCACGGAAGCGGTCTTCCCAAAGCTTAGGTATAAGGAGCTTTCAGCCTCTGCCCCTCTCTCTGAATACTTCCCCTTCGGTACTCTTTTCCGTTCAAACGCTTTTATTACTGTTATTATAATACCCCGAAAACCTTTTGTCAAGTGCAATATTCTTTAAAAATTTCCTACAATTCTTTATATGTACTTGACAACGCAAGGAAAGGATTGTATAATTGTATACAATCATACAAAAGAAAGGCAGGTCTGTGTTAATTATGATAGAAATTTCATCGTCAACGAACCTACTTGAACAAAAATCTTATAAATACTCTTTGCAGGACGTAACCGAGCCTAATCTCTACCGTGAGATATATCCTTACTCTGAAGTTCCCAAGGTTGCCTTCAACCACAGAAGAGTGCCTATCGGTATGCCCAAGGAGATATGGATAACCGACACCTCTTTCCGTGACGGTATGCAGAGTCAGGTGCCCTACACACCCGAGCAGATAATTCACCTTTTCAAGCTTATGTCAAGGCTTGGCGGTGAAAAGGGTATTATCCGTCAGACAGAGTTTTTCGTATATAGTGAAAATGACAGAAAGGCGCTTGAGGGCTGTATGAATCTTGGGTATAAGTTCCCCGAGATAACTACCTGGATAAGAGCAAGCCTCAACGACTTCAAGCTCATCCGAGATATGGGTATCAAGGAAACGGGTATTCTCGTATCCTGCTCAGACTACCACATATTCAAGAAGCTTGGTATGACGAGA
>JAFUKG010000004.1 GCA_017467865.1 Clostridia bacterium
GGCAGAGCGCCCCGTCAGTTCTCGGTTCCCGACAGAGATGATATAATTCCAACCTTTGATATACGTCAATTTGTTGACCAAGGTCTTTGGATTATCGAAACCGTTCACAAATATCTTTCATCCACAGGCGATTTTTCCATTCTTTCTGAAAAGTGCTCATATTACGATATAATTGATGAGAAAAAAGCACTTTACAAGAAGAGCGACGTTGTTGACACTGTACTTGACCATCTTATCAAGATTACCGACTTCCTTATTGATAAGATAGATGGACGCACAAGCTGTCTGAGAATTCTTTACGGCGATTGGAACGACTCTATCTGCGGAATGGGAGCCACCGAGCGTGACGAGGAATTCGGCACGGGCGTAAGCGTTATGGCGTCATTACAGCTTTATAAGCTGCTTTTGGAAATGTCTGAAATTCTTACTGAAAAGGGCGGCTATAAAGAAAAAATCAAAGAGCTTCTTGAAATTCGCGATAAGCTTGCCGAGGGGCTTTGCAAATATGCTCTCGTTGAAGATGGAGACAAAATGCATATCCTTCACGGCTGGGGAGACCTGGGCTCATACCTTGTAGGAAGTCCCTGCGATACAGACGGTGCAAATCGTTACAGTGCCACCGGCAACAGCTTCTGGTGCATTTCGGGTCTGATCGAAAGAACGCCTGAGCTTAAAAAGTCCATTATGCATGCATATGACGTGCTTGACTCAAAGTATGGAATTAAGACAGTTGAACCTTATTTCCCCGAGGATATGAAGGGCGTTGGAAGAATTGTTAATCTCCTCCCCGGAACTCACGAAAACTCCTGTACTTACGTACATTGTACCACCTTTGCGATTATGGCACTCTTTATTATGGGCGAAGCACACCGTGCCTGGGAGCAGATTTTCAAGGTAATTCCTTTAACTCACACCCACCTTTCCAAGACTTCCTTTGTTATGCCTAATTCCTACTGCTACAACGAAGAATATGAGCTTGACGGAGAAAGCTGTGGTGACTGGTACACAGGAAGCGGTGCAGTGCTTACAAGATGCCTTTACGAATACGCAATCGGCATTCAGGCAGAATTAAAGGGCGTTCGTATTGCAACTCCCGACTATTTGCCCACTGACAGTCTGAAGCTTTCTGTCAAGATAAAGGGCGCTGACGTTGAGTATACGTATAAGAAAACGGGAGGAGCAAGACGTTATCTTGTTAACGGCTGTGAAATTCCTTATGATACCGAAAAAATTTCGGGTATCAAATATATTTTCATTCCCAACGAACAAATGAAGGATAAAATTACAATTGAAGTTATAGACTAAAAGAAAAAAGGGGCTGTGAAAACTCAGAGTTTTTACAGCTCCTTTAAAACTTTTACAAAGGCTTCTTTGTAATTTTAGCGTAAGGGCGTGGGTATTGAGGAAGCGTGGGCTTTACCTTTTCTATCACTATCATATAGCGCTTTGCTGAAAGGAAGTCGGAAACCTTGTCCTTATCCTCTTCAAAAAGAGACAGGTCGAGGTCGAACTTTACCTCCTCCACACGCTTCACTTTTCCGCCAAGCTTTATAATTCCCGCTTTTGCCTCATTCAGTTCTTCTTCGGCGGATGCGGCTTTCATTGATACAAACACGCCTCCCACCTTTACAAAGGGCAGGCAAAGCTCTACGAGTACGTTAAGTCTTGCCATAGCACGGGCAGTAACAAGGTCGAATTTTTCACGTAAATTGCCTTTTGCCCCTGCCAAGTCCTCAGCTCGGGCTGATACTGTTGTCACCTTATCAAGACCTAACTTATCGGCGGTGGCACGAACGTATTTTATTTTCTTTTCGGTACTGTCTATCATGGTAATGTCAATATCAGGTCTTGCAATCTTTACGGGAAGTCCGGGGAAACCCCCGCCACACCCTATGTCTGCCATTTTCAAGCCTTCTTTTTTCATTTCCGACACTTCAAGAATCGACAGAGAATCGGCAAAGTGCTTGAGGGCTATTCCCACAGGGTCGGTAATGGAAGTAACGTTCACTTTCTTGTTCTCTTCGACGAGAATTTCGGCAAGCTTATCAAAGGATGAAAGCTGTTCTTCGGTGAGGATGGGTATTCCCGAAAGAGAGGAAAGTATTTCTTTTATCTTTTCCATATTATATCCTTATTTCATATTGAAGTAAATGAGGAGCACCGAAATATCCGCAGGGCTGATGCCCGAAATTCTTGACGCCTGCCCGATATTCAGGGGCTTTATTTTATTAAGCTTTTGGGATGCTTCAAGCCTTATTCCCTTGACGGTGGTGTAGTCTATATCATGAGGAAGACGCTTGTTTTCAAGCTTTTTAAAGGCTTCTATTTCAAGCTCCTGCTTCTTTATATAGCCCTTGTACTTTATCTCTATTTCCGCCCGTCTTTCTACCTCTTCCGGCAAATCGGGGCGGGTAGTGTCGATATCTGTAAGTACACCGTAATTCAGCTCGGGGCGTCGTATAAGGTCGCCGAAGCGAATACCGGTAGTCACGGGAGCGGAGTGTGTTTCCTCGAGTATCTTATTAAGCTTTTCGCTTGGGGCTATAAAGGTATTCTCGGCACGTTCAACCTCTTTGTCGATAGCGTCAAAGAGGGCTTTTTTCTTTTCATATCTTTCGTCGTCGATAAGCCCTGCGTATCTTCCGTACTCTATGAGTCTGCGGTCTGCATTATCCTGACGGAGTACAAGTCTGTACTCACAACGGGAGGTCATAATTCTGTAAGGCTCGTTGGTGCCCTTGGTAACAAGGTCGTCAATAAGTGTGCCTATATAAGAGGAAGCACGGCTGAGTATCATAGGGGCTTTGCCTTGAATGCTCAAAGCGGCATTTATTCCTGCTACAAGTCCTTGAGCCGCCGCTTCCTCATAGCCCGAGGTACCGTTGAACTGACCTGCTCCGTAAAGTCCCGAAATCTCCTTGAATTCAAGGGTAGGAAGTAGCTGTGTAGGGTCGGCAAGGTCATACTCTATGGCGTAAGCGGTACGCATGACCTCGGCTCTTTCAAGTCCCTTTATAGAGTGAAGTATTTTCAGCTGAACCTCCTCGGGAAGGGATGAGCTAAGTCCTTGTACGTAAACCTCTTCGGTGTCTCTTCCCATGGGTTCAAGGAAAAGCTGATGTCTTTCTTTATCGGAAAATCTTACTACCTTATCCTCTATACTTGGGCAATATCTTGGTCCCACACCTCTTATATTTCCCGAATAGAGTGGGGAGCGGTCAAGATTATTCTTTATAATATTATGGGTTTCCTCATTGGTATAGACAGTATAGCAGTTATACTGCTCACGGCTCCTGAATTCCTCTTTGTCGGTGTGATATGAATAGCAAAATGGCTTTTCATCACCGGGTTGAATTTCGGTCTTTTCATAGTCAATACTGTCTCGGTGTATACGTGCGGGAGTACCCGTTTTAAAGCGGAGCATCTTCATTCCAAGCTTTTCAAGAGACTCTGTTAAAAACGAGGAGGGGAACATATTGTCGGGGCCTGAAGGAAAAGCCACCTCGCCTACGATAACGCGGGCATTGAGATAAGTACCCGTTGACACAATAACCTTTTTCGCGTGCCATACGGCGCCGTATCGTGTAGTGACGCTGAGTCCTCCCTCTTCCCTTTCCACCTCAATAATTTCTGCTTGTATAAGGCGGAGATTGGGTGTATTCTCTATTGTTTTTTTCATAAGAGTCTGATATGCTCTTCTGTCTGCCTGCATTCTCAGCGAATGAACGGCAGGTCCTTTTCCAAGATTAAGCATACGGCTTTGCATACAAACCTTATCCGCCGCACGTCCCATCTCTCCCCCAAGGGCATCTATTTCATACACAAGGTGTCCTTTTCCCGTACCTCCGATAGAGGGATTGCAGGGCATATTACCCACGGCATCAAGATTTAAGGTAAAAAGAATGGCAGAGCAACCCATGCGGGCTGAAGCAAGAGCTGCTTCTATTCCCGCATGACCTGCGCCAATTACTATTATATCTGTGTTTCCTGCATCATATTTTATCAAATCTGTCATTTTATTCTACTTTCCAACACAAAACTTTGAAAAAATTTCGTTTACTACCTTTTCCATAGCACGTCTGGAGTCGATTTCGGCAAGTGTATTAAGTGCACCTTCAAGCTCCATTGCTCCCATGTCCTTCATACCGTCACTTACCAGACGGTGTGCTTCATTGAGTGCCGAGACCGTCTTTTTAAGAGAGGTAAGCTGTCTTACGTTCGTCAAGACCTCACCGTTATCAACGGCAGAGTCCTCTGTTATAAAGCGTTCTATGACGCCTTTTTTAAGTGCTTCTATTCCCTCTCCTGTTTTTGAAGAAACGGTATAGCCCTCTCCAAGCTCCTTTTCCACAAAGGATTTGTCGAAGAGAGGCGTTTCATCGCTCTTGGTGAATATGGGGATTACGATTTTGGCTTCGGCATTTTCCTTCAGGTAGTCTATCATTTCTCTGTCCGAGCCGTCTATTTCACGTGATAGGTCAAAAAGAGCAAGGACAAGCTCAGTGGAGTTCTCACTAATTTTACTCTTTGCAATATCAACGCCCATAGACTCTATTTCGTCGGCGGTGTCCTCTCTGATACCTGCGGTATCGAAAAGGCGAAGTATGACACCGTCAATTTCCACGCTTTGCTCAAGGACGTCTCTTGTAGTGCCCGGAATATCGGTAACTATCGCCTTCTTCGCTGACAAAAGGCTATTGAAGAAGGAGGATTTTCCAACGTTGGGTTTTCCAACAATAACCGTGTTAATTCCATACGCTACGGCGTGTCCGCTTTTGTAGGTAGAAATAAGGGATTTGCACTTCCCGTTTATATCCTCTATTCTTTCAAGAAGGGTGTCGTCTGCCATATCCTCCAAATCCTCTTCGGGATAGTCGATAGCGGCATATAGGGATGAGATAAGAGAAATAAGCTCTTCGCTTAATTCTTCTGTTTTTTTCTTGAGGGCTCCGTCGGCGTGGCGGGCTGACAGCCTTACTGCTCTTTCGCCCTCGGCAGTGAGAATATTCCCTATGGCTTCGGCTTCGGTAAGGCTTATTTTGTCATTAACAAATGCTCTTTTAGTAAATTCTCCCGCCTCTGCCATTCTTGCTCCGGTTTCAAGGACGGCAGACAAAACCATTGCAGTGACGGTATATCCGCCGTGGCAGGAAATCTCTGCCATATCCTCTCCTGTAAAGCTTTTCGGGGCAAGGTAATAAGTAAGCATTCCGCTGTCGATAAGCGACTTTCCGTCAAATATATCACCGTAAACAGAAAAGCGGGGTGGGTAATCGGTTATTTTCTTACCCGATTTGGGGCGAAACACCTTCTCACAAAGCTCTACCGCGCCTCTGCCCGATACTCTTATTACGGCTATACCGCCCTGCCCTCTCGGGGTAGAAACGGCGGCAATTATATCACTGAGCATATTTCCCTCTCAAAAAAGTAAGGGTAAATTCAGGGCAACTGCCTGATATTTACCCTTATAGTTTTTAATAAATATCGCTTTCGTCGGGGTCTGCAAGACCGAGCTCTTCAATGCTCTTTGCCTTTACGATAGGCTGTTTTGAAACACCGCCCCCTGCATAAGTCAAAGGAATATCGGGGTCAAGAGGCTTCTTTTCGGGCTCTGCCTTACGTGGTGCGTCCTTCTTCTGTGTTTTCGGCTTTGGTGCTCTCTGATTTTCGGGAGATACAACAACCTTACGCTGGTCTCCTGAGCCGATAGAGAAAGTAGTAACGCCCTCAATATCCTGCACCTCAGAGTGTATGGTACGTCTTTCGTATGCACTCATAGGCTCAAGCACTATATTTCTGCCCTGTCTCTTTGCTCTTGCAGCAGTTTTCTGTGCAAGCTTGCGAAGAGTTTCTTCTCTTTTTGCACGGTAGTTCTCAACGTCTACTACGTATCTGCGGTAACCGTCGATGCCCTTATTAGCGGCAAGGTTTGTAAGATACTGCAAAGATTCGAGAATTTCGCCGTGATGACCTATAACAAGACCCATATCGTCGCCTGTTACAACGATAGTTGCTTCCTTAGCACTGGTTTCTACAAGCTCCACGTTATCTGTGGAAAGCTCAAGGTCACGAAGTACGGTTTTTACAAAGTTTACTGCAAGCTCGTCGGGAGTTTCTTCAATTGTGACGCTGATTTTAGCATCCTGCGCGCCTATTCCGAAGAGTCCCTTCTTGGACTCTGCAACTACCTCATATTTAAGCTCTTCTTTTTTTATGCCTGTCTGTTCAGCAGCAAGCTCAACGGCTTCTTCGACAGACTTGGCACTTATAACTAATTCTTTTGCCAATGGATATTCCTCCTGTAATATATTTACAAGTCCGACGTTACTTCAAGGGCGCTTTGGGGATAATGGAATCGCCCGAGGGCTCTTCGTCGTCATCGGATACAATGCTCTTCTGTGTTGTAGCTGTGGGCTCGACAGTCTCGTCATCGTCGTCATCGAAGATGAGTGACTTACGAGCAGTATTTTCCAAAGCCTTGTAGGGCTTAGCTTTATTCTGTGCGGCATATGCCTTTTCAGCGGCACGAAGCTCCTCGTCGGTTAAAACGGGAATAGGATACATACGGCTGAGAAGGAACTGCTGTATGAAAGAAAGAACCGAACGGTAAGTCCAGTAAAGACCCATCGCCGCAGGCCAGATGAAAGCAAGATATGCCGAGAAAAGAGGCATCATTACGTTCATAAGCTTCATGGAAGACTGTGCTTCAGCGGTTTCGGGGGACTGATAGGTGAACTTACGTGTAAGCTTCTGTCCAAAGTATGCAGATGCAAAGGTGAGTACTGGGATAATGAGAAGTGCCCATTGTCCGTCAAAGGCTACTGTGGGCTTCAAGGACAAGTCGATAAAGTCACCGAACATTCCAAAATTGGGAAGCACGTACTCACTGAGGTTGGGGAATTCGGCAAGGACAACGTCGAAATTAGCATTTATCTCTCGGATAAGTGATATTTCGTCAATAGCATTGATCTTAGCGCCTTCCTTAAAAATGTCCGAAATTCCCGCCATAAAGTCGTTAAGACTCAAAACAAGGCTTTCGTCCATACCCGAAATATAGGTAAGGGGTGATTTTATAACGTAGAAAAGTGCAATAAGAATGGGGAACTGTATAAGGAGAGGAAGGCAACCCGAAAGAGGACTGAAGTTCTCTTCCTGATAAAGCTTCTGCATCTCCTCCTGCATTTTCATCTGGGTAGCTTTGTCTGTTCTGCCTGCATATCTCTTACGGATAGCGGCTTCCTTGGGACGAAGCTTTGCCTGCTTCATTGAATTCTTCTGCTGTTTTATTCCAAAGGGAAAAAGGATAAGCTGTACTATAAGAGAAAAGGCTAAAAGTGCTACGGCATAACCGCCGAAATTTTCAAATATTTCATAGCACCATTTCATCAGCCATCCAAAGGCTTTATAAATATACTGCATTTTTTGCTCCTTTATTCATCATTAAGGCACGGGGTCATAACCGCCCTTACAAAACGGATTACATCTGAGTATTCTCCAAAAAGTGAGAAAAAATCCTTTTACCGCTCCATGTTTTTTAAAAGCTTCGAGAGCATATTCCGAACAGGTAGGAGTAAAACGGCAACATGGGGGGAAAAGCGGTGAAATAAATTTTCGGTAGAGCTTTATCAAAAATATAAAAACGTGTTTCATTCTATTTCCTCCGTAATGCCAAGCTCTACAAAGGCGTTCTTCATATCAACAAGAACGTCCTGCATACGGGTGTTTTTTAAGAAGCACTTTTTTCTTGCCACAAACACAAAGTAATAGGGCTTATCATTTATACCGCTTCCCTCTTTTACAAGGGTTCTGTAAGCTTCACGGATAATACGCCGTGCTCTGTTACGGAGGACTGCTCCTCCCATTTTCTTACTCGTAGTTATTCCAATATGGGCTTTTTTGAGATTTGTGTTTTTGCGGCAATATACTACGATTGTAGGCTTTGGGGAGCTCTTCCCCTTAGAATACATACGCGTAAAAACCGTATTATTCTTAATAGTAAAAATTTTTTCCATATTATCCCAAACAAAAGGAAAAACCCCCGAAATGAGCCGCCCACAGTTAATGGGTTCGGGATTCTTATCGGCGGTTTAAAATTTGCACTATCTGCGCGCCCTTTTAATCTTCTTAATAGGTAAGACGTGCTCTTCCTTTTGCTCTGCGTCTCTTGAGAACCTTTCTTCCGTTAGCTGTCTTCATTCTCTTACGGAAACCGTGCTCCATCTTTCTCTGTCTCTTCTTAGGCTGGTATGTTCTAAGCATATCTGCACCTCCTTTATAGCCATTGCGTAAGTTTTACGCATGTTGTCATTTTTTCGTCGCATATCATTATACAGATTTTTATGCGACTTGTCAATACTTTTTTTATTTTTTTATTTTTCATACTTCGAGTGGCGCCAAAACGCCACTCGAAATACACTTTATTTACTCTGTAACTTCTGTTGTTTCTTCTACTGTCTCGCCCTCTGCAATTTCAGGCTCGGTAACTTCGGGGTTAAGAAGAGCGGCTTCCGCTTCTCTTCTTTCCTTTTCTTCCTTGGTAATGATGTCCTGATTTATAGTTGTCTTTCCGCCGGGACGGGTAGCTGCGAAGTTGGAGAAAGATGAGTTAAGGCTCGCAAGAAGAAGGTTGTAGGTCTCAACGTACTCGTCGTCCTTTTCGTTGGGATAAAGGTTCATTCTGTCCTCGTACTTGCCCATTCTTGTAGTAGCCGTTTCAAGCACTTCATCAATGTTGGGCTCGCCGTTCATAAGAGCCTCAATATATTCACCTGCAACTCTGTTGATTTCCTTGAATGCCTTTTCGTCGCTTGCGTCAATGGGCTCGGAATAGCCGATGAATGCACTCGCCTTGATGTTACGGTTTCTTTCGATTGTGTCCTTCTGATAGTTTACTCCGAGTTCTTCGGGAACGTAACCGATAAGAGAGTTTCCGTACATTTCAAAATCGATGTTATAATCGTTTGTAAGCTTTGTAATTGTTTCGCCGTCAAGGTTTACTTCGTAGTCAACGTTTTCAACGCCAAAGGTTATAAGGTTACGAAGCTCCTCGTTTGTGCTGAAGCCTGCGATAAGCTGAACTGCACGTGCGGGATACTTACATGATGAGCTTACTGCGAAAACAGACTTGAACGCGTCCTTAGTTGTTACCTTGGGGTATGCGTATGTATAGTAAGAATATTCGTCAGCCTTATCGCCGATAATTTCCTTTACTTCGTCAAGAGTTCCCTGGAAGATACCCATAGCGAAATCGGTAGTCTTGGGGTCTGCTCCTGATTCTCCAAAGAAGCCTGCGTTACGATACTTGCTCATCTTCTTGAAGTGAAGATATGCAACACCCGAGTTCATACCTGAACCGATATCGAAGGTAAATTCAAGCTCGGTTGAGGTAGTTGCGTTGGACTCAAGGTTCTTTGTTCCATATGCGGGGTAGTTTTCCATATCGTTGTTGTAGAAGTCAAAGCCCTGAATTGCAGTGGGAGGAGCAAGGAAGGGAACGCATCTTTCGCCGTTCTTTACCTGCTCAAGCCATCCGTCAAGTGAGTTAAACACGGGAGTTGAGCCTTCCTTAAGCTCAAGTCCGTACTTCTCAACAAGGTCTGTTCTGAAAGCGTAATAGTATCCTTCGTTATCGTCAGCACCAAGCTTGATATTGGAAGGAACTCCGTAGTAGAGACCCTGATACTTTGTAACCGAAAGTGTCAAGGGGTTTACGTACTTAGTAATAATTCCGTAGGAGCCTGTAAGAGAAGAGGAGATATCAGTGATTTGCTCACGCTCTATAAGGTCAACAAAATATCCGTGGTCATAAACCATAAAGATATCGAGCTGAACGTCGTCAGACATAGTTACGCTTATCTCTTCAAGAGACTCGCCTCTTGCCTCATTCCAGTTCTCGTACTCTCTCTGTGCACGCTTCTTTTCCTTCTGCTGGTCAATTGTAAGAGCCTTTGCAGCAAGTCTTGCAGCCTTTGCGGCAGCGGTAGCAGCCTTTTCAGCAAGCTCTGTTCTCTCCGTCTGCTCCTGCACGGAAACGAAAGCGTCCTCTATTGCCGCATCATATTCATCTGCGTTAAGAAAATGAAGTTCAACGGTTGTCTTATATTTATCCTCTGTAATTCTGTTCAGTTCCTGCTGAACGCGGGCAATAGCCTCATCTGTTGTTCCCTCTCCCTTAATTCCGTAAAGAGTAAGAGTGATAGCGGGAATTGTACTTGTATCTTCCTCGTATCCTGTGTCGACGTCGGAACAAGAAGTAAGAAGAACAGATGCGCACATCACAAGTACAAGCAGCATACTGATTATTCTGTTTCTCATAGGAAAACCTCCTCAATTAAATTAGACAATATATGCATATCATAAACAAAGTTATTTTACACTATTAAAGTAGTTATGTCAAGTGAGAAAATACCCAATTAAAGGGGTAATATTTTATCAAATATCACAACTTCGGGGAAATTTTACAATCCCTTAATAATTTCGGCAACTACCTGACCTGCCTGCTCGGATGCTTTGGTAGAAAAAGAGTCGTAGCTCATTCCCGCATTATTGTCGGCAAAATCCGAAATACTCCTTATCACAAGGAAAGGAATACCGTTAACGATGCAGGTCTGCGATATTGAAGCGCCCTCCATTTCAACGCAAGAGCCGTGAAGGTCCTCTCGGAGCTCTCTGCTCTTTTCGTCGTCCTCAACAAAAGAGTCTCCGCTGACAATTCTGCCCGTGACAAATTTTCTGACCTTTCCTTTTTCTACAAGACTTTCGCAAACCTTTTCGGCAAGAGCAACAAGAGTCTTATCACACTCGAACACGCTTGTTCCTATATTCTTGTCCTCTTCAAGAAGAGAAAGGGGATGGAAATCGTGGTACATTGTATCCCTTGCAACCACCATATCAAGAACAGAAAGCTCTCTGTCAAGTCCTCCTGCGATACCTACGTTGATAACGTAATCGGGAGAAAATCTGTCGATTATACGCTGTGTAGAAAGAGCACTGTTCACCTTACCTATTCCGCAGACGGTAGCAATTATTTCGTGACCATCAAACACTGCACTGTAAATACTGCATTTTTCATCAACGAGCTTTGCTCCGAAATGCTCCTTTATATAGATTATTTCCTTGTCCATTGCACAAATTACGGCAATTTTACTCATAATACACCTCTGAATCAGTCAAGGTAGTCCTTGAGCTTCTTGGAACGGCTGGGATGTCTGAGCTTTCTGAGAGCCTTTGCTTCTATCTGTCTTATACGCTCACGGGTGATGTTGAACTCTTTACCAACCTCTTCCAGCGTTCTTGTTCTTCCGTCCTCAAGTCCGAAGCGGAGCTTCAATACGCTCTTTTCGCGGGCGGTGAGGGTGTTGAGCACCTCGTCAAGCTGTTCGCGGAACATAGTGAAGCTTACTGCATCGTCGGGAGCAGGAGCTTCATCGTCGGGAATGAAGTCGCCAAGATGGCTGTCTTCTTCCTCGCCGATAGGAGTTTCAAGAGAGACGGGCTCCTGCGCCACCTTCAATATATCCCGCACCTTGTCAACGGGCATTCCTATCATATCGGATATTTCCTCGGGACTTGCATCGTGTCCCTTTTCCTGAAGTATCTGTCGTGACGCCCTTTGTACCTTATGGATAGTTTCCACCATATGTACGGGAATTCTTATTGTTCTTGCCTGGTCGGCGATAGCTCTTGTTATGGCTTGTCTTATCCACCAAGTTGCATAGGTTGAAAACTTATAGCCCTTAGTATAGTCGAACTTTTCAACCGCTTTCATAAGTCCGAGGTTTCCTTCCTGAATAAGGTCAAGGAAGTACATACCTCTTCCCATATATCTTTTAGCAATACTTACTACAAGTCTGAGGTTTGCTTCCACAAGCATTTCCTTGGCTTTTTCATCGCCTTCAAGCATTTTTTGTGAAAGCTCTATTTCCTTTTCGGTTTCAAGGAGAGGTACCTTACCTATCTCCTTTAAATACATTCTTACGTGGTCTTCTATGGCAAGTCCCTCGTTTGCAAGGGCGTTTTCCATATCCTCGGAGGTTTCAAGGGTCTCGACCTCTTCAAAATCCTCAAAATCGTCTGTATCGGGATAAGCGTCTACTATTTCTATCCCCATAGCCTCCATGGTTTCGTAAATTTTGTCCATTGCTTCGGCATCGAGGTCGATGCCTTCAAGTGCCTCCATTATTTCAAGAGGTGTAACCGTGCCCCTCGCTTTGATTTTCTTTATAAAAGCGAGTATTTCCGGCTTGATGTCTGTGTTCTGAGCTGTTTTTTCGGAGTCTTTCTCCAGATTGTTGATTGTCATAATGTCCCTTTCTTTTATCTGCCTGTTTGTTTATCTAAAGCCTTTAAATTTTGATATTCTCGTGGGGTGTCTGAGCTTTCTGAGAGCCTTCGCTTCAATTTGTCTTATACGCTCTCGTGTGATATTAAACTCACGTCCCACCTCTTCCAAAGTTCTCGGAATACCGTCGTCAAGGCCAAAACGCATTCTTATAACGTTCTCTTCTCTGTCGGTGAGTGTTTTAAGCACTTCGCTTATTTGCTCCTTGAGCATTGTTTTGCCAACTATTTCGTCGGGCTCGGGAGATGCCTCGTCGGCAATAAATTCTCCTATACTGCTCTCCTCGTCTTCACCTACGGGGCTGTCAATGGAGATAGGCTCCTGAGCCATCTGCATTATTTCCCTTACCTTATCTGCTGGAAGTCCCGAAAGCTCGGCAATTTCCTCTGTGGATGCCTCTCTTCCGTTTTCCTGCAAAAGCTGACGGGCGCAGCGTTGTATTCTGTGCATGGTTTCTACCATATGGACGGGAATTCGGATGGTTCTTGACTGGTCGGCAAGAGCTCTTGTTATTGCCTGTCTTATCCACCAAGTCGCATAGGTTGAAAACTTATAGCCTTTTGTGTAGTCGAATTTCTCCACCGCTTTTATAAGTCCGGAATTTCCTTCTTGAATTAAATCAAGAAATCCCATCCCGCGGCCTATGTATTTTTTTGCGATGCTGACTACAAGTCTAAGGTTTGCTTCAACAAGAGTATTTCTCGCCTCAACGTCACCCTCTGCTATTCTCTTGGCAAGCTCAACCTCCTCTTCGCCTGAGAGAAGTCTGACCTTACCAATGTCCTTAAGATACATTTTTACATGGTCTTCTATGGGCATAACGTCGCCCGAAATAAGATTTTCAACGTCTTCTGAAGGGTTAAATTCCTCTTCTTCACCGTCAAAATCTTCAAAGTCAGGCATATCGTCGGAAAAATCGGTAACAGTTACCTCTATTCCAAGCTCCTCTAACTTCTGATATACCTTTTCGGTCTCTTCGTCGGAAAGACCGCACGCCTCAATTGTTTCAAGAATTTCCTCGCTGTCAAGTGAGCCCTTTTTCTTCGCCTTCTGTATAAGGTCGTTTATGTCAAATCTGTCATCAGTCGTGGGATTATGATTTTTCTTATTTGTCATATTCCTATTCCTTTCAACTTTCATTTTTTGGACTTCTTGAGTTCTTCTATTCTTTTAAAGAAATCGCCTTCGGAGTCTCTTTTTTTTCTGTCTGCCTCCTCCTTCAGCGCGGTGGCAAGCTCAAGAGCAACGTCAAGGCTGTTATTTGCAAGCTCCCGCCGTTTTATAGACATTTCTGTGATGCGTCCCATTTCCTCGGGAGTAAAGGCTTCTCCGCTGAATCCTGTGTCCTTCATCATTTCGCGGAAAACCTTTTTAGTGAATTCGCATTGGAATATATCCTCTGACAAAATACCCAGAAGCTCAGAGGCGTTCAAAAATTCAGGTCTTATATAAAGTAGTCCCAAAAGGTTTTCCTCTTTTTTTACCGTAGATAAATTCTTAGCGCTGTCAATATTTATTCTGTCACCGTATCCGATGCTTTTGTTTATCTGTTCTTTTATACTGTCCTTTTTTGCTTTTTCGCTGTTTTTCTTCTGCCTTTTCTTTACCTCTGTTCTTATTATGTCCGAAGAAATTCCCGATTTTTCGGAAATCTTCTGTATGAATATTTCCCTTTCAATCTCGCTGTATACACCCGACAGCATAGCGCAAGAATCATTTACGAAGGAAAGCTTCTGCTCGGGTACCGTCAGGTCATACTTAGAAGAAATACTTGCCAAAGCATACTCTATGTGTCCGTCGGAGGCATGAAGAAGCTTATCAAAGGAGCTTTTTCCATACTTCTTTATGTACTCGTCGGGGTCCTTGGCGCCTTCTACTTTTACTACCTTTACCTTAAGTCCTACCTCGCCCAGCATATCTATTGCTCTTTTCGTTGCCCTTTGTCCTGCCTCGTCGGAATCGTAGCAGAGGTAAACCGTCTGGGCGTAGCGTGATATAATTCTCGTCTGCTCGGAGGTAAGTGCGGTGCCCAAAGTTGCAACGGCATTTATAAATCCTGCCTGTTGAAGAGCCACAACGTCCATATAACCTTCGCAAAGTATCAAGGAAGAGTCGGTATTGTTCTTGGCGTGGTTGAGCGCATACAAGTTTCTGCTCTTCTTGAAGACGGGAGTGTCCGAAGAGTTAAGGTACTTCGGCTCACCCTCACCTATTATTCGTCCGCCGAAGGCTATAACGTTGCCCGAAAGGTCGAATATGGGGAACATTATTCTATTTCTGAAGTAATCGAAGAGATTTCCCGTTTTTTGAGAAACGCCGGCTAAAAATCCCTGCCTGAGCTCTTCCTTATCAAAGCCTTTGGACATAAGATAACCCGTCAGACTGTCCCAAGAAGTGTCGGCATAGCCTATGCCAAAGCGCTTTATCGTCTGCGGAGTAAGTCCCCTCTTGGTAATATACGAAAAGGCGTGGGCATTTTTAGGGTCGATAAGAGAATCGTAAAAGAAGCGCGCCGCCAGCTTATTCATTTCAAAATAGCGGTCTTTATTGACCTTAGGAGTGCTTCTGCCGTCATCGGGGACTGTCAGACCCGCTCTTGCGGCAAGGTGTTCTATGGCGGTCATATAGTCCACGTTTTCCATCTTCATAACGAAGGTTATGACGTCTCCCCCTGCTCCGCAACCGAAGCAGTAAAAGTTTTCGGCGTTTCTGAAAACCGTGAAAGAAGGTGTGCGTTCACTGTGGAAAGGGCAACATCCAACAAGATTAGAGCCTGCTCTTTTAAGAGATACGTACCCTGAAATTACGTCCTCAATATTGCATCTTGCTTTAAGCTCTTGCAAGAACTCTTGCGGCAAAGCCATATATACACCTCCTTTATTTTTATCCTCTTATATTATTTATACGCAAAAAAAGTCTAAATTCCTTTTTATTTTTTAAAAATTGCTGAAATATTTTCTGTCAAGGCTTCTGAGCTGTACCGCTTCAAGAACGTGTTCTCTTTCCACCGTGTCGGACAGAGCAAGGTCGGCTATGGTTCTTGCAACCTTAACTATTCTGTCATAGCCTCTTGCGGAAAGCAAAAGCTTATCGAAAGCGGTCTTGAGAATCTCTTCACCTTGGGATGAAAAGCTGCAGTTTTCCTTCTTGTATGCGTCCTTTTCGGTGAGCCCCTGCTTTTCCATACGCTGACGTGAAAATTCACGAGCTCTGTTCACTCTCGCCCTTACCTCATCAGAGCTTTCAGCGCGGCTTTTTGCATTTATCTCATCGAACTTTACTGCGGGTACTTCAATCTGTATGTCAATTCTGTCAAGGAGAGGACCCGAAATTTTATCGAGATACTTTCTTACTGCAGTTCTTGTACAGGTGCACGCCTTTTTGTCACTTCCGAAAAATCCGCAAGGACAAGGGTTCATAGCACACACCAGAAGGAAGTCGCTGGGATAGGTAAGCTTATATCCTGCCCTTGCAATAGTTATATGCTTGTCCTCTATAGGCTGTCTGAGTGATTCAAGGGTCTTTTTATTAAATTCGGTAAATTCATCAAGGAAGAGCACTCCGTTATGTGCAAGGGATACCTCTCCGGGCTGAGGTGTTATACCTCCGCCCACAATTCCCACGTGAGAAACCGTATGGTGGGGAGAACGGAAGGGCCGTGTATTCATAACGGGTCTGTCCTCGGTAAGTGCTCCCGTTACGGAATGCACCTTGGTTGACTCGATTATTTCGTCATAGGTCATATCGGGAAGTATTCCTACAAGAGCCTTAGCAAGCATACTTTTTCCAGAGCCGGGAGGTCCCAGCAAGAGCACGTTGTGACCGCCTGCCGCTGCTATCTCCATAGCTCTCTTCGCCTTTTCCTGCCCTTTTATTTCAGAAAAATCAATGGCGGGATTTCTTCTCGTTTTAACAAGTGCTTCGTTATAGCCCACGGGGATTATAAGGCTTTCCTCTTTTAAGTGGGAAATAAGCTCTCTTATATTATTTACTCCGTAGATTTCTATATCCTTTATAACGGATGCTTCGGCAATGTTGCACTCTGGCAAAAAGACTCTCTTTTTACCTGCTTTTCGTGCTGTTATACACATAGGAAGAGCGCCTGCAACAGGTCGAAGCTCGCCTTTCAGAGAAAGTTCACCTATAAAAACTGCGTCGTCGGTAAATATGTTCTCCAAGACAGAGTGCTTAAGAAGAGAAACTATAAGCGCCAAGTCATAAAAGGAGCCCACCTTTTTCTTGTCAGCAGGGGCAAGATTAAAGGTAGTTCTTCCCTTCATAAAGGGCAGTCCGTTATTGGCAAGAACAGAGCGTATTCTGTCGGTTGCTTCCTTTACCGTCGTATCGGGAAGTCCTATGACAGACACGTCGGGAAGTCCTTTTTCAACGTTACATTCAACAAAGACCTCGAAGCCTTCAAGCCCGTTCATAGCAACTGTATAAACAGTATTTACCATAGAGTCCTCCTGAAAAGATTGTTAATAATTAATTATATACTATTTTTCGACTGTTTGCAAGGAAAATTTATTAAAATGCAGTATGCAGAGTGCTGAATGCAGAATTATTGTTGATTTGCTACGCAAATCTTCTCTTAATTAATATTCGGGGAAAGCACTTTATGAAAATTAAGTATAAAAGTTTTGAAGGTCAAGGAAAGCTTTTTCAAAAGTTTCCTTGTGGGCATTATGGCAAAGCACTAATATAATAAAGTAATTTTACTTTAGTAAAATTTTCATTAATTCTGCATTCATCATTCTGCACTCTGCATTCAAAGAAAAAGAGCCTTTCGGCTCTTTTACCATATAAGATTATAAACTATGGGTACAATCACAGCGGGAAGCATATTCCCTACCTTGAATTTTTTGCCGAAGGCGAGGTTTACACCAATTGCAAAGATGAGCACCGACCCTATATAGCTCATATCGGGAACCATATTTCCAACGAGGAAGGGCTCAATAAACCTTGCAAGCAGCGTTATTCCGCCCTGATATATGGCAAGGGGAATTACTGCAAACATAGCACCCACTCCAAGGGTAGAGGTAAACACAATGCAAATAACGCCGTCAAGTATTGATTTTGCAAAAAGGGTGGTAGGGTCGCCTGCAAGTCCATCCTGCAAGGAGCCCATTATAGCCATTGCACCAACGCATATGACAAGAGTATTTGTCACAAAGCCTTCCACAAAGTGACCTCCCTCTCCTGCCTTTACTCGGCTTTTGAGCTTTTCGCCGAGAGCATCAAGCCTATCCTCGATGCGGATAAGCTCGCCTATGACCGAGCCTATAACAAGGCTGAATATCATAAGCATTGTACCTTTTGTGGAAAGTGCTCCGTCTTTAACAGTCAGAAGCCCCGTAAGAGCACCCGAGACACCTATAAACATAGTTGAAAGTCCAAGTGCCTTCATAAGTATGTCTTGTATACGAGGGCTGAGGCCTTTCTTTACGAAAAGCCCCACAAATCCACCCATTAAAACGGCAACAATATTTACTATCGTTCCAAGTCCTATCATATCTTCTTAACGCCGAGAGTTACCTTTTCGCCGTTGATATCCCATTCCTTTGCATAGCCGTCGCAAGCAGAGTCAACAGCGATACCGTCAGCGAGAACGTCGCCCGAAATCTCATCCTTGTTTTTAAGGATAAGGTCGCTGATTTTGGCGTTGCCCGAAACGTACACTGTGATATGGTCCATAACGTCGAAGTCTGCCTCTTTACGCATGGTCTGAATCTTACTGATTATCTCTCTTACAAAGCCCTCTTCAATAAGCTCTTCTGTAAGAGTTGTATCAAGTACAACCGTTACACCCTTATAGGTTACGGCGTGGAAGCCTTCCTTCTGCTTAAGCTCGATAAGAAGGTCCTCTTCTGCAAGAGCAACCGCATCACCGTCGAAGGTAAGAGCAAGAACACCCTGACTGTCAAGCTCTGCCTTAGCTTCGCTTCCGTCAACGTTTGCAAGGTATTCTCTTATCTTATTTAAATGTTTTCCGTACTTAGGTCCCACAGTCTTTAGCTGAGGCTTGAAGGCGTATGAGATATATTCTCCTGCATCGTCGATAAACTCAACCGCCTTGACGTTAAGCTCTTCCTTGATTATATCGTGGTAAAGAGCGTCGGGTACGAAGTCTGACTTTACGAACATCTTGGCAATAGGCTGACGGTTCTTGATAGAAGCGCCGTTTCTTGCGGCACGTCCGTTTACAACGATATCGAGAACTGCATCCATGTTTGCTTCAAGAGTCTTGTCAATCATAGAGGTATTTACCTCAGGGAATGCGCAAAGGTGCACGCTTTCGGGAGCGTTCTTGTCAACAGAGCATACAAGGTTTCTGTAGATATCCTCTGACATAAAGGGTATCATGGGAGCTGCAGCCTTTGCAACTGTAACAAGGGCTGTATAAAGGGTCATATAGGCATTGACCTTATCCTCGGTCATATCCTGTACCCAATATCTTTCACGGCAGCGTCTTACGTACCAGTTACTCATTTCATCAACGAAGTTGTCAAGAGCCTTGGCAGCTTCGGGTATCTTATAGTTTTCAAGGCAGTTATCTACCTCGCCAACCATAGAGTTAAGCTTAGAAAGAAGCCACTTATCCATAAGAGAGAGCTTATCGTAGTCGAGGGTGTGCTTGGATGCGTCAAACTCGTCAATATTAGCATAAAGAACAAAGAAAGCGTAAGTGTTCCAGAGAGTACCCATAAACTTGCGCTGACCCTCGATAACTGCCTTACCGTGGAAACGGTTGGGGAGCCAAGGAGCAGAGTTAGTATAGAAGTACCAACGGATAGCATCTGCACCGTAGGTCTCAAGTGCCTCGAAGGGGTCAACCGCGTTGCCCTTGGACTTGGACATCTTCTGTCCGTTTTCGTCCTGAACGTGACCGAGAACTATAACGTTCTTGTAAGGTGCTTTATTAAAGATGAGGGTAGAAATAGCAAGAAGTGAGTAGAACCAGCCTCTTGTCTGGTCAACTGCCTCTGAAATGAAGTCTGCAGGGAACTGAGACTCAAAGAGCTCCTTGTTTTCAAAGGGATAGTGGTGCTGAGCGAAAGGCATTGCACCAGAGTCAAACCAGCAGTCGATAACCTCGGGAACTCTCCTCATTTCCTTTCCGCACTTTTCACACTTAATAGTTACTGCGTCAACGAAGGGACGGTGAAGCTCTATGTTGTCGGGGCAGTTTGAGGACATGGACTTCAGCTCCTCGATAGAGCCGATTGCGTGCTGATGTCCGCACTCACACTGCCATATGTTGAGAGGTGTACCCCAATATCTGTTACGGCTGATAGCCCAATCCTGAACGTTTTCAAGCCAGTCGCCGAATCTTCCCTTACCAATGCTTTCGGGAATCCAATTGATAGTGTTGTTATTCTTAATAAGGTCATCTTTAACGTCGGTCATCTTAATATACCAGCTCTCACGGGCATAATAGATAAGAGGAGTATCGCAACGCCAGCAGAAGGGATAGCTGTGCTCATAGTTGGGAGCTTCAAAGAGAAGTCCCCTGGAGTTTAAGTCCTTGAGTATCTCCTTGTCGGCATCCTTGCAGAACATCCCCGCAAATGGTGTCTTATCTGTCATTTCACCCTTGGAGTCAACTGTCTGAACGAAGGGAAGGTCATACTTTCTTCCAACGTTATAGTCGTCTTCACCGAAGGCGGGGGCAATGTGAACTACACCCGTACCGTCGGTAAGAGTTACGTACTTGTCGCATACTACGTAGTAAGCCTTCTTATTCGGCTGCATATCGTAGAGAGGAACGTATTCAAGTCCTTCAAGGTCGGTTCCCTTGTAGGCTTCAAGAACTGTGTATTCGGTCTTTATAACTGAGGGCACGAGTGCTTCAGCCATATAGTAGGTCTCGCCCTCGGTTTCAAGCTTTACGTAGGTCTCATCGGGATTAACGCAAAGTGCTACGTTAGAGGGAAGGGTCCAAGGTGTTGTTGTCCAAGCAAGGATATAAACCTTATCCTGTCCTTTTACCTGGAACTTAGCAACTGCAGAGCGTTCCTTTACGTCCTTGTAGCCCTGAGCAACCTCGTGAGAAGAAAGAGGGGTACCGCAACGGGGGCAGTAAGGTACAATCTTAAAGCCCTTATAGAGAAGTCCCTTTTCCCAAATCTGCTTAAGAGCCCACCATTCAGACTCAATAAAGCTGTTTTCATAAGTAACGTAAGGGTTATCCATATCAGCCCAAAAGCCGACAGTAGAGGAAAAGTCCTCCCACATACCCTTATATTTCCATACGCTTTCCTTACATTTCTCAATGAAAGGCTCAAGTCCGTATTCTTCAATCTGCTCCTTGCCGTCAAGACCGAGAAGCTTCTCTACTTCAAGCTCAACGGGAAGTCCGTGAGTGTCCCAGCCTGCCTTACGGGGAACGAAAGAGCCCTTCATCGTACGGTGGCGGGGAATCATATCCTTTATTACTCGGGTAAGCACGTGACCGATATGAGGCTTACCGTTAGCCGTAGGAGGTCCGTCGTAAAATACGTAGGGACGGCTCTTGTCGGCAGAATTCATGGATTTTTCAAATATCTTGTTTTCTTTCCAGAATTTCTCAATATTCTTTTCTCTCTCGACGAAATTCATATTCGTCGGAACCTTATTATACATCTATATATCCTCCGGAAGATTTATAGTTTTTTTCATAAATTTTATTTTATCATAAAAAAGTCTCAAAGTCAATCAATTATTCCTATTTTCTTTGCCCACTTATCTTCAAGGGTATAGTGGGTGCCGTCTATTTCTACCGAGTACACCTTGTCCGACCATTGATAGACGGGATAAGAGGAAACAAAGGGCTCGTCTATATCAAACAGGGCTATCACCTCTCCCTGATACACTCCCTGCTCAAAGCCAAGCTCCTTGGGCTCTCTGCCGTAGAATATGTAAAAAGCAAAATCAACAGCATCTTCACCTATCAGTTTCTCTGCTTTTTTCAGGTATTTTTCACTTACGCGTCCGTTATCATCCAGGTCGGCTCTCGGGGCATACAAGAACTCCTTGCAGTTCTCAAAAGTCACGTCAAGCCCCTTGTATTCTTCGATAACGTAGTAGGTTTCGTCGGAAAAAACTATATTGTCACTCCCCTTGACAGAGTAGACGTCGGCGCCAAGAATAGCCCCTGACTTGCCGTCAAGACCAAGGTCGGAATATCGGTAGGAATTAGCTATGGGATAAAACACCTTTCCGTCGGAGCGTGTAAGAGCACCCGTTTCCTCCTCTGTAAAGGTATATTTTCCCGAGCAAGCGCAAAAGCAGAATAACAAAAGCAATATCAAAACAACGTTTTTAATAATAGTTTTCATAAGAACTCTCCTTATCTTTATAGATACTATCACATTTCTCTTCTGTTTTCAAGCCGTTATAAATTAAAAAAGCAGTAAAAACTCTAAGAGTTTTTACTGCTTTTTATATTTTCTTTACTCTGATGCTTCTGCAAGAGTTACGTCAAGCTCGGTGTACTCGCCGTCGCGGTAAACCTTAACTTTGACTACGTCACCCGGCTTCTTCGTGTCAATAAGCTCGATTAGCTCATCGTCGGTTGTGATTTCCTTGCCGTCGAAGGCAACTATAACGTCGCCCGACTTCATACCGGACTGCTGTGCTGCACCGCCTTGCGACAAGAACACTACAAGTACGCCCTGAGGAAGCTTGAACTGTCTTGCCTCTGCCTTGGTAATTTCACGGTAGGTTATACCGAGAGCAGCCTTGCCTGTTACAAAGCTGTCAGCAGGTCTCTCAACTACTGCACCGTTTTCACAAATCTGGTCAACAAGTGACATAACGCCGTTGATAGGAAGAGCAAAGCCTATTCCCTCATAGCCCGTTGAAGAAAGCTTTAAGGTGTTAATACCTATTACCTCACCTCTTGAGTTAAGGAGAGGACCACCCGAGTTTCCGGGGTTGATAGCGGCATCTATCTGTATTACCTTCATTATCTTCTGAGTTCTGCCGTAATAGTCGGTAATGGCTATTTCACGGTCTACCATAGATACCATACCTCTCGTTGCAGTACCTGCCAGGTCGATACCTGATGGGCAACCGATAGCAATAACGGTATCTCCTGCAACTACCGCGTCGGAATTACCTATAACAAGTGCGGGAAGTCCCGTGGCTTCAATCTTCAGTACCGCTACGTCGGAAAGAGCATCAAAGCCTACTGTCTCGGCATCATATTCCATTCCGTCGGAGAGAAGCACCTTAACGCTTACTGCATCCTCAATTACGTGGTAGTTAGTAACGATATAGCCGTCCTCGGTTATAATAAAGCCCGAGCCCACGCCCTCATAGGTCTGAGTTCCGTAAAAGGAGTAATACTCCTCTATCATGGTCTTAATTCCCACAACGCTGGGCTTGGCAAGAGCAATTATCTCCTGGCTTGAAAGCTCTTCGCCCGAATACTCCGCTACAATTTCAGGAACGTCGGTCTTGTCTGTTTTGGTTACTTTTTCGCTGATAGTAACCCCCGTGGGCAATGAATTCTTGTCGTTATTAAAAAGAGCCTGTATAGGAGAGCCGTCCTCGTGATACTCGCTTGTAAAATAGTAAGTAGCAAAGGCAGTAAGGGTTATTACAAACAGGAAAGACATGGCAATAGCAAGTACCTTCATTCCCCTTCCGCGTTTTTTAACCCTTTGCTCATACCTCTCATAATTCCACTTCTGAGAAAATCCGCCGTAGGTATTCTGAGGTCTAGGAGGCGGCGGAACGTCGTTTGACGGTTCAGCCGTGTTCTCAACCACGTGAGGCTGAGGCGGAATATCGTTATTCACATTTTTTTCGTTATTATCAACCGAATTAATTTCGTTTTCCGAAAAATCGTTCGTTTCAAAATCTTTTTCTGACATAAAGGTTCCTCCTTTGGATTTTTCGGTTATATCATAACACCTAATTTTTAATAAATAGTTATCATTTTTTATATTTTAATAGAATTTTTTGATAAAAAAATGGAGATCCGACACCGCAAATTCCCCCCTATCGTAATCTGAATCTATCCCAAAATAGCAAAACAGCGATGCTCTTTTGTACATTTTCCTATAAAGAAAAAAGCTGAGACTTATTAAAGTCCCAACTCTTTTAAAAAATTCTTTGTTTCGTTTACTTTTTCTTTTGAAACGCTTCCGTTTATTTTAAGCTCATTGGAGGCATTCTTATACGCCTTCTTTGTTATAAGTCTCATAAAACGTCGCACAATCATAAAGGGATATAGCCACGGATATTTATTAAGTATAGGGTAATAGCTTTTCAAGGTTTCTAAAGGTAAAAACAGCCTTGAAAGAATAAAACCTATTTTACCGCCGCTTTTCCCTTGTTGCATGGCAATTCGGGTCTCATTATTACCATAAATTCCTCCCGAAAAAATATACTTTTCTATTTTTTGGGTCAACTCACTATGCTCCTTGTCACCAAGCCAGACCTCTATAAGAGAAATAACACTATCGTAAAATTTCTCAATTTCGGCTTCCTTGAGGTAAGCTCTCAATACATTTTCATCGTAATCAAGCTTATCTCTCATAAGGTAAAGGTCAACGAAGCTCCTTATACCGCAGCCGCCCCAAGTAAAATGATAGCACATGTGAGTGACGGTATGAAAGATAAGAAATTCATTTTTCATTCTCCAAAGATGCCCATCCTCGCGGTAGGAATGATCCCACACACGGTCAAGCACCTTATCGAGGTTTGCCATATTCTCCCGGATATTGAAATGAAGTTCAAGATGCACTCCCTCGGGGGAATAAAGAGAAATATCGTGATAATCTCGCTCACCTTTTGCCTTGTATTGCAGACTTTCCGAAAGAACGTCTATGGCTTTATCAAGGTCTTTTTCGTGCACGAGAATATCAATATCACAACTTGTTCTAAGATAACTTTCAGGATAAAGCTTTGAAATAACCGCCCCTTTTAAAGGGATAAAATCAACACCTGCATCATTCAAGGCTTTGGATATTTTGTCAAGTGCGTAAGCGCTCTTTTGATGACGGTATAGGGCAAGAATCTGTTTCTTCTTGAATTTCTCGGAAAACTCACTGTCGGAAACGGTAATAAACTGCGCCATATCGTATTTGTCGGAAATTCTGTAAAGCTCCTCTAAAGTCTCTTTCGACAAATCTTTAGTAATGCTCTCTGCGCTGTCACCTGAAAGTCCGCGTTTTATGAGAGAAAAAAGTATTTTAGTTACGTTTTTCAAAACTTTCTCCAAACCATTTTGTCAACAACGCCGGTATAAGATTGAATAATCTTCACAACCTTTGTTGACACGTTTTCTTCAATATAATCGGGAACGGGTATGCCATAGGCTTTGTCCGCGTTCATCTGAACGGCGGTATCTACCGCTTGAAGAAGTCCCTTTTCGTCTATTCCGGATAAGATAAAGCAAGCCTTGTCAAGAGCTTCGGGACGCTCAGTTGAAGTACGGATGCAAATAGCGGGGAAAGGCTTACCGATGCTTGTAAAGAAGCTTGACTCCTCGGGGAGGGTTCCGCTATCCGAAACAACCGCAAAGGCGTTCATCTGAAGGCAGTTATAATCGTGGAAACCGAGGGGCTCGTGTCTTATAACTCTACTGTCAAGCTTGAATCCGCTCTTTTCAAGTCTGTTACGGCTTCTGGGATGGCAGGAATAGAGGATAGGCATATCGTATTTCTCTGCCATTTTATTTATTGCGCCGAAGAGACTTTCAAAGTTCTTTTCGGTATCGATATTTTCTTCTCTGTGAGCAGAAAGAAGAATATACTTACCCTTTTCAAGACCGAGTCTTGTATGGATATCCGAGGATTCAATTTCAGAAAGGTTATTTCTGAGCACCTCTGCCATAGGTGAGCCCGTAACGTAGGTTCGCTCCTTGGGAAGTCCGGTGTCAGCTAGATATCTTCTTGCGTGCTCGGAATATGCCATGTTAACGTCTGAAATAATATCAACTATTCTGCGGTTAGTCTCCTCGGGAAGGCACTCGTCCTTACAACGGTTTCCTGCTTCCATATGGAAGATGGGAATATGAAGTCTCTTTGCCGCAATAGCAGAAAGACATGAGTTAGTGTCACCGAGAATAAGAAGTGCGTCGGGCTTAATCTGATTCATAAGCTTATATGAGCAGTTTATGATATTACCAACAGTTGCACCAAGGTCATCGCCTACTGCATCCATATACACCTCGGGGTCCTGAAGCTTCAAGTCCTTGAAGAACACTCCGTTGAGGTTGTAGTCATAGTTCTGTCCAGTGTGGGCAAGAACGCAGTCAAAATATTTACGGCATTTATTTATAACCGCCGCAAGTCTTATAATTTCGGGACGTGTTCCTACAATTATAAGAAGCTTAAGTCTGCCGTCGTTTTTAAATTTTACGTCTGAATAATCAAGTTTAATGTCCATTTCGTTTTCCCCTCTATAAAGGATATTTTCTGTTTTCGATAACCTCGCCTGCTTCTATTTTTGTTTTCGCAGGAATTCGGTTTTCTGCCTTTACGATAGCGCCGACACATATGTGACAGCCCTCTTCTATAATGCAGTCGTGGTCAACTACTGCCGAAACGTTTACAAGCACACCTTTTTCAAGAACCGTACCCGTATTTACTACTGCCTTTGGCAATATCGCAACGCCCTTTCCGACATTGGCTTTGGGACTTACGTAAGCAGAAGAATGAATTATATTCGCAACTTTTCCGCCATTTTCTTCTATTTCATTGATAAATTTTACTCTACCCTCGTTATTGCCAAAGGCGGGATAAAACTCTGTATCCTCTGAAATGAACTTGACGTAATCCCCGCATTTTCCCGCGGCATCAGCGTTATTGTCGTCAAGGAATAAAATCTCACTGTACTTTCCGCTTTGCTCGGCAACGTCAGCTACTGTTCTTCCGTAGCCACCTGCACCGAAAATTATAAGCCTCATTATACCACCTCGAAAAACGTGTCGGGGTGGGAAGGGTCAAACTGCTCATTTGCCCACATGACAGTTACAAGATTTTCACTGTCAGAGAGATTGATAATGTTGTGAGTGTAACCGGGGAGCATATGTACTGCTTCAATCTTATCTCCCGAGACCTCAAAGTTAAGAACCTCGTCTGTGCCTATCTTTCTTTGCTGAATGAGTCCGTGACCCGATACAACAATGAAAAATTCCCATTTTGTATGGTGCCAATGCTGACCCTTTGTAATGCCCGGCTTTGAAATATTCACCGAGAACTGACCGCACTTTTCTGTCTTTAACAGTTCGGTAAAGCTTCCTCGGTCATCACAGTTCATTTTAAGCTCGAAGGATGCTTTTTCTTTGGGTAAATATGACAAATATGTACTGTAGAGCTTCTTTGCAAAGCTATTTTCGGGTATTTCGGGCATAACAAGCGTGGTGCTTTGAGCCTTGAAGCCGTCAAGCAAATCAACTATTTCGCCAAGCGTCACCTTATGGGTAACGGGGGCGGCACAATACTTACCATTTTCGGTCATAACTGTATCAATGCCGTCAAATTTGCAATGATGCTCTTTGCCCTCAAGGGCGAGAAGCATTTCTGCAACAAGGTCATCAATATAAAGAAGCTCAAGCTGTACTGCTCTGTCGCTGACTGTAATGGGAAGGTCGTTTGCAATGTTATTACAGAAGGTTGCAACAGCCGAGTTGTAGTTAGGTCTGCACCACTTGCCGAAAAGATTGGGGAAGCGGTAAACGAGCACCTTTGCTCCACTCTCTTCGCCGTAAGCGAAAACAAGCTCCTCCCCTGCCTTCTTACTTCTTCCGTAGTCGCTATCGTATCTGCCGATACAGGTAGCCTGAATGGAAGATGAAACCATAATAGGACAGGTGTTATTATACTTTTTGAGGGTATCGAGAAGCTTTGATGCAAAGCCGAAGTTACCCTGCATAAACTCTTCGGGGTTCTGAGGGCGGTTTACACCTGCAAGATTAAACACAAAGTCGGCGTTCTTGCAAGCTTCATCGAGCACCTCCTCGGGCGTGTCGATATCATACTCATAGAGCTCTTCTATATTCAGCTCGGGGTGTGTTCTGTCCTTGCCATCCTTAATGTTCTTGAGGGAAGCCACAAGGTTTTTTCCTACAAATCCTGCAGAGCCTGTAATAAGTATTTTCATATTACTTTCCCTCTTTTGCCAGCTCGTCCTGAATGTACTGAAGAGAAGCTATCTTTGCCTTTGTCTCTTCAACGTTTAAGTGATTGGTATTATTTGAGTTAAATTCAGTGAGGGTATTTCTCTTAACGTCGCCCTTGTTGAAGTACTTATCGTAGTTAAGTCCTCTCTTGTCGCAGGGAACGCGGTAGAAGTTACCCATGTCTATTGCATTAGCGCACTCTTCATTGGTGAGAAGTGTTTCATACATCTTTTCGCCGTGACGGATACCGATAACCTTGATATCCTCTTTTTTGCCTCCGAAGAGCTCGCAAACCGCCTCAGCCTGTGTCTGAATAGTACAAGCGGGAGCCTTCTGAACGAGGATATCTCCTGCCTCGCCATGCTCGAATGCGAAGAGAACGAGGTCAACCGCCTCATCAAGAGACATAATAAATCTTGTCATTTTTGGGTCAGTAAGAGTGATGGGGTTACCTGCTCTTATCTGGTCAATCCAAAGAGGAATAACCGAGCCACGGGAACACATAACGTTACCGTAACGTGTACAGCAAATCTTTGTATCCTTTGTTGTACGAGCCTTGGCAACAATTACCTTTTCCATCATCGCCTTAGATGTTCCCATAGCGTTTACGGGGTATGCCGCCTTGTCGGTAGAAAGACATACTACGTTCTTTACTCCTGCCTCGATTGCAGCAGTAAGCACGTTTTCGGTGCCGAGAACGTTGGTCTTAACGGCTTCAATGGGGAAGAATTCACAAGAAGGAACCTGCTTGAGAGCTGCAGCGTGGAATATGTAGTCAACGCCGTGCATAGCGTTCTTAACGCTTGCAAGGTCTCTTACGTCGCCGATGTAGAACTTAATCTTTTCAGCAACCTCAGGCATCTTCGCCTGAAATTCGTGACGCATATCATCCTGCTTCTTTTCGTCACGTGAGAAAATTCTGATTTCGCCAATATCGGTCTTCAAAAATCTGTTGAGCACAGCGTTACCGAAAGAACCTGTACCACCTGTTATCATCAGGGTTTTGTTAGTGAAAAGTGACATAATTTTTTCCTCCTTTATTTTATGTTTAATGCTTTTTATGCAATAATCCTTTCAAAAGGATAGCTTCTAACATTAATTTTGTATTTTCTCTCATTCCTTTTATAAGCATAGGGGCAACAATAACAGTAAATATTTGTGCAATCAAAGATGCTATAGCTGCACCTGTAGCGCCTAATATAGGTATCAAAATCAAATTCAGCAAAATATTTACAACAGCTGAAACTACATATATCCATTTTAAATATTTTTGTTTGTTTTTGCATACCACCCATGCATCTCTTGCAACTCCCAAATACGAAAAAGCGGTATACCAAGTTACAATACGCAAAGGTCCGACCGCGGATGAATACGCATTGCCGTACATTATATCTATTATCAAAGGCGCAAAGACCGTAAAAAACACAGAAACTATTACAGAAAGATAAAAAACAATTGCGTAAAGCATTTTATTTTTCTTTTTAAATTCAGATTCACTGACTTGATTGGCTTGCATGATAACAGGATACATTGAAGTTATAATTGCACTTAAAATGAAACACCACAAATTAGATATATAAACTGCTGTTGCATAATATCCGGTCGCAACGCTTCCAACCATATGCTTCAACATTATCTTATCGGTTTGTGCATAAACTGCAACCATCAATCCCGAGAGTATAAAATGGTAGCTTTTAGACAACAAACTCTTGCCGTATGTCCATGAAAAGCTCAATCTTCGTCCCTTGTACTTTCTGTAAGCAATTACTAAAAGTATAGCTACGCATATATAATCCAAAGTGGTAGCAAAAGCAAAAAACATAACATTTTTTTGCATAACAAGTAACACCACTCTGTACAAAGCAACAATCACATATGCTACTACTGATATGATGGATGTAACTTTTGACGCAAGCTTATACTGAAACCAATATACAAATGTTTCGAATACGTGAAATATTACTCCTATACTGCTGAGGGCAACTACAGCTATAGTTACAGGTTCATTTCGGTCTACAACAAAAGAAATGAGCGTAATAACCAGAGCTGACAAAGTACTTGACAAGATACGCATAGTAAGTGTAGTGCCAATAATCTGTCCCTCGTTTTCAGGGTGATCCACAAACTCTTTTACTAAAAGAGATGTGGTTCCAAGCGTACATATGGAATTGAAGAAAGAAAGATACGCCACCGCATAATTGATAAGTCCATAATTAGAAGGTCCCAAATAACGAGCTGCTAATAGACCTATCAACATCCCTATCACAGCCTGAGCAATTTTTCCAAAAATTATCCATCCTGCATTTTTTACAACTTTATTCTTTAAAAATTTTTTTATCATTAATAAATCATTTCATCCTTTCGATCTTTTTGATAACACATTAGCCTTCTGTATATCAAGCAAAGCACAAAGGCTTCCGTCTATAATACAAAATGCTTCAAAAAGCCAAGGTGATGCTTGCAGAACCGGCTCCAACATAAACTCCATATAAAAAACCACATAAAGGCATAAAATAACTTGGCGAAGTCCAAATGAAAAAAGCTTGGTTTTTATAATTCTGTTCAATCTTGATACACTTGACACTATGTAGAAAAATATTGCAAAAAGTGAAATCCAACCAGCTTCATCAAAGGTATCAAGGAAAATATCATGAGCATAACCGAAAGACGATCTAAGATTTGCTCCACCAAAAGGATAATCAAACATGTGTTTAATATAATTGGATTTATTATCTATTCGTGTATCTTCTGTCATTCCTTGACTGTACTCGCCAAAAAATCTGTCATACAGTTCAGAGTTCTCTACAATCGTCTTTATATCAAACAAATCAATGTTATATGCAAGCAAAACAAGAAATATAAGGCAAATTATTAAAAAAGCAAACTTTACTCTTCCTTTATTATCGTTTTTCAATCTATGTATTACAGCAACGGCAATAACCAACAATGACATAATAATGAGTGTTCTTCCCGCCAGAGTAAGATTATATATCAAAATTACTAATAAACTTACCCACGACAAAATTTTCATTTTTGTATTGCTTTTTGAAAATAAACAGGCTATATTGACCGCTAGCGCCATACACGCCATCGCCGCTTGGTTAGTTGCAACTAATACTTTACCGCTCCAAAAATCCACCGTATTTCTTGAGTCTGCCGAAAAATTTATAATCCAGTTAAGCGTATAATGGAAAAATGCTCCCGCCACAATTACTACAATAATTTTCATTATCAATTTTTCGACTTTAGATAAATCTTCATTACAATTACACTGCGAACACAATCCATATCCAATTACGTAACACATCGGATACGAAAAAGATCTGATAAACCCTACTATGGATTCATGTGACGATGGTGAAAAACATGCTATTGCTAATGAAAGAAGCGCAAGCATTGCAAAAGAATAATTAATAATCATCCTACGTCCAAGGATGAATAAATACAAAGCAAAAGCTATATATACAAAGTAAAAATGTCTATTTACTAAGTCTAATGTCACAAAGAATAACATTAACAAGATAAGGCTTTGCACAAAAGTAGGTCGTTTTGTAATATTATTTCCCATATTTTTTGATAACAGGATCCCTCTCTATTTTTTATCTCTATTTTTTACTCTACTTAAAAAATAATATAGCTTAGGACTAAACGCAATAATCCTTATAATAATTTCATTTCTTATATTTTTCTTGCGATTTGACTTTTTACGGATATAATCTCTTGCTCGTTTCTTTAAAACTTTATTTATTTCTTTATCATAATCGCCATCAACAGCACCAACAGTTGCCACATTTAATATCATTTTTTCTTCCAAATAGTCACATAATTCAGCACACATTCCTCTTGATGCTTGTTTATCTACCATAGTAAATGCAGTTACTGTTTTCCAAGTTAATTTTGTGTGCGTATAGCTTCCTTGACGATAGTGGTAACCGCCTTCAGCATTTAATACACACTCATAACCGCGCTGAAAAATTCTAAGTAAAAAATCTACATCCTCAAAAAAGTGAATGTCAGGATCAACCAAAATTCCGTCAAGACATTCCTTCTTAAACATATAACACCACATAGATGTTGGCATTTTATTAGAAATAAGCAGTCTCACATCATCATCGCAAAGCGTCCTTTTATCCGAATCAAATTTCCACTCCATATAATAATCATTATCATTTACAGAGACTTTAGTATTAATAGCACACTTTGAATTGGGATTCTTTTTCAATAAATTCACCATTGAGTTTAAATAATTTGGATCAATCCAATCATCACTGTCTATAAATGTAATCCAATCCCCTTTGGCTAAAAACATCCCTCTGTTTCTTGCTGTAGCAACACCAGAGTTTTCAAAATGATATGCAAAAAAGCGTTCGTCTATCTTCGAATATTTATCGCAAATTTTTCCAGAATAGTCTTTAGAACCGTCATCAATCATAATAACTTCAAAATCAGCAAACGATTGCTTCAAGATTGAATCTAAACAAGTTTTAAGATTTTCCTGTGAATTATAAACAGGTATAACTATCGAAATATGTGGCATTATTTAACCTCACGTAATATGTTTTTTCTTACTTAATACAGATATCAACTAAAAACTCCGTAAATTTCTTTGCCTGTGTTACGTTGTTTTTCTCTTTCAATGCAAATTCCTTTGCTGAAATACCTTTACTGTGTATTTCTTCTTTATCCAAAGACATTACTTTTTTCAAAGTATCGGCAAAGCCGTCTTCTGTCTCTTTGTCAAATATATATACGTAATCGTTATATTCCTTAGGCATACCCGGCAGAGCTGTTGTAATAAGAGGGGTACCCGAAACCATACATTCAAGTGTTTTGGACGGGAAAGAATATTTTACGTATTCTTTATCGGTGGGTCGTGGATTTACCAGCAAAGCAGCTTTAATCTGCTTATCAACTATTTCGGAATTGGGCAACAATCCTCCGAATTTTATCTTGTCTTCTGTTTTCGAGCGCTCTGACAATTCCTTATCATAATCGCCCTTACCGTAAATATGAAGCTCCCAATTATCGGGATTTATCTTTTTAAAGGCATTTACAAGCATTTCGATGCCGTACACTTTTGAAACGCCGCCTGCATACATTATAACGTTAGGAGAAGATTTGTTTTCAATAAGATTTTCGCTTGTGGACATACCTATATCCGAATGTCCTTCAATAACCACATAGGGCTTATTATGAGGGTTAACAAGCTCGTTCATTGCTTTGGTTAAAAGAAGATAACCGTCATAATTCAGCATACTTTCTTTACTGTATTTACTTATAAAAGCGGAAACGGGATTTCTTGAAGAATCCTTATTTACATTTCCTACGCATGCGCCCGGAACGTCTGTCACAATTCCGATTACAGGAACTTTACATTTTTCACCTGCTTTTCTTGCCGCTGTGGCAATCGATTGATTCAATATATCACACACAATAACGCAGTCTTTATATTTCTTGCAATATTTTTTTATAATACGCAAAGTGTTTAAATATAAGGACAACTGACGGAGTATGGGGTAGTTTATAAATCCACTGTAAAAGAAAGACAATTTCCCGTCTTTTTCAGATGAATTTTTAAATAAAAGTTTTTTTGTCCATTGTCTGTTAGTAGGAACGGCAGAAACCGCCAAGACATCACCGTCAAGATTTTCACATAGTCCCTGCATCATCAGCAAGTGATATTTCTGAGCGCAAACTATACCTTTGAAATAACCTTTTTCACTTAATTCAGTCAGTTTGTTTTGTGAACAACAAGTAGAAACGTAAATAATATTCATATAAATCAACCTTGCACTTTAAATTAGTTTTTTTCAAATATTCCGCCAAGTGTCTCATTAAACAACTGCATTTCCGCAAAATACTCATCAAGGCGTTTGTTCATATAGGCTATCATATTTTCAGAATCTATAGAGTTATACCAATCAAACAACCCGTCAAGAGAAGCGGTATTACTGTCTATATCAAAGGAAAATTCTCCCGCTTGATAAGACATATCGGTATCAGGACTTGTCAATAGAGGCTTTTTGAAATAGAAGGAGTCATAAAGCTTATTTGAAAGAGCGTATTTCACAAGGGGTGTAGAATTTCCGTACACGTTAAATAAAATATCAACGCTGTTCAAAATTCTCTCTTTATCACTTGGCATATAGCTTCCGAAATAACAAATCCTGTCACAACCAAGCTCTGATACCAAATCCTTAATAACTGTTCCATGATTTTCGTTTCCATACAAATGAAAGGCGAATCTTTCATCCTTTTTAACGAGCTCAATAAGCTCCTTGCAACGGTTTACGTAAGCAATCGTGCCTACGTAACCGATTATTATCTTGCCATCTGTTTTTTTGTCAAACTGTTTTGCGGCGTTTTCAAAATTATAAGAAGTATTATGGCACATAAGATAATCGAGTTCAGGCAAAAAATTCTTAAAGCCATAAGAAGATATAACTCTCAATGCTGCGTTTTTGAGAACTTTGGATTCAATTTGGTAATATAAAGAGACCTTTTCATGTGTATAATCTCTGATGTCAACAAGATAACGGTTCTTATATCGACTTGTCAAAACACCCGACAACAATACTGCAGGCATAGTTGTCAAAACAAACAGAAAATCATATTTATTCTTTTTTAAAATCTTTTTAGCTTCACGTGTAAACTTTAAAAAATTATAAACCTTGCCTTTGTTTTTATTCCAACTGATGGCATAAAACTTTTCTCCAAGAGTTTCTTCTATTCCGTCGCGGTTAGGAATGATAACGTCATAGGAGATTCCCTTTTTGTCAAGATAATTTGAGTAAGTCTTAACGTACGGAGAATACTTTATGTTATTAAAAGCAACTATTGCAACCTTCATCTGTATTCCCCCATTATAATCTCATACTGTTTTGCAACAGTGTAATTATCCTCTAAATACTTAAAGCCTTTTTCTCCCATTTCTTTAAGGTCGGAGTCTAGGGCTTTTTCAACTTCCTTTGAAAAGTCCTCTGTACTATTGCTTTCGCTCCACCAGCCAAAGCCGCCCTCGGTTATAACCTTGCCTATATCTGTGTTGGGGTCTGTTACGGCAAGGACAGGGAGCTTCGACTGCAGGTATGCAAGAAGTCTTGATGGGAAGTTAGGAATTGTGAAACGATGGTCGAGAAATATCATTCCCACGTCGCAGGCTGACACAAGGACGTCGTAGTCTTCCTTAGGAAGTCTTTTGAGAAGCTTCATATTCTGAGGCTTTTCTTCTTCAAAGAAAGCTTCAAGCTTTTTATATTCCGTGCCGTCTCCGACAACGAGGAAATAAGCATTTTCGTTATTCTTTTCGGCACGAAGACAGTCCATGAGAAAAGGTATTCCCTGAGGTCTGCCTAAATTTCCTCCGTAGACAAATACTTTTTTGTCAAGGGGAATATTATATTTGTTTCTTATTTCAACTCTTGCCTCTTCCGTTATGGTCATATCCTGGATTTCGATAGAATTAGGAGAAACCTCTACCTTTTCAGGTGACACCTCGGGATTGTGCTTCAAAACGTAGTCCACGTTAGCCTGAGACATACAACCGATTCTATCAGAGATAGCATAAAGCTTCTTTTCTTTTCTTCTGAAATAGCGGTAAAGGATGCCCTTTACGCCGCTTTTTCTCATCATACCGATATCAACGGCATTCTGAGGGAAGATATCCTTTAAGAGAAGATATGTTTTTGCGCCGTCGCGTTTTTTTACATATTTTATCACCTTAGCAAAAGTTATCGGAGGGGTGGAATACATCACGAGGTCAAATTTTGCATCGGCAAAATATTTCTTTATAGCCTTCAAAAATTTAGACTCTATTTGTAAAGTAGAAATCCCCTTCTCTATAATACTGCATTTTGTTATATTTCCAATAGACACATGGAGCATATGAGCACCGTTATCTTCAATAAGTGCGGTTGCCAAACCCGTTCTCTTCTCATAAGGGCTGACTGTATATACCTCATGTCCCTCATTTTTAAAATATCGGAGCAAATCAGGATAAAGACCTTTGTCTTCAATACTTCCCATACGTCCTATAGTTAGAAATAATACCTTCATTTTCAGCCCTTCTTAATAGCAATTTCATTATACTTCATCATATAGACACCATCATCATACTGTCCAATGTTTTTGTCGTTTGCTTTACCGTCAAGGTTATTCAAAATCAGTGTCATATGGTCACATCCGCACTCATAAGCATGGGGATATCCTCCGCCGAAGCGAGGGTTAACTTCAGAAATATAGTATTTTCCGTCTACTTCAAAAATGTCTATATCAATCTGTCCAGACCAACCGCTCTCTTTGGCAAATTTCTCTATTAAATCAAACAACTTCTGATCCTTAAATGAAACTGCCTTATCGGTTTCTCCTGCACGCATAACTATTTTCTTTTTGGTGAAGATTGATACAACATCGCCGCTTATCATATCAATGTATACGTCTGCACCTATTTCCTGACCGTTCAAGAATTCCTGTATCATCAAATTGTCGTTATGCTCAAAAAGTAATTCAACAGTCTCTTTATCGTAAACCTTGGAAATAGCAATACTTGCACTGCCGCGAACAGGCTTTACAAAAACGGGGTAGGTAATTTTTCCCGCATCTACGTCAGCGTAAAATTTTTCTTTATCAACATAGCTTTTAGCACAGTTATAGCCTTTATCCAAAAGCCACTCGTACATTTCCATCTTGTCAAGTGCTCTTTCACAAAGCTCATAAGATGAGCCTATTACAGTAACTCCGAGACGGGCAAAATCGTCCTTATGCTTTGCGAGCAGAGAAAGCTCGGGGTCAATCAAAGACAATACACCTGTTATATTCTCTTTTTTGCAAATATCGAAAATTACTTCGATGTATCCATCATCAGTCATCCTTGGCACTTTATAAAACTTATCAGCTTCATAAACAGCAGGAGCAAGCTCGCTCATATCTGTTGCAATAACTTTGCCCTTATCTTTTATAGCTTTTTTAAAATACTGCACAACCTTATTTCTTGTACCCGCACTTAAAATCAAAACGTCCATAAATTACTCTCCTAATTCGTTTAAATAATCAAAAAACAACGGGGTTCCTCCGGTATGAATAAAAAGAATTTTTTTGCCTTGTAGCTCCTTCTTATTCAAATAATTTAACATTCCATAAAACGCTTTGCCGGTATACGTTGAATCAAGCGGCAAACCATATTTTTTCAAAGCATCCAATATACAATCGTCTACTTCTTTGGGGTGTGCTCCATAGCCGTCAAAAATGTAACTGTCATCAAAAACGGTAGCGTTTTCTATTTCCTCATCAGACACATTAATCTTATTCTCAAGCAAATATTCTTTAATACTGTTTAAAACAACATTTCTGCCTCTATGAGATTTTCTCGCAATGCTTATCCCCACAATCGTTCTTTCGTCTCTGTTTATAAGCTGTCCGCAAACGAGTCCAGCCTGTGTAGTTCCTGTTCCCGAAGCGTGAAAAATATAGTCAAAATGAATATTGTTCGCTCTTTCATAATTGCGAATCTCTTCATAACAATTAACGTATGCCTGTGTGCCTATGTTGCCATGACCTCCACCTGCAATAAAATATGGATTCTTTCCTTTGGCTCTTAGAGTTTTGAGTGTATTTTCAATAGTATCGTGCACATTATCAACAGGACAAACCGTTATTTCAGCACCAAAAGCTTCCATCATTTTACTGTTGTACGTTTTTTCAGAAGCTTCTTCAGGAGATATTATAAAGCACTTCATTCCCCTTGATGATGCCATATTGGCAACAACACGGCAATGGTTTGAACTGCTGCTTCCGTAAGTTACGACACAATCATACGAACCGTTATCTATTTTTTCAAAAAAGAGTTGTGCTTTTCTTGCTTTGTTGCCACCAAACGAAAACGGAATGTAATCTTCCCGCTTTATGAAAAAAGAACACTCGTTTATATCACATAATTTGTGAATTATCGTTTCTTTCATACTAATCAAACTCTCTCAAACCAATATAGTACTCTTCTCTTAATGATTCATAATCATCAAAAATAATGAACATATTATTGCTTTTAGAATCATATATTTTAAAATTAGAATTAATGTACTTTAACGTTTCACACACATCTTCAATGTTTTTGCCATATACACCTATCAATCCCGAGTTTGTATCTTTTCTTATTAAATCTCCTTTACGCTTCGGTAAATCTAAATAAATATTCTCTTTTTTTTCGAGTTCTTCAAGACCTTTTATTTCTGAGATCTCTCCATCATATTTTGAAAACAAATGGTAGGAAACTGCACATCCCTCTATAGCCGTATTCAATTCTTTGGGCAAATGCTTTGCTTGATGTTTCACACCAATAGAAATTTCCAACATCCACTTTATGACGTTAAACCCGATAACACGAGAATATGGGACATAAGTCATAACACCACCAAATCTATACCCCATTTCCAAAAAATAGAAATTGTCATCCTCATCAAGAATACAATCAAACCATACTATGCCTTCTTTGCATCCTGCTTTTTGTATTATTTTTTTTGCACTCTCGTTGACTTCCTCAATATATTTTTTCAAGTGGCATGTTGTTGTGATTTTAAGTGAATATAAGTTGCTCTTTTCACCGGGTTGATGATGTGTAGAATTAAAATATAATAAGCGTGCTTCACCATTCGCTAACACATAATGAACATTATACTCTTTGCCCTTGAGCATTCTCTCTACTATGATATTTTCGTTAGAAATACTTCTCGCATATTTATAGCAATCTGATAATTCATTACTACTCATACAGTAACTCATTCCTCTGTTACCACTTTTATCAGAAGGCTTGATCACCACAGGAAAAGAAATTTTTTCAATATCCTCTTTTTTCAATTCATCAGTTAAATGATAATCCTGTGCAATAGGTGCGCCTACTTCTTTGCAAATCTTTTTAAATTCAAATTTATCTCTAGCAACTTTCCAAGAATAATCATCTGCACAATAAATCGGAAGATTTAATCTTCTGCATATTTCTCGGGCATTATTTATATTAAAATCACTTGCACCAAACATTATAGCGGAAATATTTTCTTCCTTACACTTTTGAGTCAACAAATCTACATCCGTAGTGCTAATTTTCCAAGATTCATCAGCCAACTTTTTTGTAGGTGAATTGTTCATTAAGTCGGAAACTATAACATAAAGTCCCATATTATGAGCTTCTTTGACCACTTCCGCTGTGGAATAATCACTTCCCAAAACCAATAGCTTTTTCATGAATTAAACGTGCTCCTTTTTTTGTATACTGTTTCCCCTCACAACATCCAATCTTCCGTGTCCTTCACCATGCTGATTTCCCACTATAATATCCGATCTCTTTATTGTCTTTAAAACAGTAAGAAAAATAATCTTACAATCGAACCAAAAACTACAATTTTTTATGTAAAAAAGATCTTGTTTCAGCCGCTCATCCCATTCCGTAATACTTCGACCATTTACTTGCGCCCATCCAGATAATCCTGGTCTTACATCATGACGATGACTTTCCTCTTCAGTATAATAAGGCAAATACTCCACCAAAAGAGGTCTTGGTCCTATGATACTCATATCTCCTTTTAAAATGTTCCACAATTCCGGAAGTTCATCTAAACTTGTTGATCTTAGTCTTCTTCCAAAGGCAGGCAACCGTTGCTCATCCGACAACAAATTACCATTTTCATCTCTTGCATCTGTCATAGAACGAAATTTGTATAAATTAAATATCTTTTCATTAAAACCTGGTCTAGCTTGCTTGAAAATTATAGGTGACCCCAGTTTTATTTTAACTAAAATTGCTGTAACTAACAAAACAGGAGACAATAGCACCAAGGCTACCAAAGAACACACGATGTCCATCGTTCTCTTGCCATATTTTTTATAAAATGATTTATTCTTATTGTTTTTCAACATTAATCAACTCGCTTTCAATTATTTTTAACCTTCCGATAAACCCCCAAATGGCCATCCGGATTAATTTTCACAGTGCGCAATATCCCGCTATACTCAGCGTTATTTACTTTATTAAATCCATTTTTGTGCGCAACCTTTATTGAGGATACATTATCATGCCTTATATACTCAAAGACATCTTGGTATTGGTAATCTATACACAAAATTAAGCCTTTTACAAGTATATTTCCGTATCCATTTCCTCTGTATGCTTCATCAACATAAAGAGAGCCTATCACCACGTCATTTCTGGTACAAAATTTATTTCTACCCGATCCTTTTGCTATAATTCCATACCCTATAATCTCGTCATCCTTAACCATATATATAGTTCTATATCCACCTCTAACATAATCTAAAGTTTCTCTTATTTTTCTTGAAAATAATTTTTCATAATTAGCCATAGGCTTATAAAAATAATGAAACAACCTTGTCTTAAACCTATAAAAATCCACTTCGTCTACCGTTGTAACATATAATAAAGAATTGTCTAACATAATTTTTATTCCTCACGCAAAACAAGATTTTATTATTTCAATAACCTTAAGCTGTTCTTTCTCGGTCATTGATATATCGCTGGGGAGGCAAAGTCCTCTATGGAAGATATCCATTCCTACGTCGAGGGGTTTTCCGTCGGCACCGAGGCTACCACCGCTGATATAAGCGTTGGTCTTTGCACGTCCGTCTCCCTCGCGGGTAACAAAGGGGTTCATTCTGTACATAGGCTGCATATGCATAGGCTTCCAGATAGGTCTGCCTTCTGCGTTGAAGCTTGCAAGGGTTTCGAGAATTTCGGTGGGGCAGGACTTTCCGTGCTCAGCGTTATAGAGTGCCTCGCTGTCTCCTCTCACCTGACGGCACATAGCCTCATCGTCAATGAGCATACAAGAAAGCCAAAAATTAGGAACCATCATATATTCGTCATAAGGATTCATAGCTACTGGCAGGTCTTTAAAGCCCTCTTTATATCTGTCGTAAATCTCTTTTTTCTTTGCGATGTGTTCATCAAGGTAAGGTATCTGCCCTCTCACAACGCCTGCAATAACGTTGCTCATACGGTAGTTATAGCCTACCTCTTCATGCTGATACCAAGGGGCGTTTTCACGGCTTTGGGTGGACCATTTGCGTGCTTTATTTGCGGCATCCTCATCGTCGGTCAACAGCATTCCGCCCGAAGAACCCGTTATGATTTTGTTTCCGTTAAAGGAAATTGCGTTATACTGACCAAAGCTTCCTGTCTGAACGCCCTTATAGGTTGCGCCAAGTGACTCAGCTGCGTCCTCTATAATCACGGCGCCGTGCTTTTTGGCAATAGCGCATATTTCGTCAAACTTCGCAGGTGTGCCGTAAAGATTAGCAACAATAATAACCTTGGTGTCAGGATATAACTCAAAGGCTTTTTCAAGGGCAACGGGGTCCATATTCCAGGTGTCGTATTCGGTGTCGATGAATATGAGATTTGCTTTTTCATACATTACCGCATTGACTGTGGCGGCAAAGGTCATATCGGTACAAAAAACGTTATCTCCCGCCTTCACTCCCGCAAGCTTTACCGCAAGGTGAAGAGCTGCCGTTCCCGAAGAAAGGGCAACGGCATATTTGCAACCGATTTTTTCACATATATTCTTTTCTGTTTCGTTGATATTTTCGCCCACCGTTGACATCCAATTCGTTTCGTAAGCTTTAGTAACGTGCTTCAGCTCGTCGCCGTGCATCTTAGGTGTTGCAAGCCAAACCTTCTTCTCAAAGGGCTTTATTTCAAGTGAATTTATAAACATTTTACCTCTTACTTCTTTTTTTAAAATTTAATTCATACTTATAATTAATAATATAATACCACACTGCATTACAAAAGTCAAATGTAAATTAAACATCTGTTCATTTTTTGGTAATTTTCGGAAAACTTGAAATTTATGATATGATGTGATACAATGTTACTTGCTTAATGAAAGGAGTTGTTTGTTTTGAAAAGGTCAAGCGGTGTACTTTTACATATTTCGTCCCTTCCCGGAAATTACGGCTCTGGGTCTTTGGGAAAAAGTGCAAAAGAATTTATTGATTTCCTCAGCGATGCAGGTTTTTCTTATTGGCAAGTACTTCCCTTTTGCCTTCCCGACGAATTCAACTCCCCTTACAAATCATATTCCGCATTCAGCTTAAATCCCTTTTTCATAGATTTACCCCTTCTCTTTGAAGAGGGGCTGATAACCAAGGAAGAGCTTGAACAAGAAAAGCAAGACTCTCCTTATCTTTGTGAATTCAACCGACTTGAACAGCGCATAGGAACGCTGAAAAAAGCATCCCTCAGATTTGACGTTACCAAATCGAACTCATTCTTCAAGGCTCATCCCCACAGCGAAAAATACTGTGAATTTATGGCAAGAAGAAAAGCTAACGGCAAAAAGCCTTGGCAAGAATGGACAGTTGAGGACATAGACGAGGAAGAATATAGACTTCGCAAATTCACCGAATACACTTTCTTCAAGCAGTGGCTTGAAATAAAAGAATATGCCAACTCAAAGGGTATCAAAATAATAGGCGACGTGCCAATTTACGTTTCTCTTGACTCTGCCGACGTATGGGAAAGCCCCAATCTCTTTTTACTCGACAAAAGACATCAGCCCACCTCTGTGGCAGGTGTGCCTCCCGATTACTTCAGTGAGGACGGTCAGCTATGGGGCAACCCCCTATATAACTGGCGTGAGATGAAAAAAGACTCTTTCAAGTGGTGGCGTGACAGAATTGAATTTATGTGCGAGCTCTTTGACGGAGTGAGAATAGACCATTTCAGAGGACTTGAATCCTTCTTTTCGGTTCCCGCAAAGGAAACCACCGCTAAGAACGGAAAATGGGTAAAGGGACCGGGAATGGCACTTATCCGAGAGATAAAAAAGGTTGCGGGCGACAAGCTTATCATAGCCGAGGATTTAGGCGATATTACCACCGAGGTAGAGAGACTTGTAGAAAACAGCTCTTTCCCCGGTATGCGTGTTTTGCAGTTCGGATTTTTGGGCGACTCGGACTCCCCTCACCTTCCCCACAATTATAAAAACCACTCTATTGCTTACACGGGCACTCACGATAACAACACTCTGCTTGGTTACGTGTGGGAATTGAGCGAAGAAAAGAGGAAGGCTTTACTTGACTATTTTGGATACACGGGACAAAATTGGGATGAGTGTTATGACACGGTGCTCAGGCAGATGCTCGCTTCATCAGCGGGGCTTGTAATCTTCCCCATTCAAGACGTACTGAAATACGGAAGTGACACAAGGCTCAACACTCCGGGAAGCTGCGAAAAAAACTGGGCTTTCAGAGTAACAAAGGAACAGCTCGACAGTGTGGATACAAATAAATTCAGATATTGGAATATACTTTATTCAAGAGCGTCTTTTTAAAGACGCTCTTGACTTTTTGGGAAATATATGGTATACTTATAAAATAAGGGAGTAGCAAGCACAATAGTGCAGTAAGTCAACATACTGACCTTCAAGGTCTGGCTTACTTTAATATGCGAGACTTATGTATAGGGTAAACTGTGCATAGTCTCTTTTTTGTATGGTTTACGCCATACAATTTTTATTTTTGGAGAGAAATATATGAACTTGGATTTTGCATTTTTTATAACCTCCGTAATGTTTGGAGTAGGTCTTGCGATGGATGCGTTTTCGGTGTCTCTTGTGGCAGGGCTCAACGAACCGGGAATGAAAAAGAGAAAGATATCTCTTGTTGCGGGAACATTTGCATTCTTTCAGGCACTCATGCCAATGTTGGGATGGGTGTGCGTACACACAATACTTGAATACTTTAGCGCCGTGCAAAAATTCATACCGATTATTGCATTTTTACTTCTGATTTATATAGGCGTAAAAATGATAATAGAAAGCCGACGTCCAAAGGATGAGGACTCCTGCCCTCTCATAAAGCTCACCTTCGACGTCCTTCTATTACAAGCGATAGCAACTTCAATAGATGCTTTGTCAGTAGGATTTAAAATAGTGGAATATAACTTTGTTGAAGCGCTTGTTTCGGCAATTATAATTGCCCTCGTTACCTTTGTCATATGCTTTGCAGGAGTTATCCTTGGTAAGAAGACGGGAACGCTTTTGTCGGGTAAAGCAAACATTCTTGGGGGTGCAATACTTATAGTTATAGGCGTTCAGATTTTACTTGACTCAATTATATAAAACAATAAACGGGCTTCATTGCCCGTTTATTGTTTTTAATAGATTTTCTTCATTTACCCAATTGATAAAATTGCCTCTTTGAATATATTTTGTATTGCAAAGACAATCGACTTTATAGTATACTGTTTCGTTGGTTTCAATGTTACAGATATAGAACCCCACGGAGTCATCTTCGTTATCACCGCCATAGGTATCAGCTACACTCAAAATATATTTTCCGTCGGGAGAAATTTCCGGATAACTGCCAAGGTTTTCGATGAGTGTACTCTCACCTGTTTCGAGATTGTAACAAACCTTCTTTCGTGCAATTTCGCCGTCATTGTTCACAGGTACGGAAAGTACCAGCATTCTTCCTCCCGCAAATGAGAGCACATTGGTGGTATTAGTTTTTCCATTTGTTTTGATACAGGGTATTTCCAGTGAATAAATCATTTTTTTACTGTCGCAAGAGTATATATAAAGTTTTGTATAACCTTCGGCAAAATAGAGTCTGTATTCATTATCCGAATAGCCATTCTCAAATCTGTCCCAATATTCTGCAGGAGTGTAGACCGTAAAATCGTACTTACCCTCCTGAGCATTCATTTCTGCATACAACCCGCTTTCGTTGTCTGTATTAGCATTTTTTCTGACATCGGAAAACAGTTTTTCTTCGCCTTTATAAAGCTCATAAAGGCTATCCTTTTCATCACCTTCTCCTTCAAGGAAAGAAAATACTCCTACCTTTTCTCCATTCTCCGAAACATATATAACCCGACTTTCGTAAAAATACTTGGATTTGCCTTCTGAATACACAGTTTTATAGGCATTGTCAAGCTTTTTATAAAGCTCTTCCGCTTCTTGTGTTGTGCTTGATTTGGAAGAAAGAAAAGCTCGTGTATACAAGCCATCTTCACTATTGTCGGGAAGGTATTTTACAAAAGGAATATATTTACCCCATGTAAATTCATTTACCGAAACCAACTTTTCTCCTACTGTTACTTTTGTCCGAGAAGCTGACAAGTCAAGCTTTTGTTCAACAGTATCATCATCTTTAGGTAAAAAATTAAATTCTTTCCTCTGTTCGATGCTTTCATCCACATAATACTTATCGGAATTTATTAATTCGGTCAACTTTTCTTCCTTGACCCATCCTTCTATATCCTCCCAAAAGTATTCGTTCTCAAACGCAACTGTTTCTCCGGTCTCGATATTTCTTATGTAATATCCGTTGTGCATAGCTTCAAGGTTATTGTTAACTACATCGCCCCCATAATCCCATCCCATAGGAGACGTATATGCGACGTATTTTCTGTCAGGAGATATTGAAAATTCTGCAGGATACCTTGCAAGTTCAGTAAATTCTCCTGTTTGTAAATCATACATATATGACACAAAAATACTGTTATAAACATCATCTTCATGCATTTTGCCCCATTTTTCAACACTCAGAATCAAATACCTGCCGTCAATATAATCTTTAAGGATAATACCAAAGCTGCCCAATTCATTCCCGTTTGATTCTACCTCTGTATATGGAAGAATGATATCAAATTTCATTTTTTTGGTATTTTTGTCATATATGCATATTCTTCCTTTTGTGGAAGCAACTATTTCATCTCCATATACATCATAGTTCATATACCCAAAAGGAAATTGGTAATACTTTCTTCCTTCGGCACCAGAATAAGCTTCGGGATAGTATGTATCCAATGAATCTTTTGTTTTTGTGTCAATATTTCCACTTGCTATATCTATTGTATCCTTAATGCCAATAAAATCATTGTATGTGACATACTTGATTTGATATTTGCTTTCGTCCTTTACTTCATAGCTTTCTCTGACCACTTGGTCCACATTTTCGGAAATATCAATTATCTTACTATCATAAAAAACATTTCTGATAAACTTTGAATTCATAGGGTCAAAGCCAAACACATCATGATTGCAAATAGGCCTTTTAATTAAAAATTTATCATTTAAGCTATTGTATAACTGTATTGCATCTGCCATGTTTTGTGTCTTTGATGATATAATTGCATAATCAGTAGCTTGATCAGAGGCTGTGTACGTTCCTATCACATAAGATACAAAGGGCACATATTCGCCCCACGTGAACTGCTCTGGGGTAATAAGCTCCTCTGGGTCAAATGGCCGCTCCGAGAAATCGTCGGGGATGTTGATAGATACATTTACCGTATCGTTATCTTTTTCTTTGAGGTAAACATACGTATCGAAGAATTTCTCTGCGTATTCGCCAAATTCAGCCTTACCTTTCAAGTCTTCAACCTTCTGAAGGTAATCTTCTTTTTTTATCCAATTGATGAATTTGAACTCCTCCCCCTCATAATAAGGGTAATTCATATAGACAGTTTCTTTTGTCTCAAGGTTTAGCAAATAAAATCCCTTTGATTTACTGTAAACAGTTTTGTTATTTTCCCTTACTTCTATATTATTTGAAGTATACGCAAGGTATTTTCTATCGGGAGAAAGAATGGGATAACAAGCTTTATCCGCAAGAGGAATATACTCCTGAGTTTCAAAATCATAAAGATAGGTTCTGAAATACCCGCCTTTATATGTATAATAATCGCTTATTGCGGTTGCAACAAAATATCTTCCGTCTATAATTTGATTGATATGAAAATAAGTATAATGAATCTGATTATTAACAAATTCTATTCCATTTTTGACTATAACGATTTTTCTATAGTCTTCGCCGTTGATATAATATTTTCCTTCATACAATTCTTCAATGTCGCCAAAGGAATCATGAAAATAAAAATTGTCAAGTGCATTGTTTTCTTTATTGGATTTTAAATCAGTACTTTTTCTTATAGATTCACTTTTAGAAAAGCAATATATGTCTTCAATATCCGCTCCCGTATTTTCATACAAAAAATAGTTGTTTGCGCTATCTAAGATATTCCTACCACCATTCCACACACCAAAAGAGGTCTTTATAGGCGAAGAATCCGCATCGGTTGCATATGTAAAGACAGGCAAATAATCTCCAAAATCAAATTCTGATGCGTCTACAAAATTGGGAATTGTATAAGAATAATCGGCTACAAAAGCGGGAGTTGTCAATATTCTCGAGACATCTGTAAGCTTATTTTCTTCGAGAGGAATTTCTTTTGAAATATCTTTCTCCGGAAGTGATATCTCTTCTGTAAATATAGGCTTTTCTTCCACAATATCAGGAGAACACGAAGCAAATACAAATAACAACAAAACTAAAACTGATAAATAAGCTTTTTTCTTCATAAAATTATCTCCTCTTGTTAATATACGCTGCGTATCCATTATATCAATCGGCATAAAATATGTCAAATAAATATTAAATAAAAAATATGTTGACAAATGGAAAAACTTACTGTATAATGTATCAGTATGAATTACTGTAAAGTGCAGTAATATCTTCTTACCTTTGGAAAACAAAGGTCATATGTCCATAAGGAGGTGCAAAACACATGGAAAACATCACATCAAAGTATGAGGTTATCTTCGTAGTTGACGGTACACTTGCAGAAGAGGCAGCCGCTGAGCTTATCGCTAAGTTCAAGGGCATGATCGAAGCAAATGCTACTATTGATGATGTTCAGGATTGGGGCAAGAGAAAGCTTGCTTATCCTATCAACGACATCACAGACGGATACTACACACTTGTTCATTTCACAAGTGCACACGACTTCCCCGCAGAACTCGAAAGAAACTTCAATATCACAGATGGTATCCTTCGTGCGCTTGTTGTTAAAGCCGGCGAGTAAGGAGTGAAGAATTAATGGCTTCTTTTAACAAAGTCATCCTCATTGGTAATCTTGTAGAGGATCCTGAGCTTAAACAGACTCCCAACGGTGTACCTGTTACTAATTTCAGAATTGCCGTTTCAAGACGTTACCAGAGAACAGAGGGTCAGCCCGATGCAGATTTTATAAACATCGTTTGCTGGCGTCAGAATGCAGAGTTTGTAAAGAGATTCTTCAATAAGGGTAGAAGTATCCTCGTTTGCGGCCAGCTTCAGTCCCGTACTTGGACCGACAACAACGGCCAAAAACGTTACACTCTCGAAGTATTGGCGGATGAAGTTTCATTCGTCGACAGAAAGCCTGACTCACAGCAGTCAGCGCCTATGGGTCAGCCGTCCGCTCCTGCGCCTTACAGCAATGCCGGAGAGAGCATTTCTTTTGAAGAAATGTCCACCGATGACGACCTTCCCTTCTAATTAAAAACTTAAGGAGGTAATTTAAAATGGATAAGGATATGCAGAAATCATTCAAGCCCCGCAAGAGAAAGAAAGTTTGTGCTTTCTGTGCGGACAAGATAGAACACATTGATTATAAGGATACTGCGAGACTCAGAAAGTTCGTTTCCGAGCGTTCTAAGATTCTTCCCCGCAGAATCACAGGTACCTGCGCTAAGCATCAGAGACAGCTTACAGTTGCTATCAAGCGCGCACGTCATATCGCTATTCTTCCTTACATCAGCGACTAATATCTGCTGAATTCAATATTTTTTAAGGAGGTAACAAACATGCAGCTGTTTCTTGGTATACTGCTTCTTGTTATGTCAATTTTCCTTGTAATATCCGTTCTTATGCAGAGCGGTAAGTCAAAAAGACTTTCAGGAACCATTGCAGGAGGAGCAGAAACATTCTTTGGTAAAGCAAAGGGTCGTACAATTGACTCCGTACTTTCCAAGCTCACAACTGTTGTCGCAATATTGTTTGTTCTTGTTGTTATCATCGTTTACGTTGCTTTCGGTACTACTTATACAGAGCCCGAAATCATTTATACTCCTATCGAGGATAATGCAAACGTAGAGGGTACTGAAGAGCCTGCAGAAGGCACTGAAACACCCGCCGAAGGTACTGAAGAGCCTACAGAGGGAACAGAGGAACCCGTAGAGGGAACCGAAGAACCTGTCGAGGGTACTGAGGAGCCCGCAGAAGGCACCGAAGAACCTACAGAAGCTCCAACAGAGGAATAAAAACTAAGTCAGTCACAAAAGTGGCTGACTTTTTTTATACACAAATCATTTTATATCAATTGGTAATAACTGTAAATTACTGTTGACTTTAGTTATAATTTGTGGTAATATGTCGATGAGGTGATAGTATGAGATACAAGGGTAACATAAGAGCTATTGATGAGCTGGGAAGAATAGTTGTTCCCATGGAATTCAGAAATGCTCTTGATATAAAGTCAGGCGAACTGCTCAGAATGGAGGTAGAGGGTGAAAAGATAATCATTCAGAAGAACACCCCCTCTTGTGCATTCTGCGGTGAAGTAAACGGTCTTACCAAATTTGAAGGTAAAACCATCTGTTTGAATTGTATCAGAGAAATATCCAAAATACCAAACTAAATCAAAAATCATATGCGTTCTGCATATGATTTTTTACTATATATAGGAGTTTTTCAAA
>JAFUKG010000044.1 GCA_017467865.1 Clostridia bacterium
GAAAAAATTTAAAGGTGTAATTTCCCCCGATTTCAGCCTTTACAGAAATATGCCTCTTTGTATGCAACTGTGGAATACATACCGAGGTCGGGCAATTGCTGTGTGGCTGCAGAATAACGGGATAGAAATTATTCCGAACGTCCGTTTTAATGACGAAAGAACCTATGAGTTTTGTTTCGACGGGATAGAGAAAAACAAAACTGTGGCAGTGGGAACACACGGATGTATTAAAACTCGCGAAGACAGGCTTTATTTCAAAGTAGGTCTCGCGGTACTTGTGCAAAAATTATCCCCGAAAAATATTATCGTTTACGGACGTGCCCCTGATAGTATATTCAAACCATATCGAGACAAAGGAATAAACATAATATCTTTTGAGAGCAAATTTGCCGAAGTCAGAAAGCGAGAAACGGCTTAATGGGGGGCGGATATGGTGCTAAGGGCACAAGCTATGGAAATACAAAAGGTAGTAAAAGGGGTTTTAAGGAAGCACTTGACCATATAAGCAATGCATTAGCCGTTGCATCGTTTATTCCGGGACTCGATACAGTCACGAATATTGCCTCAATACCTGTAGATTTATTGAGAGGTGACTTTGTATCAGCTGTTTTAGATTTAGCCGGAGTAGTCCCTGTTTTTGGTGAAGCCGCAGACATTGCTAAAACAGCTGACAAAGTTTCTGATACAGTTAAAGCGGTTGATAAAATTGCTGATGTTTCTAAAACAACTAAGAAAGCATCAAAAATTACAAGTGTGTCCGATAATGCCAAAAGTGTTGCAAAAAAATATAACCTCGGCAAAAATGGCTATTTTGGAACAAAGGGAAAGAACACACAGGTATTCAAAAGCAAGGATCCCATAAAAGCATCTGCTGATTTTTATAAAAAAATCAGCAAAGGCGGTGTTGAAAGAGTTTTACCAAACGGAAAAGGTGTACAAACAACTTTTCCTGATAAATCTAGTGTTGTTTATAGAATAATTACAAAGACACCTAATAGTCCAGCTGTTGAGATTACTTTTAAAACGATAGGGAAAATTAAACCGCAAAAAATACATTTCATAGAATAAAGGAGAGAAGTTGAGTGGTATATGCAAATTTAAATAACAATATGGAAGAAATGTTAAGAACAATAAAAGGAGCAAAATTTATTTCATATGAGTGCGGTAAACAATTTGACACAGCATATGGTAACTTGAGAATAAACACAGATACTTTGACAATTGAACTAAGTAATATAGCAAAAGAAATGCCTTTTTTTAATGGTGTTGAAGATATAGCATGTTTGGAATGCAAAGCTTCTAATTCAGCTATTGAATTTAAACCATACTGCATAGAACCTTTTGAAGTATTTGAAATCGATGCAAAAATTGAAAGCATTGAAATTATAAACGATGTGGTTAATGTGAATGATGGAGAATATGAAATTTCTTTTGATAGAGCCATTATTTTCAGAACGGATAAAAAAGATATAATGTTTTCGAGAGATGTTTGGTTTTCTGAGGTAATTACAATAAGCGAAAACGATGATTATAATTCTGTTTATCCTGTTGATGAGGTTATTGAAGTATGGTCTGACCAAGGCGAAAACAAAGTAAATGTAATCAGAACTTGTAGAAAACTATAGTTAAAATCATATGATTTTAAAAGCATTAAAAGTAGGGTGCTTTAAAGAATAAATCTGTGAAAACAATACAAGAAGGCGATTGGATATTAACACAAAGAGGATGTAAAAGCTCAAAAGAGTTATTACATCCTCTTTTAGATTATATCATACAAACGATTATTCCAATTGCTGCTCCCAAGATCATAAAAACAAGTGCTTTTTTAAATTCCGACACACCGTTTTTCTTTTTATCTCGGCTTTCTTCTTCCAGCTCTCTTATTATTTTTTTTGCCGCTTCTACGGGGCTTTTTTCCTTTTTGTCAAAAACCGCGTTCTCCTTTACCACAAAGAAAGCCTCGTCAAACATTTTAGAATCGGGATTTTTCATAACTACTACACGTCTGTTAAAACCTTTTATCATATCAATACACCTCACACAAGAAATATTTACCATTATTTTGCTTTAAAAATCTTATTTTATGCGAAACGTTAAAAAATTTTTGTTGACAAAGACATTTTTATATATTATTATTGTAGACAATGCGGAAGGGAGGCAGTACTGTGGCGTATAGCGGATTTATTTATTCCGACGACAACAAGAGATATCATACACAGAATTACCACCTGAGGCATACCTTTGGAGGGAAGGTCGCGAAAATCTCTCTTGACGCGGGTTTTACCTGTCCCAATATTGACGGAAGGTGCGGCGTGGGAGGTTGCATATACTGCCTTAACGGAAGCGGAAGTGCGTCAAGGCTCGACCTTCATTCACAGTTTCTTGAAGTTCGCGAAAAGATGAAGGGGAAATGGGACAGCGATAAGTATATAATCTATCTTCAAGCCCATACCAACACCTATGCAGATATTGATACTCTGAAAAAAATATACTATGAGGTGCTTTCCTTTGAGAATGCGGTAGGGCTTTCGATAGCCACGAGAGCTGATTGTATAGACGAGGAGATTTCCGACCTGCTTTTTGAAATATCAAAGACCACCTACTTAAACGTAGAGCTTGGACTTCAGAGCACCTTTGACGAGACCGCAAGGCTTATCAACCGAGGACATACCTACGATACCTTTCTTCAAGGCTATGAAATGATGAAAAAGCGTGACATCAAGGTTTGTGTTCACCTTATCAACGGACTTCCGGGCGAGGACTATGATATGATGATGGAGAACGTGAAAAGAGTCAACGCTCTTGAGCCCTTCAGTATAAAGCTCCACCTTTTACACGTGCTTCGGGGAACCCCCTTGGCGAAGATGTACGAGAAGGGCGGGTTTCAGACCTTCGAGCTCTTCGACTACGTTAAGCTCATTTGCGACCAGCTTGAATATATAAGACCCGAAACGGTCATTCAGCGTCTTACGGGAGACGGAGACAAAGATCACCTTATCGCCCCTCTTTGGAGTATGAAGAAGTTTGTTGTCCTTGACGAAATAGATAAAGAGCTTGAAAGAAGAAAAACCTTTCAGGGAGAAAAGCTATGATTATAACATCAAGAAAAAACCCAACAATACAGTGGGCATATTCTCTTCGCGACAAAAAGGCAAGAGATACCGAGGGCGTTTTCTTCACCGAAGGAAAGAAGCTTTATGACGAGGGTATTATGTCGGGCAGAGTTCCCGTGACGGCGTTTGTGCTAAAGGAATACTGTAACATAAAAGCCGGGGAGGTTTATGAAGTAAGTCCTGAGGTTTATGACAAAATCACCGACGAAAAATCCCCTGAGGGCATTTTTGCAGTTTGGAAAAAGCCCGACTTTATAGGAGAGAGAAAAAAATCGTCGGTAATTCTCCTGGAGGAATTGCAGGACCCCGGAAATATGGGCACCATACTTCGTACCGCCGCAGCTTTTGGAGTCAGAGAGGCGGTTCTTGTAAATTGTGTTGACCCATATAGTCCCAAGGCTGTACGCTCATCTATGGGCGCGGTGTTTAAAATTCCCACTACACACTTTGACAGTATTGACAAAGCGGTGGAGTATTCAAGAAAAATTACCGATAGCGTAATTGCCACAGCTCTTCACACCGACAGTAATGATATTTCTCTTACTGACACCGCATATGCTACTATTATGATAGGCAACGAGGGAAAAGGACTCAGCGACAGGGCGGTGAGTCTCGCCGACAGTAAGGCTATAATCCCCATGGAAAATACCGAGAGCCTTAACGCAAGCGTTGCCGCCACAATTTTTATGTATGACTCTATGACAAAAAGGAAAATTTAGAATGAACGAAAGGCTTTTATATTGGGTTTGGATTACCGAGCTTTTCGGATTTTCATCCACGAAGATGGCACCCGTTTATTATAAATTCAGCCCCGAGGAAGTATATCACGCCACCCTCGACGAGCTTGCGGGGGCAGGTATTTGCGAGGAGACTGCTCAGCTTTTGCAGAACAAGAGCCTTGACAGAGCGAAGAAAATTCTTGATAGATGCGAGAAGCTTGGAATAAAAATAATTACTTCCAATTCACCCTATTACCCCAGAGCACTCGAAAGGCTTAGCGATAAGCCCTACGTACTTTACGTAAAGGGGGACGTACGGGTCCTTAAGAAAAAGTGTGCATCTGTGGTGGGAACAAGGCGTATGACACTCAAAGGAGAATCTCTTGCAAGTGATACCTCTGAAAAGCTTATTGACGAGGGCTTTGTGCTCATAAGCGGTGGCGCCGACGGAATAGACAGTGTGGGGGCAAGGGTGAGTCTTGACAAGGGAAAGCCCTTTGTTATAGTGTCGGGAGTGGATATCGACAAATATTATCCCGCTTCAAATAAGGCTCTGATAGATAAGGTCGCAGAGAAGGGAGCCGTTATTTCGGAGTATCCCCCCGATACGGGTGCAAGATACTTTGCAACCCGCAACAGACTTATAGCAGGACTTTCGGACAGAGTGTACGTTATAGAAGCACCTGAGGAAAGCGGAGCTCTTATTACGGCGGAATACGCTAAAAGGCTCAGAATAAGGATATACGCATCAGATGCGGAGGGCAGAAGCTTCGAGGGGTGCAGAAATCTCTTAAAGGAAGGAGCGCTTCCTCTCGGCGGTGTAAAAATGAAGAAAGAAAAAAAGAAAAGAAAGCCCGACCTTTCGGGTACAAGGCTTTATATATACGATAAGCTGTCTGAGACGCCGTTGTCAGAAGAGGAGCTTATCGACGAAAATCACAATATAACCGAAATTCTCACGGCTCTTACCGAGCTTGAGCTTGACGGACTTATCAAGCCCTTACCGGGCGGTAAATATAAACTCAGTTAAAGAGTAAGGAGAAAACAATGGCAAATCTTGTAATAGTTGAGTCACCTACAAAAGCGAGTACCATTAAGGGCTACCTTGGTTCAAACTACAAGGTAGTAGCTTCAAAGGGTCACATAAGAGACTTACCTAAGAGCAGTCTCGGTATCGACATTGAAGATGACTTCAAGGCAAAATATATTAACATAAGGGGAAAAGCCGAGCTTATAAACGAGCTTAAAAAAGAGGCGAAAAACGCTTCCAAGGTATACCTTGCAACTGACCCTGACCGAGAAGGAGAAGCTATATCATGGCATCTTGCCACAGTGCTTGGTCTTGACGATAAAAAGGCGTTCAGAGTATATTTTAACGAGATTACAAAGAATGCGGTTAAGGAAGCTATCCATAACCCTTCTTCCATTAACCCCGACCTTGTTGATGCTCAGCAAGCCCGCCGTCTCATTGACAGAATAGTGGGCTACAAGCTCTCACCTCTTCTTTGGAGAAAGGTGAAGAACGGACTTTCAGCAGGACGTGTTCAATCTGTTGCCACCAAGCTGGTTGTAGAGCGTGAAAACGAAATAAAGAACTTCGTGTCGGTTGAGTCCTGGACAGTTGACGGCGTTTTCAAGGGGGAAGCGGGAAAGAAGTTCAAACTGAGATTTTTCGGGGATAAAAACGGCAAAATAGCCCTTGACACAAAGGCTGACGCCGACAGAATACTTGACGGTCTCGAGGGGGCTGAATATGCCGTTTCAAGCCTTAAAAAAGGCTCTAAGAAGCGTACTCCCGCACCTCCCTTTACTACCTCTCAGCTTCAGCAGGAGGCCAACAGAAAGCTGAACTTCCAGTCTAAGAAAACCATGAGCGTAGCTCAGGAGCTTTACGAAGGTGTTCATCTTGGTAAAAGCGGAGACCACGGTCTTATCACCTATATGCGTACCGACTCTGTAAGAGTATCTACCGAGGCAGCAGATGCGGCAGAGGCATTTATCAAGAATAACTACGGTGACAAATATTATCCTAAAAACCGCCGTGTATTTAAAACTAAGGGCAATGCGCAGGACGCTCACGAAGCCATACGTCCGTCAGACGTAAATCTTACTCCCGAGATGGCAAAGCCCTATCTTACAAACGATCAGTATAAGCTTTACAGACTCATTTGGTGCCGATTTGTGGCAAGCCAGATGGAAACAGCTCTTTACGATACTGTGTCTCTTGAAGTAACGTCAAAGAGCCCCAAGGCAGAATATATATTCAAGGGCAAGGGCGAGACGAGAAAGTTCGACGGCTTTATGGCACTTTATAACGTAACTCCCGACGAGGAGGACAAGGATGAAGAGGAAACGGTAGCTCTTCCCGTACTCAAGGAGGGAGAGAAGCTTTCTATTCTCGATATTATACCCAAGCAGAATTTCTCACAGCCCCCCTTCCGCTACACCGAAGCAACTCTTATCAAGGTTCTCGAAGAAAAGGGAATAGGACGTCCAAGTACCTATACACCCACCATTACGACTATTCTTTCAAGAGGCTATATCGAGCGTGAGGGCAAGTTCTTTAAGCCCACGGCTTTGGGTGAGGTAATAACCGATATTATGGATAAGTTCTTTGGAACTATTGTTGATTACCGCTTTACTGCAGGACTTGAAGAAAAGCTTGACCGCGTAGCAGAGGGAAGCCTTGAATACAAAAAGGTGCTTCGGGATTTCTACGGCGAGTTTGCAACCCTTCTTGAAAAGGCAGAGTCAGACACCGAAAAGGTTGACGTGAAGGAAACTGTTGAGGAGCTTGACTTTCTTTGTGAAAAGTGCGGTGCCAAGATGGTAGTGAAGAGGGGACGCTTCGGACGCTTTGCGGCTTGTCCCAACTACCCCGAATGTAAAAACACAAAGCAGCTTGACCAGTCGGGTAACGTTGTAGAGAAAAAGCCCGACGTGGTGGTTGAGGGTATGGTATGCCCTGATTGCGGAGGAAAGGTGGTACAGAGAAAGGGCAGATACGGAGAATTCTATGCCTGCGAAAACTACCCCGAATGCCGTTATACAAAGCAGATAGTGAGAGAAGTGGGAGTTAAATGTCCCAAGTGCGGCGGCAACGTTATTACCAAGCGTGCGGGCAAAAAGGTGTTCTACGGCTGTGATAACTATCCGAAGTGCGACTTCTCGGCGTGGTATCTTCCCACGGGAGAAAAGTGCCCTCATTGTGACGAGGGATACATGGTAGTCAAGAAGACGGGAGAAGTACCCGTTTGCTCAAACAAAAACTGTCCCTCAAAGAAAAAGAGTTAGTATGGAAAAAATAAATATAATCGGAGCAGGACTTGCAGGAGTTGAAGCGGCTTGGCAGGCATCAAGACTCGGAGCTAAGGTAAGGCTTTTTGAGATGAAGCCCGCCCGCTTTTCACCCGCCCATAGCTCTCCCTTTATGGCAGAGCTTGTCTGCTCGAATTCTCTGAGATCCGACAGCCTTGAAAATGCCGTGGGTATACTGAAAGCCGAAATGAGCGAGCTTGACAGCATCGTTATGGAGTCGGCTTTCCGTAACCGTGTTCCTGCAGGGGCTTGCCTTGCGGTGGACAGAGTAGGATTTTCAAAGTATATCACCGAAAAAATATCTTCAAGCGAAAACATCGAGGTGATAAACGAGGAGTGTACCTCCTTTGACCCCGATACTCTTACAATTGTTGCCACAGGACCTCTCACCGACGGAGAAATGGCAGAGTTCATAAAGGAAAAGGTATCACCTGATGCTCTCTCCTTCTTCGATGCGGCGGCTCCCATTGTGGAAAAGGAGTCCATAGACTTTGACTCCGCCTTTGTGGCATCCCGCTGGGGAAAAGGGGAGGCAGCTTATATAAACTGCCCAATGACCAAGGAAGAATATGACCTTTTCTACCGTGAGCTTGTGTCGGCGAAAACCGCCGAGCTTCATACCTTCGATACTGATTTGAAGGTGTTCGAGGGATGTATGCCCGTTGAGGTCATGGCAGAGAGAGGGTATGAAACTCTTCTTTTCGGACCTATGAAGCCCGTTGGACTTATCGACCCAAAAACGGGGAAAGAGGCTTATGCCACAGTTCAATTAAGGCAGGACAACGCCGAGGGCACTATGTATAATATTGTGGGATTTCAGACGCATCTTACCTTCCCCGAGCAGAAGAGAGTATTCGGTCTTATACCTGCCCTGAAGAACGCAAATTATCTCAGATTTGGAGTAATGCACAGAAACACCTTTATAAATTCTCCAAGACTTCTTACCCCCTACTACTCCATGAGAGAACAGAGAAATCTGTATTTTGCAGGGCAGATGACGGGAGTTGAGGGCTATCTTGAATCGGCATCCTCGGGACTTGTGGCAGGAATAAATACCGCTATGCGTGCCCTGGGACGGGAAGAGATAGATTTCGGCAAGGAGACGGCAGTGGGAGCTCTCTCAAATTACGTGTCAAATCCTGCTATCACCTCATTTCAGCCTATGAACGTAAATTTCGGAATTATCGCACCCCTTGAGAAAAAGGTAAAGGGCGGTAAGAAAGTGAGAAATGCCGCTATCGGTCAGCGGTGCATAGAAAGAGTAAAGGAAATAAAGGAGGAAAGAAAGCTTTGAGACTTATTATTGACGTAATGAGCGGTGACGCTGAGGCAATTGAGCCTATAAAGGGCGCCATAAAGGCAAGAAAAGAGCTTCAGGTTGATATAACTCTGGTAGGGCAGGAAAAGGTAATAAAAGAAGCCCTTGAAAGCCTTGGCGAGAGTGAAAGTGAAGGACTTAAAATCGTTAATGCAGATAGCATTGTAACCATGGAGGACGACTATCTTGTCGTTATAAAATCAAAAAAAGACTCCTCTATGAGCGTGGGTCTCACTCTCCTCAAAAACTCAGAGGGAGATGCATTTATTTCTACGGGAAATACCGGAGCTTTAGTTGCGGGAGCAAGTCTTATTGTCAGACGTCTTAAGGGAATTAAAGCGGCGGCAATAGGCGCGGTAATCCCCCTCGGTGCACCTATGCTTCTTATCGACTCTGGTGCAAACGTGTCTCCAAACGCCGATTCTATGAAGCAGTTTGCCGTAATGGGCTCCATCTATATGGAAAAAATGTTTGGTATAGAAAAGCCCCGTGTGGCACTTATCAACAATGGAACAGAAGAGACAAAGGGCAATGAGCTTGCCCGTGAGACCTATGCTCTTTTGAAGAACAGCGAACTTAATTTCATAGGAAATATTGAGGGCAGAGACGTTGTAAACTCGGTTTGCGACGTGCTTGTTGCCGACGGATATACGGGGAATATAATCCTCAAGCTTGTTGAGGGCTTTGGCAAATTTATGTCAAGAACTCTTAAATCCATGTTTAAGAAGAATTTCAAAACAATTATCGGCGCTCTTTTCTTAAAGAGCGAAGCTATGGCGCTGAAAAAGTCAATGGACTACACCGAATATGGCGGAGCGCCGCTCCTCGGTGTTGCATCTCCTGTTATAAAGGCACATGGAAATTCGGGAGAAAAGGGTATGTTTTCAGCCTGCCGTCAGGCAAAGACCTTTGTGGAAACGGGAATTATAAATGATATTGCCGAGGCAGGTCTTAAAATGAGAGAAGAAAGAAAACGCTTGGGTGAAAGTGAAGATGAACAGTAAAGAAATTTATACCGATAGCTTTTTAGATAAAGCAAAGGCATTGGAAGAGATTATAGGGCATCGCTACAAAACCCCGGAATACCTCTATACCGCTCTCACTCATTCTTCTTTTGCTAACGAGCTCCGCGCAAAAAAGAAGGATGCAGAAAGCAATGAGAGACTTGAATTTTTAGGAGATTCAGTGCTCTCTATTGTGGTATCCTCTTATATCTTTTCCTCGCTTTCCTCTCTCCCCGAGGGAGAGCTTACGAGGATAAGAGCTTATGCCGTTTGCGAGGACGCCTTATTCGCTTATGCTGCAAAGATAGGACTTGGCGAATATCTTGCCCTTGGAAGAGGAGAAGAGAAAACCGACGGCAGACACAGAAAATCAATTCTTGCCGACGCTACGGAAGCCATTATCGCATCGGTTTATCTTGACAGCGGTTTTGATATCGAATCGGTAAAAGATTTCATTATGGAAATATCTCTTCCGAGAATTGAAGAAATAGTAGCCACCCTGAGAAAGGGCGGTTCAAAGAATTATAAAGGAACTCTCCAACAGCTTGTTCAGAATTCAAGGGGAGATATCCTTGAATACGAGCAGGTTTCCGAAAGCGGACCCGACCACGATAAGACCTTTATTATAAGGGTAAAGCTCAACAGCAACGAGATTGGAGTGGGCAAGGGTCGTTCAAAGCAGGAGGCAGAGCAAGCGGCAGCAAGGGAAGCCTTGATACTTTTTGGAGAAAAGGTTTGACTTTTCTGTGCTTTGGAGTTACAATATAATAAACACCCCATATTGAAAGGATAAAAATATGAAAAGAAAGATTTGTTTATTTCTTGCCCTTGCGGTAATCCTGTCGTTTACAGTGTGTGCCGGGGCAATAGAAACACCTATATTACCTATCAATCCTACTGTGGACGCCACTGTAAAGCTTGTATCGGATGCCGACTCAAATGTCCTTGCAGGAACTGAGGTAAATTTCACCACGCAGATTTCTGACGTACCCAAGAGCTCGGGTATTGCATCAGCTCATTTTTCTTATGATTACTCCGACAGCCTTGAGCTTGACGGCGGTATTACACTCAGCGGTCTTCCCGGTTGGTCGGTTTCGGACGTTACAAACACAAACGGAAATCTTTCTTTCACTATAAGCGGACCTGCCGTGACAAGCTCCTTTGCAGTTAAATTTACCTTTGACGTAGCTCTCAATCCTACCTCCCGTCTTTCGCTTACTCTTGACAGCGTAAGCCTTTACGACGGCAACGAAAAAAAGGTAACTGCAAACAAAACGTCAAGTAGCTGTGTTTTCAACGTAGAGTCGGTAGTTCCTCTCTTCGAGAACATTGGTGCGTCACTTCGTATAAACAATACCCCCGCTATAAGATTTGGAATGAGAGTAGAAAAGGATACTGTTTACAAAAAAGAATTCGGCTCGGGAAATTACAGTTATTCTTCCTCTGATAACATAAAATTCGGTATGCTTTGTATCGCAAAGGATACACTCAGCGGCGAGCTTACCGTTGATACAAAGGGCGCTCACAAAGAGCTTTTCAAGACCCCTCTCATTGATAATTCAGGCGAGCTTGTGTTCGTTTATGAAATTGACAACCTCGGCTCATACCTTTTAGAGTATGTGACCCGTCCTTATATCTCTTTTGAGACAGAGAGCGGAGACGTGGTTTATTTCTACGGAGAGGCAAAGACAAGAAACGCTGAATACGTAGCAAAAACCGAGCTTAAAAGCACAACAGATACCGCAAAACGTGAGCTTTTGAACAAATTTATATCTGAGTAAAACTAAATAATAAACAGAAAAAAGCCTGAACCGAAGTGTTCAGGCCTTTTTCTATTATTTTGAGGAGGATTAAGGGGATTAAGCTAATTAAATCTTTAAATTCACCAGAAGGCCGAAGTGGTCTGAAGGGTATTTTCCGTCAACGGTGTCCTTCAGGTGAGTATAGGAAAGGGGAGCGACCCCCTTGGAAATAAAGCAATAGTCAATGTGTTGGTCGTTGATTTTCACGGGGTCATATCCGTGATAGGTTGTAGAAGTGTCCTTTGCAGTAAGTGCGTTTACGTCATCAAAGTGACTTGTCATCGCACGGTATCCCGCCATATCGGGAGTCATATTAAAGTCCCCTGTGATTACCGTAGGAAGCTTTGTGATAGCGTTACGGCGTGACGCAATAAGGTTTGCGGAGTCGCTTTGTCCCTTGTCTCCGAAGCCGAAGTGAGTGTTCATGAAGAAGAACTCTTCACCGCTTTTTTTCTCCTTTAATATGCACCACAAGCAGATTCGGTAGCAGTTAAACCTTTCATCCCAGCCTCTCGACTCTACGTCGGGTGTGTCTGAAAGCCAAAAAAAACCTTTATCTACACAATCGAAGCGTTCTTTTTTCCACATGATAGGAGCCGCCTCGGCATCCTTTGACGCGCGGTGAACAAGGAAAAGTTCATATTTGTCACCATAGTCCTTTTCAAGAAAGGGCTCCCAAGGGGCGTTAGACTCCTGAAAGCCTATAACGTCTGCATCCAAGGGGTCAAGCACCGTCTTTAAACGAGGTGCCCTCTCAGCTATACTGTTCCCATCAGGGTCGTCACAGTAGCGTATGTTGAAGCTTACAACTTTTATATCCATAAATTTACTCCAATTCTGCATTCATCATTGAAGAAAATAAAGTGTCACTTTATTTTACTTCCTTACCTGTAAAGCCTAAAGTCAACTGTGCACGGGGAGTTGTACGGTTGAGCGCGCGAGCAGTAAGCTCTGCCTTGAACTTGCCTCTTGGGGATTTGAAGTTTTCGGCATTGAACCAGATGGGTCTCTCGTTGCCGTAACGGTCAAGTACCTTAGCTTCCTTTCCGTCCCATTCAATAACGTCACTTGACTGAAGCTCACATTCAAACATTATTGTACCCTCGCCAATCTTGACAGTAGGGTTCTTGTAAACCTCGTAGGTGTGCTCGTAAGCCACGATAGATGACATTCTCACACCCTCCATATCGCCCTCGGTCTCAATTTCCATACCTACAAGACGGTCATTATTGAGAGAGGAACGGAAAACGGGGTACATTATCTCGTTTTTCTCAAAGCCATGGTCAAATCTTTCGCCGTTATCCGACTCAAGGAGAATGAATTCACGCCAGCCCTTGAAATTCACGTCTATGATATACTGACCGTAGCCTGCTTCACTATTGGTGGCGCATCTTGTCTTGAGACAAACCTTTCCGCCCTTTCCGTTACCGAACACCTTCACTACCTTTGCAAGGTTATCCTTGAAGTTTATCTCACATCCGTAGCGGATAGAAAGCTTTTGAGTCATAAGCTCTGCATCATCATTAAGCTTCATCATAACCATAGGGTTATTTTTCAGAGTAGATAGCATTGCCTCAATTCTCACGAAAGGTATCTGAGCGCCGAAGGGGTTTTTGAAATTGCCGTAGTTTCTGTCGCTGTCCGAGAGGTCATAAAGCTTGGCTGTCTGATAATCCTTCTCAACGAAGGTATACTTTCCGCCGCGCTTTTCCTTGAGATGATATTCAAAGGGTCCGTCAATGAGCTTCTGACGGTAATCCTCTGAGAAATATTCAGCCTTTCTCAGGTCGTCATACTTTTTATAAATGGCAAGGTTTCGTCTCATACCTGCATATCGTTCAAGCTTTTCGGGAGTAAGTCCGTTGAAAACGGTAGAGAAATCATACATTATAGCCTTTGATGCCATATGCTCAATAGAGTCGGTGTGATGATACTTTGTGTGCTCGTTTCCGGGATATGCTTCTGTCATGGGGAAGAAATCGTACCAACCGAGGCAGGGCGCTGAGAAGCGGTCAACCCACTGAAGATTGTCGTTCGTGTGTATATTGTTCCAGCCTCTGTATCCTCGGTAGGGAGTGTCCCATGCACCGATTCGTCCTCTTGCCGCCCAGAAAGAGGGCACCATATCGGAAGCCTCAAGAAGAGGGTCGGTATTACAGTTTTTGAGTAGCTCACAGATGAAGGCGCCCATGTAGTAGGAAACCTCTTCTCTCTTGCAATGCTGACGAAGTCCGTCGATAGCGTCAAGATAAATCATCTTGAATCCGCCCTCGTTAAATGCCTTGGCGGTAAGTCTTGCAACCTCAAGGAAAAGCTCGGAGCCCAGCCTTGGAGTAAGGTCTCCGAAAAAGCCCTCAAGGTGCTTTATCTCTTCGCCCTTCTTATGAGGAACCGCCTTTGTTCCCGCCTTACCTCTTTGTGTGATGATAAGTCCGTTTTCACCCTTGTTAAAGGTCATAAGTTCTTCTCCTACAAGAATCATTGCGGAATTCTTTCGGAAAAAGCCTCTGTCCATAGAGAGACATTCAACGCTCTCAACGGTAGGTAAAAACATGGTATTCTCGCCGATATCCTCGGCAAGAGTGAAGGAGTTCATTGTAATAAGGTCTTTTTGGAATTTAGGCTGTGATAAAAGGGTATCACAGTCGTAGTTTATGTATTGAGCATAGGTGTGAAGACCTGCCGACATTCCATGCTCCTCGAGTCTGTCGGAAACGTTCTTCTTGAAGTCTGCCATAGTTTCATATCTGACAGTTTTGAAGTCGCCCTGACGGTAGGTTCTGGAGCCTTGATGGAAGTCTATCTGGTCCACTCCTATTTTCTTGAAGAAAGGGAGCATTGAGTCTATAAATTCCTTTGATGACTCATACTGAAGAGTGTAATTTCCAAAGCAAAGTCTGGAGTCTCTTCCGAAGGCACCGCCGATGGAAGAAACTATACCAACGTTTTTGTCAATTTTAAGACATACTTCCTTCATGATGCCCCGTCTGTACTTTGTGGGGCAGATGATAACGGCGTATTTTGCACCAACGTCCTTCAGATGAGGAAGTACAAAAAATGCAGTCTCACAGCTTTTTACGTCGGGGTAGAATTTCGCGTCAGCCCAGTACGTCATGGGAATACCAAGAGCACCCATTCCGTTCTCGTCCTTGGGGTCATAGCTGAACTTGGCGTGAGCAAGGGTTGCCTTGTAGCATCCCTCGGGAAGAGAGGTGAGAAGCTCAAAGGTGAAAAAGTTATCAAAGCATTCAACCTTTACGTCGAAGCTTCCATTATCTGTTGCTGCCGTCATAACGTTTCCTGTCAGAGAAACTGAGGTTATTTCAAGCTCTTTTCCGTCTTTGCCGGAAATAGAAAAGAAAGGACACTTTTCGCCTGTAATATCCTTGTTATCGGGCTTATATATTATTTTTTCAACGAGAGAATTTTTCTTAGATACGTGTATTTCGGCAAAAGTATTCTCAAAAATAATGATACTGCCTGTTTCAGCAATTTTTGTTGCCATAATTTCCTCCAAAGAAATACATTTTCATTAGCCTAACATTATGTTATTACATAGGGTCTTTCTTTTCAAGTCAAATGTTGCTACAAATATTAAAAATATTGCAAAAAGGGTAAAAAGATTTTATCTTTTTACCCTTTTGGAAATACAAATTAATACTATCTTACTTAACTTCCTTACCCGTAAATCCAAGAGTCAGCTTTGCACGGGAAGTTGTGCGGTTGAGAGCACGTGCGGTAAGCTCTGCCTTGAACTTGCCTTTGGGCGCCTTGAAGTTCTCGGCATTAAACCAAATAGGTCTCTCGTTGCCGAAACGGTCAATAACCTTGGCAGTCTTGCCGTCAAACTCGATAAAGTCTGAGGATTGAAGCTCACACTCAAACATAATTGTGCCTTCGCCAATCTTAACGGTAGGATTTTTGTAAACCTCGTAAATATGTTCGTAAGCAATAATAGATGACATTCTCACCCCTGTCATATCACCCTCGGTCATAATGTCAACGCCAGTTGTTCTGTCGTTGTTGAGGGAGGAACGATATACGTTGTAGTGGTGAAGTCCCTCTTCAAAGTTGTGGTCTTTTCTTTCGCCGTTGTCAGACTCAAGAAGAATAAATTCACGCCAGCCCTTGAAATCGGTGTCGATGATATATTCGCCGTAGCCTGTCTCGGAGTTGGTAGCACATCTTACGTTAATGGCTATCTTACCGCCCTTGATTCCGTTACCCTTGACACGCACAACCTTGGCAAGGTTTTCCTTGAAGTTGATTTCAGTTCCATACTTCACTTCAAGCTTCTGAGCGGTCAGATCAACGTTTTCGTCAAGCTTCATCATAACCATAGGATTGTTTTTCAGAGTAGAGAGCATCGCTTCAATTCTGATAAAGGGCACTTGTGCACCGAAGGGGTTCTTGAATTCTCCCACGTTTCTGTCTGCATCATTCAGGTCATAAAGCTTTGCAAACTGGTAGTCCTTTTCAACGAAGGTGTACTTACCGCCGCGCTTTTCCTTGAGCTGATATTCCCACTTGCCGTCGAGAAGCTTCTGACGGTATTCAGGAGAGAAGTATTGCGCCTTACGAAGCTCGTCGTACTTCTTGTAAAGAGTGATGTTACGTCTGAGACCTGCGTATCTGTTGAAGGAAGCCTTTGTTCCATTGAATACGTTGGAGTAGTCGTACATAACGGCAGTAGCACCGAGGTAGTCGATAGCATCTGTGTGATGATACTTTGTATGCTCGTTTCCGGGGTACATATCTGACATAGGATAGAAGCTATACCAGCCCATAGTTGCCGCAAGGAACTTATCGGTACAGTTTGAGTTGTCCTTTGCGTGAAGGTCTGTGTAGCCCTTGTATGCTCTGAAAGCGTAGTCCCAAGCGCCGATTCTGCCCCTTGTAGCGTACATAGCGGCACCGTAGTCAGCACCTTCAAGGATGGGGTAGTCGTGACAGTTCTTCAGAACCTCGTGAGCGAAAGCGGTCTTGTAGAACCAATATTCGCTTTCCTTGTCGCAATGGAATCTTGCGCCGTCGAGAGCATCGAGATAAATCATCTTGCAACCGCTCTCGTTGTATGCCTTTGCGGTGTCTCTTGCTATCTTATAGAAAAGCTCAGAGCCGAAGATGGGAGTAACGCCGTTGTAGTGACCTTCAAGATGCTTGACAACGTCACCCTTCTTGTGAGCAGCTGCCTTTGTACCTGCCCAGCCTCTGTGAATAGCGGAAAGACCGTCAGGTCTGATACCGAAGTATATAATCTCTTCGCCTACGAGAAGAAGAGGGGAGTTGGTACGGCAGAAGCCTCTGTCTGTAGGGATAACCGAGGTATCCTCAAGAATTTTGAGAAAATCTGCATCAGCCGAAATATCCTCAGCAAGAGTATATTCACCCATTGCCTTAAGCTGCTTCTGATATTCAGGCTTTGAAAGAATAGTATCACAGCCGAAGTTGATATAGAATGAATAAGTATGAAGACCCGTTGCGATGCCGTGGGCGGCAAGCTTGTCGCTTACCTTTTCCTTGAACTCCTTGGCATCCTTGTATCTTAAGAATTTAAAGTCACCCTGACGGAAGGTACCTGCACCGTGATGGAATGGAATCTGGTCAACACCCAGCGCCTTGAAATACTCAAGGTTTTCGTCGATAAATTCTTCAGAGGTCTCGCTCATAATGATATAGTTGCCGTAGTTGAGTCTTGAGTCGATACCCCATACACCGCCGGTCTTTGAAATGATACCCTTTTCGGGGTCGATAGTGAGGAAAAGCTCCTTGAGTACAGCGTTCTGCTCAATGATGGGAGCAATGGCAATACCAAGCTTCGCTCCAACGTCACCGAGATGAGGGAATACCTCGCCTCGTGTCTCACGGCTCTTGGCGTCGGGATAGAACATGGGGTTAACCCATATTGTCATAGAAACGCCGTTTGCACCCGTGTTTTTCTTGTCAAGATAGTCATAGTCGAATTTCATATGACCCATTATAATCTTGAACATTCCCTCGGGTGCCTTTGATACGATTTCAAAGGTAAAGTAGTTGTCAAAAGCTCCAACTTTAACGTCAAAGCTTCCCTTTTCGGAGGAAACGGTCAGTATATCTCCTTTGATACTGATGCCCGTTAGAGCAATTTCCTCTTTTTCTTTGGTATAAAAAGAGAAGAACTTGGTGTCCTCTCCCTTTATACTCTTGCCCGTCTTCTTGTCGATAATCTCCTCAACCGAAGCATCCTTCTTTGACAAAGTAATAATAGCTCGGTCATTTTCAAAAACGATAGCGTTTTTGTTGTCTTTGATTGCTGTCATAATATCCTCCACTTTAATTGAATGATGAATGCTGAATTATTGACAATTTTCCTGTTGGAAAATTTACGGTAATTATTCAATCTTCATTATTCATTAAGTAAAGTAAAACGGTGTTTTACTTAACTTCCTTACCTGTAAATCCGAGAGTCAGCTGCATACGGGGAGTTGTGCGGTTGAGAGCTCTTGCTTCAACAGATACGTTGAACTTACCTCTGGGCGCTTTGAAGTTTCCGTCGTTGTTGAACCAGATAGGTCTCTCGTTTCCGAAGCGGTCAATGGTCTTGGCAGTCTTGCCGTCCCATTCGATAAACTCGCCCGAAAGAAGTTCGCACTCGAATATAATCCAAGTGTCGCCAAGCTTGAGGGTAGGATTCTTATATACCTCGTGAACGTGCTCGTAAGCAATAATTGAGGACATCTTAACGCCCGTCATATCGCCCTCGGTCTCAATGTCAACGCCCACCATTCTGTCGTGGTTGAGAGATGAACGGAAAATACCGTAACGCCATTCCTTAGCCTCGAAGTTGTGGTCGTTTCTTTCGCCGTTGTCAGACTCGATGAGGATAAATTCTCTCCATCCTTCAAAGTCTGTATCAATGATATACTGTCCGTATCCGATTTCAGAGTTAGTAGCGCATCTTGTTTTGATAGCGATTTTACCGCCTTTTATGCCGTTACCCTTGACCTTTACTACCTTTGCAAGGTTGTTGGAGAAGTCAATTTCACAGCCGTAGCGTACAGAGAGTCTTTGAGTGTTGAGGTCGGCGTTCTCATCAAGCTTCATCATAACCATTGGGTTTTGGTAAAGAGTTGAGTGCATAGCCTCAATTCTCACAAATGGAACCTGTGCACCGAAGGGATTCTTGAAGTGTCCCACGTTTCTTGAGGGGTCGGAGAGGTCAAAGAGCTTTGCAAACTGATAGTCCTTTTCAACGAAAGTCCACTTGCCGCCGCGCTTTTCCTTGAGGTGATATTCCCAAGGTCCGTCGATAAGCTTCTGACGGTATTCCTCTGAGAAGTATTGAGCCTTACGTAAGTCATCATACTTCTTGTAGATAGCAAGGTTACGGCGTGCACCTGCATATCTGTTCACACTACTTTCTCCTGCGGCACCGTTGAAAACGTTAGCGAAGTCCCACATAAGAGCAAGAGAGCCGAGATGCTCCATAGAGTCGGTATGATGATACTTTGTATGCTCGTTTGCAGGGTATTTATCGGTGGTAGGATAGAAGTTGTACCAGCCAAGAATGGGAGCTGAGTAGCGGTCAATAAACATCTTGTTGGAATCAACGTGCTGAATATTCCAGTTTCTGTAGCCACGGTATGGTGTGTCCCAAGCGCCGATTCTTCCTCTGGAAGCCCACATAGAGGGCATAAATGTTGCTGCCTCGAGGAGAGGGTCAACCTTACAGTACTTAAGCACCTCGCATACGAACTGTGCAAGGTAGAAGAAGTCCTCTTGTCCTCTGTCGCAGTGGTGGTGCATACCGTCAAGAGCGTCAAGATAAATCATCTTAAAGCCACCCTCGTTGTATGCCTTTGCAGTAAGTCTTGCAATCTCAAGGAAGAGGTCTGAGCCAAGCACGGGAGTAAGACCTGAATAATGTCCTTCAAGATGCTTGATAACAGAGCCCTTCTTATGAACGGATTTCTTTGATTCGGCAACTCCTCTGCCTGAAATTTTTAGTCCTTCGGGAGTGATGTCAAATTTTACGATTTCTTCATCCATAAGGAAGAAGGGAGAATTATTTACGCAGAAACCTCTGTCGGTAGGAATAGTTTTATAATCCTCTTCAATCTTGAATAAGGTTGTGTCGTCGTTAATGTCCTCGGCAAGAGTGTACTCACCCATAACCTTGAGCTGCTTCTGGTACTCAGGCTTAGAAAGAATTGTCTCAACGTCATAGTTTATGTAGAAGGAGTAGGTGTGAAGACCTGCTGTCATGCCGTTTGCTTCAAGAACGTCGGAAACGTTTTTCTTGAATTCAGCGCCGTCCTTATAGCGATAGAACTTAAAGTCGCCCTGACGGAATGTGTAGGGGTACTTGTGGAAGTCTATCTGGTCAACGCCAATACTTTTGAAATGTTCAACATTATTTTCGATATATTCCTTAGAGGATTCGGTTACAATGGTATAGTTTGAGAAGTTTATTCTTGAATCTCTGCCCCAGGCACCGCCTGTCGTTGAAACGATACCGCAACTTTTATCAATGGTGAGAGATGCTTCTTTAATAATATCTCTGTGCTCTATAATGGGAGCAACGATAAGAGCAATTTTAGCCTTAACGTCTCCGAGGTGAGGCAATACTCTGGAGTATGTTTCCTTTTGCTTAGCATCGGGATAATGAACGGGGTCAGCCCAAATAGTCATAGGGATAATGACTGCGCCCGTGTTTTTCTTGTCAAGATAGTCATAGTCGTACTTGATGTGTGCGAAGTGCATCTGGTAAATGCCATCGGGCATTTTAGACACTACTTCAAAGGTAAAATAGCTGTCAAAGGCAAGTGCTTTAATATCAAAAGCACCCTTTTCGGTCTCAATTGTAATGATGTCGCCTTTAAGGGAAAGCCCCAAAACCTTTGCAACCTCTTCTTTTTCCCTTGTGAGGAAGTTGAAGAATTTCGTCTCTTCTCCTCTGATATCCTTATTTGTTTTTTTGTCAAGAACCTTCTCTACGCGAGAATCCTTCTTTGACAGGGTAATTTCGGCAAAACTGTTCTCAAAAACGATACTGTTTTTGAGCTCCTTGATTGCTGCCATAATAATTTCCTCCACTTTAATTGAATGATGAATGATAAGTGATGAATGATAAATTATTGACAATTTTCCTGACGAAAAATTTACGTTAATTATATATGAGGATTTCCGCAGGAAATCAACCACAATTCTGCATTCAGCACTCTGCACTCTGCATTAAAGAGCGAAGCTCTTTCGTAAGTCTACCTTAACATATATTTTATGCGTTGTCAATATAAAAAAGGGTAAAAACGTTAGATTTTTACCCTTTTTTAATTAGTTAATATATATGCAATTCTGCATTCAGCATTAGGTGAAATAAAGCCCTTGCTTTATTTTACTTCTTTGCCTGTAAATCCGAGAGTCAACTGCATACGAGGAGTTGTACGGTTGAGAGCTCTTGCTTCAACGGATACGTTGAACTTACCTCTGGGTGCCTTGAAGTTACCGTCGTTGTTAAACCATATAGGTCTCTCGTTTCCAAATCGGTCAATGGTCTTGGCAGTCTTGCCGTCCCATTCGATAAACTCGCCCGAAAGAAGCTCGCACTCGAATACTACCCAAGTGTCACCAAGCTTTAAGGTGGGATTCTTGTAAACCTCGTGAACGTGCTCGTAAGCAATGATGGAGGACATCTTAACGCCCGTCATATCGCCCTCGGTTTCAATGTCAACGCCTGTTGTTCTGTCGTTATTGAGAGAGGAGCGAAAGATAGCGTAGAGGTTTTCCTTGTCCTCAAAGTGGTGGTCATTTCTTTCGCCGTTGTCCGATTCGATAAGGATAAACTCTCTCCAGCCCTTGAAGTTAACGTCTACAATGTACTCGCCGTAGCCCATCTCGGAGTTGGTAGCACATCTTGTTTTAATGGCAATTTTACCGCCCAAACCGTTACCGAATACCTTGACAGTCTTTGCAAGGTTTTCCTTGAAGTTTATCTCTGTGCCATACTTAACGCTAAGCTTCTGGCTCATAAGGTCTTGATTTTCGTCAAGCTTCATCATAACCATGGGGTTCTGATAAAGAGTTGAGTGCATAGCTTCAATTCTTACGAAGGGCACCTGAGCGCCGAAGGGATTCTTGAAGTGTCCCACGTTTCTATCGGGGTCGGAGAGGTCAAAGAGCTTAGCCACCTGATAGTCCTTTTCAACGAAGGTCCACTTGCCGCCGCGTTTTTCCTTAAGGTGGTACTCATAGGGACCGTCGATAAGCTTCTGACGGTAATCCTCAGAGAAGTACTGAGCCTTACGAAGGTCATCATATTTCTTGTAAAGAGCAATATTACGTCTCATACCTGCGTATCTTTCAAGCTGACCCTTGCTGAGCCCATTAAATACGTTTGAGAAGTCGTACATTACGGCAAGCATACCCATATGCTCGATAGAGTCGGTGTGGTGATACTTTGTGTGCTCGTTTGCAGGATAAGCGTCTGTCATAGGATAGTAGTTGTACCAACCGAGAATGGGAGCAGAATAGCGGTCAATAAATACCTTGTTTGAATTGGTATGTCTGAGGTTCCAATTTCTATATCCTCTGTAAGGAGTATCCCAAGCGCCGATTCTTCCTCGAGCCGCATACATAGAGGGCATAAAGGAAGCACCTTCAAGAACGGGGTCAACCTTACAGTATTTGAGCACCTCGCAAACGAACTGAGCCATGTAGAACCAAGCCTCGTTCTTATTGTCGCAATGATAGTGAATTCCGTCAAGAGCGTCAAGATATATCATCTTAAATCCACCCTCGGTATATGCCTTACCCGTGTTTCTTGCAACCTCAAGGAAGAGCTCTGATCCGAATTCGGGAACAAGTCCGTGATAGTGTCCGGTGATGTGCTTGACAGCTTCGCCCTTCTTGTGAGCTACTGCCTTTGTACCTGCGGCACCTCGCTGAGTGATTTTAAGTCCGTCCTTTGTAATATCGAAGCAGATAAGCTCGTCACCGATAAGTACAAAGGGTGAGTTTGTACGGCAGAATCCTCTGTCGGTGGGAATATCAGCAGTACCCTCTTCAAGAGCGATGAACATATCATCCGCCGAAATATCATCTGCAAGGGTGTATTTGCCCATAATCATAAGCTGACGGAGATTTTCTGGCTTTGAAAGAAGGGTATCGCAGTTATATGCAATATAGAAGGAGTAGGAGTGAAGACCTGCCGCCATGCCGTTTGCTTCAAGCACGTCGGAAACGTTTTTCTTGAATTCGGCACCGTCCTTGTATCTCATGAATTTGAAGTCGCCCTGTCGGAAGGTAGCCGCCCCCTGATGGAGGTCAATCTGGTCAACACCGATTGATTTGAAGTAGTCGATGTTGCTGTCAATAAATTCTCTTGTGGTTTCAGACTGAATGGTATAGTTTGAGAAGTTGAGTCTTGAGTCTCTTCCCCAAGCACCGCCCGTTGTGGAACGTATACCTGTGTTCTTATCAATGGTGAGAGTAACCTCTTTTATAAGGTCACGGTGTTCAATTACGGGAGCAATGATGAGACCCAGCTTTGCACCCTTGACACCAAGATGAGGGTAAATTCTGCCGATTGTTTCACGGCTTTTTCCGTCGGGGTAATATAATGGGTCAACCCAGATTGTGATGGGAATAGTTACCGCCGCAGTATTTTTCTTGTCAAGGTAGTCATAGTCATACTTCACGTAAGCGATATAAGCCTTGTAAATGCCCTCGGGCAATTCGGAAATAATCTCAAAGGTGAAATAGTGGTCAAGAGCTTCAGCCTTAACCTCAAAGCTTCCCTTTTCTGTAGCAACGGTGATAACGTTACCTTTCAGAGAGATACCCGTTACCGCAACACTCTCTTCCTCTTTGCTCGCGAAGAGTGTGAAGAACTGTGTTTCATCTCCTCTGATGTCTTTTCCTGTTTTCTTGTCAATTACTTTTTCTACCAAAGAAGTTTTCTTTGACAGAGAGATTTCGGCATAGTCATTTTCAAGAACAATAGCATTCTTGATCTCCTTGATTGCTGCCATAATAATTTCCTCCACTTTAATTGAATGCAAAATGCAGAATTTTGGTTGATTTTTGACCTTGTCAAAAATCTTCCATTTACAAGTCTACCTTAACATAAATTTTTAGCAAAGTCAATAAAAAAGGTAAAAAAGACAGTATCTTTTTTACCTTTTTCATTTATAAACAAAGCTTACTTTACTTAACCTCTTTACCCGTAAATCCAAACGTCAGCTTCGCCTGAGGTATCGTGCGGTTGAGGGCACGCGCTTCAAGGGAAGCCTTGAATTTTCCGCGGGGAGCCTTAAAGCTTTCTGCCTTGAACCATATGGGCTTTTCATTGCCGAAACGGTCAACGACCTTTGCGTTCTCGCCGTCAAACTCTATAAAGTCGGAGGACATCAGCTCGCACTCAAACATAAGTGAGCCATCTCCAATCTTAACGGTGGGATTTTTGAGAATTTCATAGGTATGCTCACAAACTGTAATAGATGACATTCTTACCCCCGTCATATCGCCCACTGTCTCAATTTCAACGCCCTTGAGTCTGTCAGCGTTGTGTGCAGCTCTGTGCACTTGCCAGAAAATATCCGTTTCCTTTTCAACGGGCTGATGAAGGGGAAGGTCAAGTCTTTCACCGTTGTGGGCTTCTACAAGGATAAATTCACGCCAGCCCGTAAAGTCGGTGTCAATATAGTACATTATTCTGCCGGGGTCGCTTACCGACCAGGAATGGAAGCTTATAGCAACAGTTCCGCCCTTCTTACCGTTACCCAGCACACGTACCTTCAGCGCAAGGCGGTCTTTAGCGTTTATTTCGGTGCCGAACATACACTTGAGATTTTGCGATATAAGATCCTTTTTCTCATCGAGAGGGAAGAGCACCTGAGGTCCCTGCCCCGCAGAGGAAAGAGAGGCTTCAATTCTTATATAGGGTATCTGAGGTCCAAAGGGGTTTTTAAATTCAGATGTGTTTCTGTTGGGGTCGGAGAGGTCGAAGAGACGCTTCGGCTGATAGTTCTTTTCTACAAAAACGTATCTCTTGCCGCGCTTCTCTTTCAGCTGATATTCATACTTCCCATTTGCAAGCTTTTCTCTTAATCCTTCGGAAAAATATTCAGCCTTTCTCAAATCGTCGTATTTCTTGTAAAGTGACATATTTCGTCTGAGAGCCTTACATTGGGCAAGAGCGCTACAACCTGTGCCGTTTGAAACGTTGGAGTAGTCGAAGGCTACCGCAAGTGTTCCCATAAAGTCTATATCGTCGGTGTGCTGATATCTGCAAGTATAGTTCCCTGGATATTCACTCTGCTGAGGATAGAAGTCATACCAGCCCAGCGTTGGCGCGGAATAACGGTCTATGTATTTTTCGTTGTCATTGGAATGGAAGCGGTTGAAATTCTTGTAGTTACGTGTGGGAAAGTCGTAAGCACCTATTCTGCCTCTTGCCGCCCAAAGAGAAGGGGTAAAGTCAGAAAACTCAATGAGAGGATAGGTATCGCAGTATTTGAGAATTTCACAAACGAACATTGCGTAGTAGTACCACTGCTCGCCCTTGCCGATGTGAGCTCTCACTCCGTCAAGAGCATCAAGGTAAATCATTTTGAAACCGCCCTCGTTGTATGCCTTGGCGGTTTCCTTTGCTATTTCAAGGAAAAGCTCGGAGCCGGGTATAGGCGCAATTCCTGCGTACTTGCCGTCGATGTGGCGTATTTTTTCGCCTTTCTTGTGGGGAACTTTCTTAGTTCCCGCAAAGCCTCTTGCATCTATCTGCAAACCCTTTTCGGTAATAACAAAGTACATTATCTCCTCACCTACAAGAATAAAGGGCGAGTTGCGGGCATTGAAGCCTCGGTCTGCGGGAATGACAGAGGTGTCTTCTTCAATCCTTATGAATTTATCCTCTTCCCCGATATCCTCTGCAATGGTGTACTCCCCGATACAGCCAAGCTGTTTTTGCCACTTAGGATTTGAAAGATAGGGAGAACAGCTATATGCAAGGTAGAAGGAATAGGTGTGAAGACCTGCCGACATTCCGTTGTCTTCAAGAACGTCGGAAACGTACTTCTTAAACTCGGCATGGTTCTCGTAGTGATAGTGATAGAAGTCACCCTGACGGAAGGTGTCGCTGCCCTGATGGAAGTCAAGCTGGTCGATGCTCATTTCTTTAAAGGTGTCAACGTTGCTTTTTATGTAATTTCTCTCTGTGGAATACTGAAGGGAGTAGTTGCCGAAGTTGAGTCTTGAATCTCTGCCCCAAGCACCGCCGATTTCGGACATAATACCTGTGTTCTTGTCAATTGTGAGACAAGCTTCCTTTATTATGTCCTTTTGTTCATTTATTGGAGCGATGATGAGAGCGTATTTCGCTCCATTGTCTTTGAGTGTTTTCGTTACCTCTGCCTTTGTTTCAAGGCTCTTTGCGTCGGGGTAAAAGCATGGGTCAGCCCAGTAAGTTAAGGCAATACCCACAGCACCGGTATTCGCCTTGTCTTTGAAGTCGTAGTCGTATCTTGCGTGAGCAAGAAGAGCCTTATAAGACTTTTCGGGAAGAGCTGACGTGAGCTCGAAGGTAAAGTAGTTTTCTTTTATCTCACACTTTACGTCAAAGCCTCCGATAGGAGTTTGAACGGTTATTGTGTCATTTGATAGAGCAAGAGAAGTGGAAATAACTTCTTCATTTTCGGTAAAAGTTCCGGTCAAAAGAGAGAAGAAATAAGTCTTTTCTCCTGTAATTTCTTTTTTCGACTTTTTGTCAAGGATTTTTTCAACGATAGCATCTTTCTTTGAAATAGTAATTTCAGCAAAGGCATTTTCAAAGATTAAGGAGCTCTTTGTTTCTTTTATGTTTGCCACGGTTATTTCCTTTCTTACAAAGTTTATTTTCAGCCCTATGGTATCACGAAAAAATATGCGTGTCAATTTAAACGCTTATATTTTTTAAAAATATTTTTATCCCTACAAAACTTCGACATAACACGAAAGCGGTGTGTGATAGAATTTCAAAAAAAGAAAGGAAAAAAGAGTTTTATGAAAAAGATAAAGAGCGAAGAAAAGAAAAAGATGAAGAGCGAGGAATACACCTCCGACGACGAGGGCTTTTTAAAAATAAAGGAAGAGGTGGGTGCTTTTATTTCCTCGTCAAAGCTTTACGTTAAGGAAAGCGTAAAGCTTTACACGTCTTTTTTTAAACGGCTTTATGAAAAGCTGTCCTTTATGCTTTCCGAGGAGCTTGGTGAGGAGGAAGCCTCCTACCGGCGCAGGGCTAAGCTTTTCCTTATAAGTCTTTTAATGGTAGGGGTAGGGGTTCTCATTTCTGCCACTCCATTCGTGTCGGGAGCTTACCCTGCCCCGCTTTCGGTAATATCCTCAGCGGGGCTCACAAGAAAGGGAAGAGTAGCCTTTACTCCCCGCCTTATTATGGCGCTTACCCTCATATCCACAGTACTGTCCACTCTCTTTATGAAAGAGTCGGGGCTTGTGTACTTCACTGTTATACTTACAGTCTTTATAATGAGAAGCGTTGTGACTCACGGAGAATTTGACGAGAGTATCGCTTTCAGAACTCTCACTTCCTTTGGAGCATCGGTTCTGCTCTCCAGCTTTCAGATGATAATAGACTCCTTTTCTCTCAGGTCTGTGGGAATCAGCATCACTCTCTCACTTAGTGTACCTATTTTTACATACGTTTTTTCGGGACTTTTTTCCTCTCTGGGAGATACTCTCGAATCGGGTATCAAAATGCGTGCCGAGGTGGGGCTTGCTGCCCTTATGTTCCTTATAGCCCTTTCCCTTAAAAGCGTGGGACTTTTCGGATTTTCACTTGCCGCCGCCTTCGCTTTTGTGGTGACGGTGGTGGTTTCAAAAGCTCTTGGACCTATGCACGCAGGCGTTTTCGGAATGCTTACGGGAATTGGTGCGGGAGGGGGGCTCTTTGCGGTAGTATACGGTGTTATCGGAATATTCAGTGCTATGTTCTTTCCTCTCTCTGATTTTCTCTCGTTGTCGGTTGCGGTGCTTGTTTCCTCTGCTATATCCGTGTACGTTGGAGGCTTCGAGGGAATACTTACTACTCTTCCTGAGGTGCTTTTTGGAGCGATTATTGTATATCCCATACTCAAGCTTTTCCCCGTATCAGAGGGGAGAGTACACCTTGTGTCGGGAGTTGGTACTTCGGAGGCTCACGAAAGAGAGTCGGTGGAGAGAAAGCTTGAAAAAATGTCGGGTACCTTCGCTACTCTTTCCGAGGTGTTTTTTGCTGTTACCGACAGTCTTAAAACGCCTGCTCTTGAAGACGTGAGATTTACCGTTGATAACGCTATGAATAAGGTTTGTGCTACATGCTCCATGTCGGGTGCTTGCTGGAGTAAATATTATGCCGATAGCTGTGACACCAAAAACAAGCTGGCAGAGCGACTGAGTGAGCAGGGCAGAATAGAAAAAGTGGATTTTCCCGACTTTTTTAAAGAGCGTTGCGGTAAAATAGAGGAGCTTTGCGAATTTATGAATAAGCGCTACGCCTCTTTCTGTCTTGAATCCAACGACGGGACTCGGGCAGGACTTATTGCGGGAGAATACCATACGGTGTCAAAGCTTTTAAAGAGCACTGCAGAGGGCTTTTCAAGGTCAGCTATTGAAAACTCCGCTCTGGGTCTGAAAGCCAAAAGAGCGCTGAAGGCAGTTGGAATTCCCTTTTCACGCATTGAAGCCTGGGGTCAGCGCAAAAGCGTTATAGACGTTTTCGGAGTAGAGGAGGAAAAGATAGACCGCAGCAGCGAAGCCATTGTGGCAAGCTTTGAGTCGGAATGCGGAATGCTTTTTGAAGAGCCCGAATTTATAATACTTGACAGTATCTCCCTTATGAGAATGAAACGGAGATTTCCCATAACCCTTGAATGTGCCAAGAAGAGCTGTACGAAAAAAGGGGAGAAAATTAACGGAGACACGGTATCCTTTTTTGAAAATGAGGAGGGCTTTTTCTATGCTCTCGTTTCAGATGGAATGGGCAGCGGAAGAGATGCCGCTCTCACTTCCCGACTTGCTTCCATTTTTCTTGAAAAGCTCCTTACCTGCACCGATGATAAAAAGAGCACCCTTGAAATGCTCAATACACTTCTTATGACAAAAAAAGAAGAGTGCTTTACCACTCTTGACCTAGTTGAATTTGACCTTTTTGAAAGGTCGGCAAGCTTTTTGAAGGCAGGTGCCGCTCCCTCCTTTATCGTAAGAGAGGATAAGGTATATAAGGTCAATTCCAAAACTCCTCCTGCAGGAATAATCAAAAGACTTTCTGCCGAAGAAACAAAAATCACCGTCAAAGACGGTGATATGATAGTTCTTCTTTCCGACGGCATTATAGATACAGCCGATATCGGAGCTTTGGATAATCCTTGGCTTGTGGAGCTGCTTGACAGCAACAGAGACAAAAGTGCAGGGGAAATGGCAGATATTATACTGTCGGAAGCTCTCAGCCGTTTTTCGGCAGACGACGATATGTCAGTGGCTGTAATCCGTGTCAGTAAATGTTGATGACGGGCACACCTTTTTTACCGGCGTAGCTTACCGTCATAGCAGTACCGCTTCTTGGTCTGCCGTCGTAATAAGCAATGCAAACTGACGACGCGTCTACCATGGCTCTGTTGCGCTGAAGCATACATCCGTCACGATAGCTCGGACATACGTACTCTGTGCGGGCTGCTTCTTTTAAAATATCCCGATATATAGCTTTGTCCTTGTCACTCCACAGCTTGTCCTGCTCGGGGCAGGGGAGATAAAGGAAAAGCTTTACGTCGGGGTATTCTTTTTTTATACCGAGAATAATGGTTGCCGCCAAAGTATCAAAGCCCAAAGCGCCTCCCGTTATAAACTCATTTACTCCGCCTTCAATTAATGTCAGGATTTCTTTTTTTAGTTTTTCTTTGATACAGGGAAGATGAGCGCTTGCTATCCTTCTGTGCCCTGTAAAACAACACGCTTTTTTCATATTAGTTAAAAAACTTTATCGGCTTTACCGCAAGACCTGAAGGGAATGCCCTGACCTCTCCTAAAGCAAAAAAAGCACCGTCGCTGTCATACATACGAACCCTCTGTCCCTCACAAAGGCCTTGGAGCTTTGCACGGCTTAAGTATATTTCTGCGCCGTTTTTTGCAAGTCTTAAGTAAAATTCCGAAAGTATTACTTTCTCATATTTTTTAAAAAGCTCTTCGGTTGGAACAAGAAGCCTTCTTAGGTCATTCGCTTTTTCCACCTCTTCAAGGGTATAGGCATTTTCTATGGTGAAGTCACCTGTCAGCGTTCTTCTGAGAGCGCCCATAGCACCCCCGCATCCAAGCTTCTTTCCAATGTCTGCAAGAAGAGTTCTGATATAAGTACCTTTTGAAACTTTAGCTCTTATTTCCCATTCTCTTTCAGAGAGCTTTTTTGCCTCTATTTCATCTACTCTGACACGTCTTGCCTCGCGCTCTACCGTTTCGCCTCGGCGCGCCTTATCGTAAAGTTTTTCTCCTCCCACCTTCAATGCGGAATACATAGGAGGAATTTGGTCATAGTCTCCAAGAAAGGAGTTGACCGCCTTTATAACTTCACTGTCCGAGGGGATGTAGTCCGAGGTCTTAATAGTCATACCACTTGTGTCCTCGGTGTCGGTCTCTATTCCGAGCACCATTTTTGCTACGTATTCTTTATCCTCTGACATAAGGTACTCACTTGCCTTGACAGCCCCTCCTATAAGAATAGGAAGAACACCTGTTGCCATAGGGTCGAGAGTGCCTGTGTGTCCTACTTTTTTTGTGGAGAAAATATGGCGCATTTTATTTACCGCATCGTGAGAGGTGATACCATCGGGTTTATCGAGAATGAGAACACCGCTTAAATTATCGCTCATAATATATTATTTTCCTCAACGTAAGAGATGATTGTTTTCGTTATACTGTCGCTGTCACCCTTTATAAAGCATCCTGCCGCTCTCTTGTGTCCGCCTCCTCCGAAGGCAGCACAAATTAGGGATGAGTCAATGCTGTCCGACGAACGCATAGATACCTTGAAGCCTTCCTCTCTCTCCTTGAGAGTTACGGCAAGCTCTACTCCCTCGGGAATTTTACCAAGCTGTTCAACACCGCCTGTTTCCTCATCGGTAAGCCCGTGAGAAGAGATAAGCTCCTTAGTTACTACCGAAACAGAAAGCCTTCCGTCGAAAAAAAACTTGAGGTTTTGTATTATACTGCTTTCAAAGCGCATTTGCTTTATCGACTTTGTTATGAAGAGAGGATCGTTGAGATAATTGAAATTACCCTCGGGAGCAAGCTGCACCAGCTCTGACACCGTTTTGAAGGTGTGAGCATTGGCGTTTGAAAACTTGAAGCAGCCTGTATCGGTAGCAATGGCAGTATAAAGACATTCCGCGATATTTTTGTCGAGTGCAACACCGAGTTCAAGGGAAAGCTCGTATATTATCTCGCCCGTTGCCGCCATTTCGGGAAGGCAGAGCTTCTTGTCACAATCCACTTTGTTGTTTTCATGGTGGTCAATAACAAGGTCAATTTTTTTATCACCGAAATCCCCCAAAAGCGACATATCCGCAACGTCTACCGTTATAATTTTCTCACACTCAAAGTCCTCTTCCTCTCTCTTCCATACGAAAGAAAGGTATGCGGGAAGAGTATCAAGGCATACTACCTTGCTACGCTTCCCCATTTTTTTCATTATAAGAGAAAGACCGAAAGCCGACCCTAAGGCATCGCCGTCGGGATGAATGTGAGTGTAGATGTATACGTTGTCGAGAGACTTTAATATTTCACTACATTCTTTTAAGTTCATAATGACCTCTATAATTTTAATGAATGTAGAATGCAGAGTGCAGAATGCAGAATTAAGGTAAATTTGCCTTTAGGCAAATTAAAATTAATTGTAAATTTTGCCTTAGCAAAATTGTCCATCATTCAGCATTCATCATTCAGCATTCGTCATTAATAAAGTGAAAACTCACTTTATTTAAAGCCCTAAATCTTTTAGTACGCTCTCAATTCTTGCTCCCTTTTCGGCAGAATCGTCGTACTCAAAGTCAAGCTCGGGTGTAATTCTCAGATTAAGTCTTTCGGCAAGCTCACGGCGAATGTACCCCTGGGCACTGTAAAGACCCGTCTTTACTTCCTTGGGTACTCCTCCGATGGTGCTGAAATATACCTTGGCAAATTTCATGTCACGGCTGACGTTCACGTTTGTTATTGTAACAAATGCCGAGGATACTCTGGGGTCCTTTACGGTCCTCAGAATATCAGACAGTGTCTGTCTTGCCGCTTCATTTACTCTGCCTTGCCTAAATTTATTCATACAAATGAATTTACCTTTCAAATGTGTTTTTTTGAATGATGAATGCAGAGTGCGGAATGCAGAATTAAGGAAAATTTTACCAAAGTAAAATTACTTTATTATATTAGGGCTTTGCCCTAATACCCACAAGGAAACTTTTGAAAAAGCTTTCCCTGAATATTAATTAATAGAAGATTTGCGTAGCAAATCAACAATAATTCTGCATTCATAATTCTGCATTCTGCATTTGTAGTAAAAGATTTTCTTTTACTACACCTCAATTTCTTCCATTATAAATGCTTCGAGGATGTCCTGCTCCTTGATATCGTTGAACTTTTCAAGTCCGATACCGCACTCAAAGCCCTGAGCTACTTCTCTTGCATCGTCCTTGAAACGCTTAAGTGAGCTTATCTTGTCCTCGAAAATAACTATACCGTCACGAACGACTCTTATCTGAGATGCACGTGTAATCTTACCGTCGAGAATATAAGAGCCTGCAATCACACCTACACCGGGCACCTTGATGGTCTGACGAACCTCGGCATGACCGAGAACGTTTTCGCGGTACTTGGGAGCAAGCATTCCTTTCATTGCGGTTTCAACCTCTTCGATGCACTCGTAGATAATTCTGTAGGTTCTGATATCTACCTTTGATTCAGCCGCCGAGTCAAGAGCACGTTTGTCGGGACGAACGTTGAAGCCGATGATAATAGCGTTTGACGCCGAGGCAAGCATAACGTCGTTTTCGTTGATACCGCCTACTGCGTTGTGGATAACCTTTACCTTTACTTCCTCGTTGGAAAGCTTTTCAAGAGAAGCCTTAACTGCCTCTGCAGAGCCTTGAACGTCTGCCTTTACAACGATGTTGAATTCCTTGATACCTTCCTTCACCTGATTGAAGAGGTCGTCAAGAGAAAGCTTGCTGTTTGCCTTGAACAGCTTTTCCTTTTCTTCGGTACGGCGCTGTTCTGCAAGCTCCTTAGCCATTCTTTCGTCCTTAACCGCGTTAAAGATGTCACCTGCAACGGGAACCTCGGAAAGACCAAGGATTTCAACGGGAACAGAGGGGCCTGCAGTCTTTACGGTTTCGCCCTTGTCATTTATCATTGCTCTTACTCTGCCGACGGTAGTACCTGCTATAACGTAGTCGCCTGTGTGAAGAGTACCGTTCTGAACGAGAACTGTGGCAACTGCACCTCTGCCCTTGTCAAGCTTCGCTTCGATTACTATACCCTTGGCATCACGGTTGGGGTTAGCTTTAAGCTCCGCAACCTCTGCTACAAGGAGCACCGACTCAAGAAGTGAGTCTATACCCATCTTAGTATGAGCAGAAACGGGAACGCATATTACGTCACCGCCCCATTCCTCGGGTACAAGGTCGTATTTTGTAAGCTCCTGCATAATGTTGTCGGGGTTTGCAGTGGGCTTATCCATTTTATTTATAGCAACTATAAGCTCTACTCCAGCAGCCTTGGCGTGGTTTATCGCCTCAACTGTCTGAGGCATGATTCCGTCGTCAGCCGCTACAACAAGGATTGCAATATCGGTAGCCTGAGCACCTCTTGCTCTCATTGCGGTAAAGGCTTCGTGACCGGGGGTATCGAGGAAGGTGATATCCTTACCTTCGATGTTAACTCTGTAAGCACCGATGTGCTGAGTGATACCGCCTGCCTCGCCTGAGGTTACGTTAGCGTGTCTTATTGCGTCGAGAAGTGACGTCTTACCGTGGTCAACGTGACCCATAACGCAGACAACGGGGGAGCGCTCTTCAAGGTCATCTTTCGCATCTTCGCTGTCATCGATAAGCTGTTCTTCTATGGTAACAACAACAATACGTTCAGCCTTTGAGCCGAATTCATCGGCAACTATCGCCGCAGTATCGAAGTCGATAGTCTGATTGAGGGTTACAAGCATACCAAGTCCCATAAGCTTCTTTACTACTTCTGCGGTTGTAACGTGAAGCTCTTTGGCAAGCTCGGATACGATAAGCTCCTCGGGAAGCTTGATAACGGCGGGAATTTTGGGCTTTTCGGGAACCTTGTTCTTCTTGGCTTCTGCCTTTGCACGCTCCTGCTTTCTCTTATCGAAGCCTCTTTGCTGGTTGTTCTTGTTTCTCTTCTGTCTGCCCCAGTCACCGCCTGACTCGTGACCGTAATCAAGTATCTTGTCGTCATACTTTGAAAGGTCTACCGCAGTATCCGCACCTCTTGTATCTACGACTCTTACTTCCTTTTTCTGATTCATCTGAGCGTTTGAAGAGACGGAAACGTTTCTTTCAAGCTTTACACCTCCCTGCTTCTGTGCAGGCTGAGGCTTGGGCTTGTCCTTCTTCTCGGGCTTGGGCTGAGGCTTTGCTTCGGGTTTTGGCAGAGGTTTTGCTTCGGGTTTTGGCAGAGGTTTTGCTTCGGGTTTCGGCTGAGGCTTTGCTTCGGGCTTTACTTCAACCTTCTTTTCCTCTTTTATCTCTGCCTTAGGTTCTTCCTTCACTTCAGGCTTAGGTTCTTCTTTCTTAGCGAATCCTGCAAGGGCTACTTCTCCGTTAATAAAGCTGTCGATATTGTCAATTTCGCATTTTCCCGACAGAGCGTTTATTACAAAATCCACCTCATCGTCGCTGATAGTGGCGGGAGCAGGCTTTAAGTCTGCCTTTCCGGGAATGAGAAGAAGTATGTCACGGCTTTTGAGTCCGAAATCCTTTGCAAGTACTGAAATTTTATTTTTATTAGTTACTGCTGACATGATATTCCTCCAATCGTTTTCACATCTTGGTGTTTTGGCTGTTCTTTACAAGCACCGTCATATTTTCGTCGGTGACGGCAAGGGAAGAGGTATTTCTCATAAGTCCTGCCGCTGAAGAAATTTCAGCCATAGTGTAGTGGGATAGGATGCATTCTGTTTTATAAAAAGCGGCGGTATCGGTTATCTCTTTTCTTGTGTTGTCTGATACGTCGCTTGCAACGATAATAAGCTTAGCCTTTCTTGACTTGGCGCTGTCACGCACCTGCTCTGTGCCGAATACCGCAGCTCCTGCACGACGGGCAAGTCCTATTGCCGAAAGGAATTTGTCCTGCATTATACTTCCTCCTTGATACCCTTTTCAAGGGCTTCCAGCACCTCATCGGGTATCTGGCATTCAAAGGCTCTTTCAAGTCTTTTTGCCTTTATCGCTTTTTTTAGACATTCAGCGCTCTTGCATATGTATGCGCCTCTGCCTGATTTTTTACCTGTGGCGTCAAGAGTTATTTCTCCCTCCGGCGTACGCACCACTCTTATAAGCGATGGTTTAGGGAAGGATTCCATACACCCGAGACACTTTCTTTCGGGCAATTTCTTAGCCATAATTTTCGTCCTTATCAGAATTGTGATTTTATATCTATTTTGTAACCTGTAAGCTTTGCAGCAAGGCGGGCATTCTGTCCCTTGTTACCGATGGCAAGAGAAAGCTGATCTTGGGGAACTGTAACGATACAGCCCTTTTCAAGTCTGCCGTCCTCGGTTACACCGGTGGAAAGCGTTACGTCAATAACCTCGGCAGGGGAGAGAGCCGCTTTTACAAACTCCTCGGGATTCTCGCTATACTCGATAATGTCTATCTTTTCACCCGAAATTTCGTTTGTGATATTTGTCTTTCTCATACCCTTAACACCGATACATGAACCGATGGGGTCAACGTCTTTATTTCTTGAATAAACCGAAATCTTGGTTCTTGAGCCAGCTTCACGTGCAATGGAGTGAATGATTACCGTTCCGTCCTGAATTTCGGGAACCTCAAGCTCGAAGAGTCTCTTTACAAGTCCGGGGTGCTTACGTGAGAGCACGATAACGGGCTCCTTGGTGTCGGTCTTGATGTCAACAACGTACACCTTGAGGTATTGACCCGAACGAAGTATTTCACCGGGAATCTGTTCGGTCTTGAAGAGTGTAGCCTGCTGTTTGCCAAGCTCAAGGATTGCGTTGCCCGTGTTCTTGTCTATAAGCACGATGCGTGCGGAAACGATATCGTTCTTCTTCTGCTCGTATTCGTCAACAAGCATCTGTCTTTCCGCTTCTCTAATACCCTGGATAATAACCATCTTTGCCGCCTGAGCGGAAATTCTGTTGAAATCCTTGGTCTTTACTTCTTTTTCGTATACGTCTCCAAGCTTAAGACGCTTGTTTATTTCCTTCGCCTCAGCAACGGTCAATTCACAAGTGGGGTCAACAACTTCTTCAACTACTGTGAACTGCTCGAAAACTCTGACTGTTTTCTTTTCACCGTCAATGGAAACTCTTACGTTCGACTGTCCGTTATTCTCTTTTTTAAATGCAGTCTGGAGTGCCGCTTCAACCTTTTCGAGAAGATAAGTCTTTGAGATACCTTCTTTTTCAAGGGCGTCGAGTGCTTCAAAAAATTCTTTGTTCATGACTTTAAACCTTTCCTTAATATATTTATATCAGTTGTTTTTAAAAATATCCGCATAATCTACAACGGTTTTTATACTTGCTACCTTATCTTTTGCTACCGTCACATCCCCGAAGACATATTCACTGTCAGAAAAAGAAGTCAGCGTTGCTGCAAAAACCTTACCTACGTTTTCAAGGGGTGCAAAAAGCTTTACTTCAACCTGAGTATTAAGATATTTTGTCAGGTGCTCTGGCTTCTTTAACTCCCTTTCAAGACCTGCCGATGACACCTCAAGACAGTAACTGTCGGGAATTGGGTCAGCCTCGTCAAGAATGGGATTTACCGCATCGGTAACCTTGACACAGTCATCCATTGTGACCTCTTCGCCCTCCTTGTCGATGGTGAGAATGAGGTTGTAGTCAGAGCCTTCCTTCTTATATTCCACGTCCCATAGAATATAGCCAAGCTCTTCGACAATACCTCTGAGAATAGCGTCAACCTTTTCGGCGATGTTTCCCTTCGATTTAGTGTTTGCCAAATACTTCACTTCCTTTTCTGTTGCCGGCGTAATCTCGCCGCAAAAATCAAAGAGAGTGGCGACCACTCTCTTTCTTAATAGTTTATTAACTTACAGGGGAATTATACCACTCAATGAATGGTTTGTCAAGTGCTTTATGACTTTTTTCTTATTATAAAGTAGGAAATCCAATAGATAATTATAAGTAGAAATATGGAATATGATATCCATACCGCAATTTCTCTCATGTTTAAAAGGGAAAGAACGATTACAGCTATGCCTAATAACAGGACGTAAGCGGTGAAGGTAATGCTTCGAGCCTTGTTTACGATAGAAACGTTTCTTTCGTCCGTTTCCATAATCTCCTGCTTTTTTATACGTTCCTCGCTTTTTGTAATGATAAGATAGTTCCTCATTCTGACTGCTCCCATTACGGCGAGTATAAGCCCGAATGACGATATGAATGAGTTGTCGGTTTTTGTGACAATTCCTCCCGCTGTCATGATTATTCCTAAAGCAACGTAGATAAGTGCAATCCACAGCCTTGTTTTAAGCTTCTTTTTGAAATCCATTACTATTTCTCCTCGAATATAAATATCTCTTCTATGACCTTACCGAAATATTTCGATATCTTGTGTGCAAGCTGAAGGGAGGCATTGTACCTTCCGTTTTCTAAGGATATTATTGTCTGTCGTGTTACGTCCACAGCATCAGCCAATTCGTCCTGCGTCACCTTGCGCTCTTTTCTTAATTCTTTAATTCTGTTGTTCAAAACATCACCTCTCAAAAAAGTAAAGCATACTTTACATTTAAATTGTAACATAGTGTTCTAAAAATGTCAAGTACATTTTACATTTTCAAAAAATAAATTTTTAAGTTGACAAAACGAATAAAATAATATAAAATATATGAGCACATCGAGGTGTAGCTCATCTGGTAGAGCGCTTGGTTTGGGACCAAGAGGCACGGAGTTCGAGTCTCCGCACTTCGACCAAAAAGGCCACGTCGTGGAAGCGGGATAGATATTTTGAAGTCTATTCTCCAAGCCGAACGGTGGCTTTTTTTATTTAACTTGTCATGAATAGTTTTTTAGTCTCTTCGCTGAGTACTTTATAAAAACGCAAATTCCCTTTTGTTTATTGCAAATCACCCCATTAGTAGAAATTAATAAATTGTGCTATTTTGCTGTTGAGTTGTTAATATTCTTTTATCCTTAATAATTCCGTAAACATACGATGGTCCCCATATTCCTTCTCCTTTAATTTTTGAGGGAGAAGGATTTTCAATCAATATTGCGGTTCTGAACGATTCTTTCATTATCTTTCGTTTTTATCGTTATTTATTAAAATGTGATCACTATTAACTACAATGGTATTCTATGCCGCGTATAGTTTTGAATGTTTCACCCTCGCATAGTTTTATGTTGTTCCAAATTGTTTCAAAGCTCATATTAACAACCTTTCAATATTTGTTCTTAAAAAATATTCCTCTAATAAGACCGAAGAGTACTCCACCTACAAACAATCCCACTCGTCTTCCTTTTTTCTTTACAGTTTCTGACGTTGTCTTTTCTTTGTTTACTGTGTGGCAAACATTGACGTTACAGTAATCTAAACATATTTTTCTCAAATTTAAGCAGTCCTTCGTCGCGCATTTTGCAAAGCTCGTTGGACATAGCGCTACGGTCAACCGACAAAAAATCAGCAAGCTGTTGACGGTTAAACGGGATAGTAAAGTTAGCGCTGTTTTGCTTTTTGGCTTGTTCAGATAGGTATGAAATCAGCTTTTCCCGTGTTGTGCGCTTTGACATATGACCGAGCTTTTGCACAAGCTTACGGTTTTTTTCGGATATGGCAAAGAACAGATTTTGCACTACCATAGCGTGAAAACGGCAAGCTGAGGAGCAGGTTGTTAAAATTCGCTTTACGTCAAAGAAAATCACAGTGCTGTCCTCTACCGCTACAACGTCATTGAGCAGTGCGCCGCTGTCATATGCCACATAAGCCTCGCCAAACATTTCACCCACAGAAATCTCGCCTAAAATACTGCGGCTTCCCCAATAGTCATCATTTTGAATATGCAAATTACCCTCGACCAAAACGGTAATATCAGATAGGTGTTCTCCTTGCCTTAAAACATACTCACCTTTTTTATAGCTTTTATGCCGAGCGTCAAGACACGAAAGCATAGACGTAATTTCGTCATTGCCTACACCCGTAAAAAGCCGAGTTCTTTTTAGAACAGGAATATATTTTTTCATAAAATTCTCTTTTCTGTTGTAAAAACAACCGATTTGTTATATTTAGTATATTATAATTAGTTTGCAAAATCAAGAGAGGAGATCTTTTATGGTTAGAAAAATAATTAAAATTGATGAAGAAAAATGCAACGGATGCGGTGCGTGTGCAAAGGCATGTCATGAAGGCGCAATCGAGATGATAAACGGAAAGGCAAAACTTACAAGAGAGGATTACTGTGACGGACTTGGCGACTGTCTCCCTGCTTGTCCCACGGGTGCTATTACCTTTGAGGAAAGAGAAGCTCCCGCTTATAATGAGGCGGCAGTTCTGACTGCAAAGCAGCAAAAACAACCTTTGCCTTGCGGTTGTCCCGGTACACACTCTAAAGCCATTCGCAGAGAGTCTTGTGATTTGGGAGAAGCTTCTGCACCGCTTAATAGCAGACTTTCGCAATGGCCTGTACAAATAAAGCTCGTACCCGTAAACGCCACATATTTTGATGGAGCAAATCTGCTTGTAGCGGCTGATTGTACGGCTTATGCCTACGGCAATTTTCATAATGAGTTTATTCGTAACCGCATAACGCTTATCGGTTGCCCGAAGCTGGATATGGTTGATTACACCGAAAAGCTGACCGCAATTATCGCAAACAACGATATTAAGAGCGTTACCGTTGTTCGTATGGAGGTGCCTTGTTGCGCAGGCATTGAACGTGCCGTAAAACAAGCATTGCAAACAAGCGGTAAATTCATTCCGTGGCAGGTTGTAACAATTTCTACTGACGGAAGAAAAACGGACTAAAAATTAAAGCCGATGGGGAGTTTTGTTCCTCCTCGGCTTTTTTAGCGGCTTTTTTTGATGACGCTTGTACGTGGCATATTATAGCCGTATTTTCATTTTCAACTATACAAGTGCAGGTATACCTTGGATTTCCATTTTCGTCGTATCCTATTTCATCTGGAGTTCTATATATTTAGGGGGCGAAAATTCACGGTGTTCTGCCAATTTTTTTAGTACGTTCACAGCGTTTTCCATATTGCTGTTAATAATTTATTGTTTCTATTGTAAACGGGTTTTATTTATAATAATGATAAGTGTCTCTTTAGTTTAGCTTGACATATAATGTAACGGTGCTTCACCAAATCAATAAAGGAGGTATTTTTGTGAGCAAACAAAATTCATTTAACAGAAGTGCCGACGATACCAACTGCAACTGTAATTCAAATGAAAATAAATGCTGTGAGCCTTGTTGTGATAATGATAAGGATCCGTGTATAAACTGTCCTCCGGGACCTCAAGGTCCGACAGGTGCAACAGGTCCCCAAGGTCCCCGAGGTCTAACAGGAGAAAGAGGTCCCGCAGGACCGCAAGGTATACCGGGAGAAAGGGGTGCCATAGGACCTCAAGGTCCGACAGGTGCAACAGGTCCTGCAGGTCCCCAAGGAGAAGATGGAGGAATATTGAGCTACGCAGATTTTTATGCACTAATGCCACCTGATAATTCTGCAACGGTTGCTCCGGGAACAGACGTAAGCTTCCCTCAGAACGGTCCTATTGCCAATACTAACATAGGAAGACTTGGCCCGTCGTCCTTTTTCCTTGGACCTGTTGGTGCATATCAAATTCTCTTTCAAGTGAGTGTTACCGAGGCAGGTCAGCTCTTACTGACCTTAAACGGTGAAGATTTGGAGTATACCGTGGCAGGACGTGCAACAGGTACCTCTCAGATTGTAGGAATGGCAGTTGTCAATACTACGTCGGTTAATTCAGTTCTTACTGTACGAAATCCTGCCGGAAACGCCGCAGCACTTACTATCACTCCTCTTGCAGGAGGAACGAGACCTGTATCCGCTCACCTTGTTATTATGCAAATAGGGTGAATAACAAAAGGCTGACTGATGTCAGCCTTTTGTTATACTTTTGCAATAACCCGGCAAGGGAGACCTGTGGCTCCCTTGTAGTTCATGGGATAGGTGTTCGCTGTAAAGTCTTCGCTATTATCAAGAACCGCTTTAAGGTTACATAGATTTTCTATTACGAAAACACCTCTGTCGGCACAGTATTGATCCTTGGGGGTGTGCTCTTCTCCTCGGCGCACTCCGCCGAAGTCAACACCAATAATGGATATCCCTTTTTCTACCAAGGCACAAATAAGCTCATTCGAGAGCTGAGGGGATTGGGAGAAGTATTTTTTACTTCCGTAGCGCTCCTTTTCGATATAGCCCGTGAAGAAAGCCACGAACATATCCTTTTCCACCTTTGTTATATCAATATCGGAAATTTCAATATCTCTGTCAACAGTGTGGCTCACGTCGAAAATAACGCCCCGTCTTTTGGTATACTCCAAAGGGAATTCTTTGTTCATAACGTCAAAATGAGTACCAAGATGTCCTGCAAGCTCGGGCTTCAGGGTCACGTGCTCCTTCATTAGCTCAGGTGTGATTTTTAAGGTTATATCAATTAACACAGCTTTCTACCATCTGAAAAGGCATTTCCTACCTTTTCGCCAAGCTTTAAATAATAGTGGTGGACGGGGTCATAGGTTATCGCTTCAAGCCTTGACGGGTCGATCAGCCCGTCATCACCCAAGATGTTTTCGTCCGCACTCACGTTTACGATTTCTCCTATGCAAATTCCGTCCTCGTTGAATTTCAGAAGTCTACATTCTAACGTCATGGGGAATTCGTTGATAACGGGGGCGTTTACAAATTCCGATTTATAGGTTGTGAGCCCTGCTTTATCCATTTTGTCGGGAGCTTTATTTCCCGACACTATTCCCACAAAGTCCGCCTCAGTTACGTGCTTTGCATCGGCAATGCTTACGGTAAAAGCACCGCTTTCTATTATGTTTTTTGTGGTTTTGTGGTCGTCTGCAAGACAGACCATTATTTGATTTGTGTCATAAGTTCCGCCCCAAGCCGCATTCATGCAGCAAGGTATGCCATTTTTATCGTAAGCAGCCACGATAAATACAGGCATAGGATATGCCCAAGTTTTAACTCCGAAATTTTTACGCATATAATTCACCTTTCTATACTCCATACAAGATATTTAAATTTCTTATTTCACCGTCTTTGATTTTATTATTAACGCTGTAGGCGTGTCCCTCAAACTCGGTGCAGCCGTACTCGGTAAGGGCTTGTCTCTTAAGCTCGTGAATGATGCTTTGACATACTTCCTCTATCAGCTCTTCCTTATCTATGGGACTTATCATTATTTCTTCAAGAGGTGCATAAAGCTCTGAAAGTATTTCCAAATCCTTCAGACCTCTGAACTGCCATTTATAATAGGGAAGATAGGAGCGGTTAAGCAGGAAAATGGTGTGGATGGCACTTTTCACAAATTCCGATGCGGACAGTGCGGCAGCTCCCGCGTCTCCTCGGATCAGGCATCTTTTATAGTTATACTGACCCGATTGCCCCATAAGTAATAGATGCCCTGCAAGCTTTTTAAGCCTTACGCTGTCGGGAAGATAGTGAAGTCTTTTACGTATTTTTGAAAGCATCCCGTATCCGTCGAAAAAGACACTTCCGTTTGTGGCTTCAAGGAGCGCTTGCTCGGGGAGTGACAGCCACTCTTCAAGGGAAAGCCTTCCGTCGGGCGTTCCCGTTCTGTCCATAAAGAAATCTTCCATCCTCATAACTCCGTGTCGGTTACCGCCAACGGGGGAGAGAGGGCTCATTTTAAAACCCATGTATTCCTTTGGAAGCTTTGCGTAGGCTCTTTCTAGCTTGAAAGCGGTTTTTCTGTCAAGGGTATCTTCATCGGGGAGAAATATTATGAATCCCGGCTCAAAGTCGTGGTCTCTTGAAATCTCATCGTCAAAGCCCAGACATTCCGACCCGCTTCCCGCAAGGCCTACCGCAATTAAATGAAGTACGTCGGAAAATTGCTCCTTTAAAAGAGGTTCTCCGAACTCAAGGTAAAAGCTTTTTGACAGTTCAAGTCCCTTCATAGATTTTCTTTGCCCTTTCTTTCAGCTCGTTTTCAAAATAAAAATGTCCGTAATAGCCGAAAACCGTAGCACATTTTTCACATACAAAAGCATAGTATCCGTCTCTTTCGGGAAAACTTTCTATTAAATCCTCTGCTTTTTTGAGATAATCTTGTATTTCAATATCTCCGTCAAGAAGTCCAACTTTCTCTTCTACAGCAGATGCCATATTAAGATAGGTTATAGCTACCTCAAGAGCTCCCTTTTCGCTTTTCTCCATTACCGATATTGCCTTAAGATACAGGTCCTTCGCTTCATTAAAGCGCTTTAAGTCAACAAGCGCCAGCGCCATATTGTTATAAAGCCCGCCAAGCCTTGTGTCATCGGTATCAAGATTTTTTTCGTATATCTCTCGTGCTCTTTCAAAAAGTGGAATAGCCTCTTCAGCTTTTCCAAATGCCTTAAATACCGTGGCTGAATTAAGATAAGTGGTCGCACCCGAAATCTTATCTGAAATCCCGTGCTTTTTCAGAGCATCAAGCCCTTTTTCAGCTGTTTTAATTGCATCCTCTTCTCTTCCAACCTTTCGGTAAAGTCCCATAAGCTCATTGAGAAGTGGAATTTCTTCACGGCTGTTTTTACCTTCCTCAAGCCAATAAAGAAGGTGCCTTTCGGCAGACTCATAGTCGTTTTTGTGAAGATGAGAATCTAACTTTTCGAGTATTCTTTCAACGTTTATCATTTGTATCACCGATTGCCGTAGAAGCTTTGAGATAGTAAGCCAAACGGCTTTTTAATAAAAAATTATCACTTTGTTACAGTGTAGGCTTTAATCTTATTATAAACTTTAATTGACTTAATTGCAACAAAAAGCTTTTTAAAAATAAAAATCATATCCTCATCAAAGGAGAAAATATGAGAAATACACTAAATTTTAACGAAAATTGGATATTTGTAAAGGAAAGCGCGGATATTACGAGAGCTGACGGAGAGAGGGTGAATATTCCTCACTCATGGAACGCTGTTGACGGTCAGGACGGCGGAAACGATTATTTTCGCGGCTCCTGCCTTTACAGAAAGTCATTCAAGCGTTCTGAGCTCCCCAAAGCAGACCTTTATTACGTTGAGTTCAGAGGCACTAACTCATCGGCTGACCTTTACGTCAACTCCGAAAAGCTTGCTCATCACGACGGCGGTTATTCTACCTGGCGTGTTGATATCACTTCCGCGCTTAAAGAAGAAAACGATATTGCGGTAGTGGTGGATAACTCCGTCAATGAAACAGTATATCCTCAGATGGCAGACTTTACGTTTTACGGCGGTATCTACCGAAACGTAAACCTTATCTGTGTAAATTCTTCTCACTTCGACCTTGATTATTACGGTGCTCCCGGAATAAAGATAACGCCTGCAGTAAACGGGAAGAACGCCAGCGTTGAGGTAGAGGTGTTCCCAAAGGATTTAAAGGAAGGTCAGAGCCTCGTTTACACTCTTTACGATAAGGATGAAAAGGAAATTGACAGAATTGAGTCAAAGGACACAAACGTCACCTTCTTTATAAATGACGTGCACCTTTGGAACGGATGCCGTGACCCTTATCTTTACTGCTGTGAAGCGGAAATTAAAGAAGGGGATAACGTTATTGATAACGTTTGCAGCCGTTTTGGTTGCAGGAGTTTTGAGATTGACCCCAATAGAGGCTTTATTCTCAACGGTGAGGAATATCCCCTCAGAGGTGTGTCAAGGCATCAGGACAGATGGGGAGTGGGAAATGCTCTTCTTCCAGAGCATCACAGAGAGGATATGGACCTTATCTGTGAGGTGGGTGCTACCACTATAAGACTTGCTCACTATCAGCACGACCAGTATTTTTATGACCTCTGTGATGAAAGAGGACTTGTTATCTGGGCGGAAATACCCTATATTTCAAAGCATATGCAAAAGGGACGTGAAAACACCGTCTCTCAGATGAAAGAGCTTATTTCACAAAACTATAACCACCCCTCAATCGTTGTATGGGGTCTTTCCAACGAAATATCCATTGGAGGCTCCGATGAGGACCTTCTTGAAAACCACAGAATACTCAACGACCTCTGCCATGAAATGGATAAGACCAGACTTACCACTATTGCGGCTGTGTCTATGTGTAATATAGATGACCCCTATCTTCAGATTCCCGACGTGGTGTCATATAATCATTATTTCGGTTGGTACGGCGGAAATACCGACATGAATGGACCTTGGTTCGATAAGTTCCACGAAACCCACCCGAACATTCCCATCGGTTGCTCGGAGTATGGATGTGAAGCACTCAATTGGCATACGTCCAACCCCAAGCAGGGCGATTATACAGAGGAGTATCAGGCGTATTATCACGAGGAGCTCATAAAACAGCTTTTCACAAGAAAATATATGTGGGCAACTCACGTGTGGAATATGTTTGACTTCGGCGCCGATGCCCGTGCCGAGGGCGGTGAAAACGGACAAAACCACAAGGGTCTTGTAACCTTTGACCGTAAGTATAAGAAGGACGCCTTCTATGCTTATAAGGCTTGGCTTTCCGACGAGCCCTTTGTACACGTGTGCTCAAAGAGATACGTTGACAGAGTTGAGGACGTAACAAAGATAACCGTTTATTCAAATCAGCCCGAGGTAGAGCTTTTTGTAAACGGAGAAAGCATTGGTAAAAAGAGCGCTCCCGACCACTTCTTCTATTTCGACGTGAAGAACGTAGGAGAAAGCACTATCGTTGCGGCGGCAGGAGACCTTTCCGACGAGAGCAAGATACGTAAGGTTGAAGAAAGAAATATGGACTACGTTCTTGTTGAAAAGGGCGCAGTACTCAATTGGTTTGACATTGATGCCCCCGAGGGAAGATTCTCTCTTAACGATAAGATTGATGATATTATGAAATCAAAGCGAGGAAAGCTTTGGTTTGTAGGAATGGGACTCAAGATAAAGAAGAAGATGGACGAGGGCAAGAATGGTCAGAAGAAATCGGGCGGCTTTGATATTGACCTTAAGAGTGGCGACAGCGGTCTGATGCAGATGATGGGAGGCTTCACGGTGCTGAGACTTACCACCATGATGAGTATGATGAACGTTGAATTTACAAAGGAAGAGCTTTTGAAGATGAACAAGGAGCTCAACAAAATTAAAAAGCCTAAATAAAATGAGAAAGAGGACAGAGAACCTTGGAATTTTACTCCTTGTTCTCTGTCCTTTTTTATAAGCACTGCATTTATTCTTTTTTGTTGTAATTGTATAGATATTGGGAAGGGGATATTCCCATAGCTTTTTTGAACTCAACCGAAAAATATTTATAATCATTATACCCTGACAGATATGCAACCTCGCTAAGCGAATAATATCCCGTTGAGATTAACCCCTCCGCGTGCTGGATACGTAATTTGATGATATATTTTTGGGGAGAGATGCCGTACTCTTCTTTGAAAATTTTTCTGAAATAGACCTCACTCATAAAGGATTGTTCAGCAATTTCTTTTATCGAGAGGCCGCTTTTTTTATAATTTGCAAAAATATACTCTACCGAATTCTGGATTTTTGAATTTCGGATGTTTGATACATAGTTTTCAGCATAACACTCTGCAAATATTTCGTACAATATGGCGGAGCATTTATATTTATATCCCAATTCTTTTTTATTCCAACAGTCTAATATCTTCCTAAATAGCTTTGCTAAGGTATCGGGATTTTGGGATTCGAAACACTCAATTTCGTTAGTATGATAATTTACAGTATCAAAATGAACAACTATCAGCTCGTCTATCTTCGCTACCCGACTATAATCCAGCCTTGCGGGAACATAAGACACAAAATTATCTTTCATGTGATATTCATTTGTTTCGGTTTTTAAGACTGCATCCGCACAAAAACGAAATGACAGCGCATTAAAATTTCGTCCTGTGTTAAGCGTACTAATGTTATTTTGCTCGAGCTCTAAAATGTCTAAAATATGGAATGAAAGAATTTCTTTTTCGAAAAACATAAGATTTCCTCCCGCAATCGCATTTATTATAGCAGAATTGTTTCGAATAATCAACCTCATTTATCAATTTATGAGTTTATTTTTTTGACTTTGAAATGCTATAATTTTTAAAAATAGGAGGATTTTCAAATGAGTGACAGAAGAAAAATTTTAGATTTATTTGAAGAGCAGGATGCTTTTTGGAAGCAAAGAGCAGCTGAAGGGATTGAACGCTACCGAAAAGGTAATGGAAAGTTAACCGTTGTGGACGAGAACGGCATTCCGGTTCCTAATTTAAAAATAAAAATTACACAAAAGAGCCATGAGTTTCGTTTCGGAGCGAATGTTTTTATGCTGGACGAGCTTGAAACACCGGAAAAAAATGATGCCTACAAAAAATACTTTTCCGATGTGTTTAATATGGCAACTCTCCCATTCTACTGGGACTCCTTGGAGCCTGAAAAAGGAAAGCCTCGCTACGCCAAAGACAGCCCGAAGGTGTATAGACGCCCATCTCCCGATTCTTGTATCGAGTTTTGCGAAAAGTATGGTATTGAGCCGCGCGAGCATGCACTTGCCTACGATAATTTCTTCCCCAAGTGGCTATATGATGCAAGTGTAGAAGAGGTAAAATGCGAGCTTGAAAGACGGTACGCAGAGATATCCCGGCGCTATGCCGACAAGATACCCACCATTGAAGTTACAAACGAAATGGAATGGGAGAAGGGGAAAACGAAGTTTTACGACGAGCCCGACTTCGTTGAGTGGTGCTTTAAGCTTGCTGAAAAATATTTCCCCAATAATCAGCTTGTAATTAACGAGCATACAAGTCTTTGCTGGGCGGACAAATGCAGAGCCACCGATAAGTATTATTCGTACATAGAAGCCAATATGCTCAAGGGCGCAAGGATAGATGCCATTGGTATGCAGTATCACCTCTTCAATAAATCAGAAATCGAATACGAAAAAACAAGATTTACGCTAAATCCGAAAAACATATATAAGCATATGGATCTGTATTCCAATTTAGGTAATCCTCTCCAGATAACAGAGGTCACCATTCCCGCTTATTCGTGGGAGAAGGAAGACGAGGAAATACAAGCAGAAATCATTGAAAAGCTTTATTCTATATGGTTTTCACATCCAAACGTCGAGCAGATAGTTTATTGGAATCTCGTTGACGGATACGCACATTTTTGGGACCCTGATCCCGAAAAGATTAAGGCGTCGCAAGGGGACATGAGTCTTGGTGAGAATTATTATTATGGTGGACTTCTTCGCTTCGATCTTTCGCCAAAGCCTGCTTACTTAAAAATCAAGGAGCTGATACAAGAGAAGTGGCACACAGAGACAGAACTTGTTACAGATACCAACGGAAGCGTGACGTTTAGAGGATTTTATGGAACTTATGATATTGAGATTGAGGGGAAAGAAGAAGTTACAACTTTTAATTTGTCAACTAAATCTGAAAACGAAAAGAATATTACGTTATGATTAAAGAAATATTGATTATTTTATCTTGTGTTCCGCTTTATATAATAAATTCATTTTGTGATAAATATATCTCCTCAAGAAATGGCAACCGATATAATTTCGTTTATAACTGTATAAAATTTTTGATTGGCTCGGTATGCCTGTTGCCATTCTTTATATTTGATAGCTCTCCGAAATTCCGTTTGGGAGTGGTTGTATGTGGAATTGCTTGTGGTATGATGTATGCGGTCAGCAAAACAATTATTCTAAAGGGATATGAAAAGACGTCTGTGGCGTTTATGACGCTTTGTCATTCCTCCGGAATGATAATTCCTTGCGTAATCGGGCATTTTTGGGGAGTAGAAAAGCTTAGCATTATTTCCTTTATTGGAATATTGCTTGTTATTGTTTCTATCCTTCTGATTAAGGACAGCAAAACAGAGAAAAAGAGCTTTGAGCTTGCAGGAATAATTATTGGCATCATTGTTTTTCTGGCGAGTGGTGGAGTGATGATTGCTCAAAAACTGATGGGACTTTACTTTCCCGAGCAAAGTGTGAGTGCGTATAACTTTTATTCATTTGTTGTGGCATTCTTGATTTTGAGTTTTTTTCTTCGTCACAATTCACTTGAGATCAAAGACAGAAAGTGCTTATTCTTGTGTGCGATAGGCAGTTCTGTTTCTCTTTGCACTATTAGCTTAGTTATGACTGGTTTGGCGGGAAGCGTGCCGTCGGTTATTTTGTTCCCGTTGTTTAATGGATTGGGGATTATTTTCGTTTGTATAGGTTCTGTGTTTGTGTTCAAGGAAAAAATGACAACAAAGAAAATAATTGGTTTGATATTAGGCGTTTTTGCACTCTGTTTAGTTAATTTTTGATGCAACCTATTAAGTTAATAAAAAATCAGCTGTGGATTTAATTCCATAGCTGATTTTTATATAGTAGGTAAATAGGTACGTTTTCTTTTAAAGCACAACTGATTAAAACTGTCTTTGTCTTATAAAAGGGTATTCTACTTTATTTTCTGTAATGGGAGAGTAAAGGGACGGGCGTCTGAATGCGTTGCCGTGTACCTCTTTTTCACGGTAGAGTCGAAGCATTTCTATATCAAGCTCGGCTACAAAAATTCCCTCTTTTCCATCTGCCTCAAGTATGCAGGTGTCTCTCGAGCCATCAAGCTCGGGAAGATATGCCACACCGTCAAAAACGCTTGAACGTCCATTGCAGTCGGGGACGCTTTCAGGGTAGTTGCATGTGGCAATGGCACACATATTCTCATAAGCTCTGCCCCTCAGCTGAGAAAGTCTGTTTATCTCCATAGGGCAAGCGTTTGGAACGAGAATGAGTTCTGCTCCTTTAAGCATGAGAATTCTGGCACTTTCGGGAAACTCTCTGTCATAGCATATCATAGCTCCCACCTTTATTTTGCCAAGCCTTGTATCAAGGTCGCTGACGCAAAATTCCTCACCTGCCGTCAAAGCGCACTCTACACTGAAGTCGCAGGTGTGTACCTTTGCATAAGTAAAAAGCTTTTTACCGAATCTGTCGAAAAGGGTCATGGAATTGCGGGAACCTGACGGGTACTTTTCAAGAAAGGTTATCCCTATTGCCATATTAAGCTCCCTTGAAAGAACTCCGAAAGCTGTGACGAATTCTCCGTCACAGTCAATGGCGTCATCTGAAAAAGGTCTGTCATAAATGTTGTAGCCGTTACTCCACATTTCGGGGAAAAGAGCAATATCCGCTCCCATTTCCTTTGCCCTTTTGCAGAATTCTATTCCCTTTGTCAAATTAAGCCTTGTATCTCCCAAGGGGGATATCTGAAGAAGTGCTATTTTTAGTTTATCCATGCTTGTACCTCAGTATAGCAACACCGTCAACGGCTTTGCTTTCTGTTAGCTCGAAGCCATCCGCTTTACTGTCAAAGAAGAGAGGCTTGTCCTCCTTGTCGCCCACAACGGGAGCGATAACGAGGCTTATTTCATCAACTGTTTGGGCTTTCTGAAAAGCACCGTTTATTATACTGCCACCCTCTAAAAGAAGAAAGTTGATTCCGAATTTTTCTTTAAGCTTTGTAAGTGCAAGATTTACATCTATTTTCTTTTTCCCTGCAAATATGTAGGGGATATTTTTGTCTTTTAAGTATCCAAGGTATTTTCTCTCAACGTTTTCGCTGAGAACCTCGATTATCCTCGCCTTGTCATATCCGGGGTCAGCGTCAGGGTCTGAGATAAGGCTCTCCTTCCACCCAAGCCTTCCGTTAGTGTCGAAGGCAACGGCATAAAAATCCGAGGTGTCCTTTGGAATAAAGTCGCTTATTTCCTCTTCTTCATAGTCTGAAAGGTCGGGGTAAAAGCCACCTGTAAAGGAGGTCTCCATTGTGACCCTTCCACAAATAAATCCGTCGCATTTCAGACTTCTGTTCAGGTCATAGTAGATTTCTATGGCTTTTTCGGAAAGGGGAGAGGATAGAAACTTCCCCGTAACCTTTCCGTCAACAGAGGTTACCATGTGACAAATAATATATGGTCTTGACATATAATCACCTATCCTTCAAACGTTGTAAGGTCTTTCCTTTTCGCCATTCCTTGACTCGTGCTTTTCGTAATAGCCTATAAGAGTTTCACCGTCACGAAGAGCTACCATGTAAACGTCTTTGTTTTCACTGTCACTGTGATAGGTGAAAACCTTGTTGTTGTCAGGGTCCTTTTGAAACCAAGAAACTACCTTGTCAATTTTTTCATTAGAGTGTGCGTTGTGACAAGCCTTCAGACTTTTGCCCGTAAGGTCGGTGTGATAGCGCTTGATAGATGCAGGATTCATATAAATCACCGTATGATTTAAGTCGCAAATAACTACGGGGGCTGAGTCGCTGTCTATTATGCTTTTGAAAAAGGGAGAAATTTCCATAAATTAACCTCTGAGTTTTTTCTTAATTATATCATTTGTTTATTAATTTATCAACATAAAAAAATTATGATATCATGATATCATGATATCATAAATCAAACAAAAAAATAAAAGGCAAAATTACCTCAATTTTAAAATTTTTGAAGAGGAGTTTGAGGGGAAAGCTTTTTACAAAAAGTTTCCCCTCATAAATACTTTACTCTGCGGTGTAGTTATCGAAGTAGCCTTGAATATATACGAATGGAGTACCCTTGTCGCCTGAGCCTGAGGTCAGGTCGCAAAGAGAACCGATAAGGTCGGTAAGTCTTCTGGGAGTTGTGCCCTGAGACGCCATGTTTCCTACAAGGCTTGAGCCGTCCTTAGAGGCAATCTTATCCTTAATTGCCTTTTTAAGCTCGTCGCCCTTAAGGTCTACAAAGTCGTTGTCGGCA
>JAFUKG010000045.1 GCA_017467865.1 Clostridia bacterium
AGGTGATTGTAGTAGAACCAATCTTAACGCTGGGATTCTTTGCAGGAGCGTCAACTGCCATGTAAGCCTTGATGTCGTCAATCTTAACACCTGCCACGTCACCTGCAACACCGATTGAAACCGCATTGATCTGTGAACGTGAGGGGTTTGCACGGTAGGTTTCGTAGATGTTCCATGCGTAGTTCAGATTGCTGAAATTAGCACCGGGGTGGTCTGCATTATCAGCATCGATGAGTATGAACTCTCTCCAGCCTGTGTGGGAGGTAGGAATGTAGTAGTCTGTACGTCCCTTTTCGGAAGCTGTGGGAGACGTGATAGAAATCATTACACCGCCTGTTTCACTTCCGTTACCGTAAACCTTAACCTTGAGAGCCATATGATTGGAAAGGTCAACCTGAGTGATTGACTTGTTGTTGCCCTTGAGCTGTGAAACTTCCTTGGTTTCGTCAAGCTCCATAACAAGAATTTCATTTTCGCCGAGAGTTGAGTATCTTTGCTCAATTCTTACGAAAGGAGTCTGGGCGGGGAAGGGGTTGGTTGCTTCGCCGGTGATATAGTTCTTATCGAACATATCGTATACTCTATTGTATACGTACTGCATTTCTCTGAATGCCCATGTGCCGTCAGCCTGCTCGAATACTCTGTACTCGTACTTGCCATTCTTAATCTGTTCCTTAACTTCGTCTGAGAAGTAGTTGCCCTTACGAAGCTTGGAGTATACGCTGTAGTAAAGTACGTTGTCGGGCTGTCTTGAAGTGTTTGCCTGATATGTTGAAAGTGCAAAGTTATTATCAACGTTAGAATAGTTGTATGCGATAGCAAGTGAACCCATATGGTCAAGGTCGTCGCGGAACATTGATTTCCAAATTGTGTTCTTGTATTCCTGACCAGCGTCGGGACAGAAGTTGAACCAACCGAGTGTTGCTGTGTAGTAACGCTGAGCAAAGCCCTTAGCACTGTTTACCTGACCTGTTGTATGAGCCTTGATACCCTTTGTAGCCGAGTCGGTAGCACCGCCTCGTCCTCTTGCTGCCCATGCAACGGTTGTTCCTGCTGAGTCCTCGATAAGGGGATCCTTGATACACTGAGAAACAACTCTGCGGTAGAATTCGGCATAATAGTAGTAGTTAACGTTAGTGTCGTTGAATCTTGTAAAGGACTCAAGACCGTCAAGGTAGATGTTGTCGAATCCGCCTTCGTTGAATGCCTTAGCTGTGTTATCAGCTATATGCCAGAAGAGCTCTGAGCCGCTCTGAGGCTGGAACATTCCGTAGTATCCCTGAAGGTGACGGATTTCAGCGCCGTCCTCGTGCTTAGCGGCTTCTGTGCCGAACTGTCCTCGTCTGATGTTGATAAAGCCTGAGGTTGTACCCTTGGAAACGTAGATGATTTCTTCATCAATAAGAACGTAGCTTGTCATGGGCTCGCCGGAGTAGGGAAGACCGCGTCCTACAAAGCCTGATGCATCTTCAACAGTCTTAATGTTAGTTCTAAACTTGGACATATCTCCACGGAGAGTATATGTTTCAGCATACTGTAACTGCTGCTGCCACTTGGGATTTGAAAGAATACTTGTGGCTGAGCTTGCAACAAGTGAAGAGTATGTGTGAAGACCTATCTGTACTCCTGCTTCGTGCATAGGGTCAGCTATTCTTTCCTTGAAGGTTGCTGCGGTAACGAAGGTACCGTTCTCTGTTTCCTCAGCGGTTCTTGCAGAACGGAAGTTGAAGTCACCCTGAGTAAAGATTGAACCCTGGTGCATGTCTATTTGATTGAACGAATATTTGTGTGCAGTTTCAGCAATTTCAACTGCGGTGTCAAGGTTGAGACCGCTGGAGATGATAACGTAGTCCTCAAAGAGGTCAGCGCATTCTTCATCATATGTGAAAGGACCGCCATGTGTAGAAGTAATTCCCTTTTCGGGGTCGATTGCAAGAACTACTTCCTTAAGTATTTCTCTGTGCTCTTCCATAAGTGAGAAGGCAATAGCCATCTTCGCACCCATGGTGTCAACGCCGAGGTCTGTTCTTGTGCTTCCGCCGACAAGTGATGTGTAACCGCCGGGAGTAGCCTTGTGAAGAACTCGTGTATCCATGTTTACGTTGGATGCCCTGAAGGTGCCGGGAGTTTCGGATGCAGTGTAATCAAAATCAATGTATCCGAAGGTTGCGCCCTGAAGGGACTTAGGAAGGTTGGAGTCAAGCTGTACAGTAAAGAAGTTATCAAAAGCTTCAACAATGTAGTAAGCAACTGTACCGCCCTTGTAGGTGAACTTAAGTCTTCCGTCAACAAGCTCAAGCTTGGTGGGGTCGAGAATTGCACCGCTGGCAGACGTTGCGTAAGAGAACCAAGGTGTTGCAGATGTTGCGAAAACATCTTCGCCGGTAGGAAGATAAATAACTTCCTCTACCTTACCGTTCTTCTTGGAGAGCTTAACTCTGATATGCTTGTTTTCAAATGAAATTGAAGTAGCGGTTTCTGTGAAGATTGAGGGGTCAATCTTGTAGAACGCTTCACCGTGAACGTCGTTGTTGGAAGCTATAAGTATCTGATACTCAGCCCAATGTCCCTCGATGTCGGTGAATATAGTTTCAAGATGATCCTTACTTACTGTCTCGTCTGTTGCAAGGAGAGAGAGAAGTCTGTTGATAACAGTTACAACCTCTGCTCTTGTAATAGTGGCATCAGGCTTGAAGGTCTTGTCAGCATAACCGTTAACAAGTCCTGCAGCAGCGCCTGCCATTATTGCATCATAGTACTTGTGGTCTTCGGGAACGTCAGTGAACTTGATGTTCTCGGTTGCTGCAAGCTCGGATGCGAAATAAGCAAGCTCAACGAACTCAGCTCTTGTTATCTTGTTGTCGGGGTAGTATTTGTCTCCTTCAGTTGTGAAGAAGTAGCCCATTGCATCAAGATAAGCGATTTCGTCATAGTACCACTTGTCAGCAGTAACGTCTGTGAACTTTGTTGTGTAACCCTGAGGAATGTCCTGAGAGCCTGCGAGAAGTCTTGCGAATATTGCACAAGCTTCTGCCTTTGTCATGTTAGCATTGGGCTTGAACACGTTACCTTCATATCCGTTGATGTAAGCGGAGTTGTCGCCGTTTACCTGTGCGGGAGCCTTGGGAAGAAGTGTAACGGGGTCGGGGTCGGGAAGGTCTGCAAGCTTCTTGAACTTGATTGTAACCTGAGACTCTTCAACGTATGAACCAACCATATTGTCATAGGGAACTGCATATCTGAGGTCGAGAGTCTTTTCTTCTTCAGAGAACTTGATAAGAACGGGGTAAGCGCCGCCGTTATCACCATAGCCGCTAATGAGGTTTGCAACAACCGCTACAGTCTCATATCCGTTTACGTTAGTAAGAGTCTTTGTCTTGATTTCTTTACCAACAGTAGCGTTAGCCGACATAACCATAACGATATTGTCATACTGAGAAAGAGCATAGTTCCAGATAGATGTACCGTCGAAGGGGTTACCTGACCAAACCATGTTTGTGTTCATGGTGGAGTTACCTCTTTCACCGCCGGGAGCAGTACCATAGGTATACTTGCTTGCATCGTACTGGGTGTACATTTCTCCGTCTTTATCAAGGAAAGACGTTGTAAATACAAAAGCTCTCTTATCGAGGTTAGCTTCGTTCATCTGCTTGAACCAGTTCATAACTGCAAGTCTGGGGAACGCTTCGAGCTGATAAATGATATAAGTCTGGTCACCCTCTTCTACGAAAACGGCAAATGTATTGGAGTCGTAGGAAGCAACTTCAATGTTAGGTGAGCCGCCTGTAAAATCTTCAGAAGTAAACTGATTTAAGATGTGGTTGCGTCTGTCAAAGCCGTGGGAATAGTAGTCATCACGGCCTATTGAAACACCGTAGGGGATTTCCATATCGGTGAGAATTGAGCCTGTGGATTTGAGAGCATTGAACTCCTTGAGCCAAGGCTTATCTGTATCGTTAAGTTTGTAAAGATCGTCTTGAGTCTTTTTACCTACTGTAACGACAGAGTAATATGTGTCAGTTGAACCGGATGACATTCTTCCGTTAAAGCTTACGTACTTAATGTTATAAGCCTCAGCGTAGTCTGTAATCCAGTAGCAAGCGTCCTCAAGTGCTTCTACGTTGTTGAGCTTCTTTAAGAAGGGCTGAACGCCGTTAAAGCTTGCGAGAACGATTTCGTTTCCACTCACGTAATCCTCTTCAAAGGGTACGTTGCCGGCAAGGGACATAACCGACAGAAGAGAAATGAGAGTCAAAACGGATAAAAATGTTGCAAGTAGTTTTTTCATCTGTTAATTCTCCTTAAAATAATTTTTTATCCCAAATTATTTTACCGTTTAAAACGCAAAAAGTCAATACGCCTTTCTAAAATTAAGAACACATTTTTGAAATTTTATGTATAACTTTCACAAAAATAATTATTTTTTTTATGCACTGCCGTTTTTATTACTACACGAAAAAACTCCCCTCCGTTTTTTGGCAGGGAGTTTTTCTTGAATTTTAACTCAAATGGATGTCACTGATACCTTCGGGGATGTAAACCTCGGGAGCAGCCCAGTCGGCAGGATTTGCAATAATCTTTCCTTGAAGTCCTATTTTTACAAGAGCTCTCAGAGGAGCGTCGCTTAAGGACTCGGCTGAATACTTATAGGTGAAGCTTCCGCTGGGAACCGACAAGCTTCCCGTGTAGTTTATTTCCTTCGTATGAGGCTCGTCGCCTATCCACGCCCCTGTTTCTTCGTTGTAGGTTGAGGTGTAGTAGTTGAGATAAGCCTTGCCTGTTTCGGGATAGAATTCAATGTATTCACCAGAATGTATTTCAGCTTCAAATGTGATAGTTGTCTTGCCGATGGTGACTGTCGGATTTTTCGCAGGTGCATCCACCGCCGTGTACGCTCTTATATCGTCCATCTTGACACCCGACGTGTTACCCGTAGGAGTTATAGTCATTCTGTTTATTGTCTTAAGGTCGGGATTGTAGCGGTAGTTTGCAAAGGTGTGCATATTGTTGGTTATACCGCTGAACGTATAGTCGTAGTCGGAGTTGTCGGCATCAATGAGAATAAATTCTCTCCAGCCCTCGTGAGAGGTGGGGATAAGATAGTCGGTTCTTCCTGAGTCAGTAGCGCAGTACATGGAAAGAAGGAGCGCACCCGACTTATCGCCGTTACCGTAAACCTTCACCTTGAGCGCAGTGTTTTTTGTAAGATTAATCTGCGAGAAGTTGTTTACTGACGCCGTGCTCTTGATATTTGCGTTTTCATCAAGGGTAAGAACTACTATTTCGTTTTCGCCGAGAGTAGAATATCTTTGTTCAATTCTTACAAAGGGAGTCTGAGCCGAGAAGGGGTTGTTGCCTTCACCTGTTGTAAAGAGGGAATCAAGAGTATCATATACTCTGTTTGAGGTATAGTACATTTCTCTGAACGCCCAGCTTCCGTCGTCCTGCTTGAATACCTTGTATTCATACTTGCCGTTTAGAATTTCTTCTTTTACTTCTTCCGAGAAGTAGTCTGCCTTACGAAGTCTTGTATAAATTCCGTAGTAGGCATAGTTCTGAGCCATTCTGTTGAACGCCTCGAACTCACTCGGCGTAAAGGGCTGACAAACCATTGAAAAGTCTGTTGCAATTGCGAGTGAGCCCATATAGTCAAGGTCGTCTCTGAAAACAGTCTTTGTAACAGTGTTTTTGTATCTTTCGTCAATATCGGGGTCGAAGCAGTACCAGCCCAGCGTTGCAGTCTGATAACGCTTGAAATATCCAATGTTGTTTTCAACGTGGCTCTTCTTGTGCTCCTTATAAGCCTTTGTAGCGTAGTCGGTAGCGCCAGAGCGTCCGCGGGATGCCCAAAAGATAGCAGGGTTATCCGACATTTCAATGATAGGCTTCTTTTCGCACTGTGAAAGCACACGCCTTACAAATTCGCCATAATAATAATATGAAGTTTCTTTCGATACGTATCTGAGAAGACATTCTATACCGTCAAGATAAATCATATCAAATCCACCGTCGTTATAAGCCTTGGCTATATTGTCGGCAACGTGATAGAAAAGCTCTGAGCCGATAATGGGGGAGAAGAGATTGAAATATCCGTAAAGCTGGCGGATTTCAGCACCGTCCTTGTGAACGGCAGCCTTTGTGCCAAGCTGACCTCTCTTGACGTTTATAAAGCCTGAGGTCGTGCCTTTTTCAACAAGAATAATCTCTTCGTCAATAAGAATGTATCTTGTGTTTTTGTTATCCCAAGGAAGTGCCGTGCTGTTCCAAAAGCCGGATACGTCCTCATGGGTCTTGATGCTGGTCTTGAACTTAGAAGTATTTCCTCTTACTGTCCAGGTTTCCTCGTTGTGAGCTAACTGCTTCTGATATTCGGGGTTGGTGAGAATTGAGCTTGCTTTTGGGTCAATGAGGAAGGCGTACGTATGCAGACCCATCTCAACTCCCTCGGCAAGTATCTTGTCTCCTATTCTTTCCCTGAATATTTCTGCACTTATATAAGTGTTGTCAGCCTTTTCTTCTTCTGTTGCGGCGCTTGTAAAGTTGAAGTCACCGTTAGAGAAAGTGTGCGAGCCCTGATGTATGTCAAGCTGGTCAATGGAGTATTCCTTTGCAAGCTTTGCAACGTCCGTTGCAGTCTCGGGAGTAATGCCCGAAGAAACGATAACGTAGTCACCGAAGAGGTTTTCGTTGCCTTCGTCATAGGTAAATGCACCGCCGTGGTCGGAGGTAACACCTCTCGACGGGTCTATTGAAAGACAAAGCTCCTTAAGATGCTCTCTGTGGTCTTTTGCAAGAGAAAATACTATGCCCGCCTTTGCACCGATAAGGTCAACACCGATGGAGGTGTTAGCGCTTGCACTAACGATGGAGTTAGCGCCGCCCGCATGATAGTCGGGATTTGCCTTTGTGTCCATTGAAACAACAGATGACCTGAAAGAGTTATCATCCTCTGAATAAGAATGATTGAAGTCAATGTTCGCAAAAGTAATACTTGATATATTCTTGGGAACGTTTGTATCAAGCTCAACCGTAAAGTAATTGTCAAAGGTCTCGATTATAAATGCGGCAGCTACACCGCTCTTGTAGGTGAACTTGATTCTGCCGTCGATGAGCTCAACCTTTGTAGGCTCAAGAGTTGCACCGGTAGTTGTTTTCAGATAAGTAAACCATTGGGAAGCAGAAATGGCAAAAACGTTTTCACCGGTGGGGAGATAGGTAACCTTTTCTACCTTGCCGTTTTTCTTGTTGATGCTTACTTTTATCTGCTTTGTTTCAAAAGAAATAGAGGTAGCGGTTTCGTTAAAGGTGTCGGGGGAGATAGAGTAGAAGGATTCTCCGTGCACCTTGTCGTTGGATGCCATAAGAATATTGTACTCTGCCCAATGCCCTCCTATATCTGAGAACACGTTTTCAAGCGTATCTTTTTTAACCGTGTATTCGCTTACCGTAAGCGAAAGAAGTCTGTTTATGACAGTTACAACCTCAGCTCTTGTAATCGTAGCATCGGGCTTGAAGGTTTTGTCTTCATAACCGTTAACAAGTCCTGATGCCGCGCTTGATATTATAGCATCATAATACTTGTGGTCAAGAGGTACGTCGGTAAATTGAATTTTTTCGCTTCCCGAAAGATTGGAAGTAAAATAAGCAAGCTCAACAAACTCTCCTCTTGTTATGGGGGCATCAGGGAAATACTTGTCGGATGTATTTGTATAATAAAAGCCTAAAGTGTCAAGATAAGCAATTTCATCATAGTACCACTTTTCTTTGCTGACGTCAGAAAATCTTGTGGTATTATCTGTGGGAATTTCGTCTGACCCTAATAAAAGTCTTGCGAAAATAGCAGAAGCCTCTGCCTTTGTCATATTGGCGTTGGGCTTGAAGAGATTTTCTTCGTATCCGTTGACGTACGCCTTGTTTTCTCCGTTGAGCTGAGCCGTGATTTTGGGAAGGGACGTAAACGGGTCGGGCTCAGGTAAAGGAGCAAGCTTTTTAAGCTCAACAACAACGTGGGACTCTTCAACGTATCCGCCTACTTTCTCATAGAAAGGAACAGCGTATCTTAAGTCAAGAGTCTTGTCTTCTTCAGAAAACTTAGCAAGAATGGGGTAAGCACCTGCATTTGACCAGCCGTCGATAAGGTTTCCTATAACAGATACAACCTCATAGCCGTTGCTGTTGGTGAACTTCGATACAACGATATCCTTACCGGGAGTATCGTTTGCCGACATAACCATTACAACGTTGTCAAATTTAGATATTGCATGATTCCATATCTGCTCGCCGTCAAAGGGACTGTCATACCATACCATGTTTGTGTTCATGGTGGAGTTACCCTTTACAGGTGCTGTGGTATACCCGTAAACGGTGGGGTCATACTGAGTGAACATGGCACCGTTTCTGTCAACAAAAGATGTGGTAAATACAAAAGCTCTCTTGTCCTGATGCTTTTCGTTTGTAGCATTGAACCAATTAATTACCGCTTTTCTCGGATACGCTTCAAGCTGATAGATTACGTACTTGGTGTTACCCTCGCTGACAATTAGCGCGAAGCTGTTTGTATCGTATGACTCAACAGTAACGTTGGGGTTAGAGCCCGTGAAATCATCAAGAGTGAATTCGTTTGCAATGATATTTCCTCTGTTGTATCCGCCTGCATAATAGTCGGTTAAATGAATTGATACACCGTAGGGGAGGCCTGCGTCTGTAAGAACAGAGCCTGCATTTTTCAAAGCCTTAAAGTCTTTAGCCCATTCTTCGTCGGCGGCATTAGCCTCGTTCATTTCATCTACTGTCTTTCCAAGCGCACTTACGTAATTACCATATGTGTAATTTGCTCCCGAGGACATCTTTCCGTTAAAGCTCACGTATTTTATGTTATATGTATTAACGTAATCTGAAAGCCAATAGCAGGTTACCTCCAAAGGGATAGTGTTGGCGGCATCACCTAAAAATGGCTTGGTACCGTTAAGTGAGGCAAGAACAATGTCGTTTTCTCCAGCGTAGTCCTCTTCAAAGAACACAGTTCCTGCAAAAACTGAAAGGTTGATTGCAGTAACTAACGTAATAAGGGAGAATAAGACACTCAAAATTTTTTTCATCTGGATACTCCTTTGTCAAGATGGTTCTGAACGATATACTTGCTTGATTTTATATTAAGAAAAAAGCGAAAATTTTGCAAGTCAAATCTTGTATATTTCTTTAAAAATATTGTCATGTGAAAAATCCCAATAAGAAAAAGGCTTTCATGAAGAAAGCCTTTTGATAACTTATTTAATTATAACGTCGAGTATATCCTCGGGCATGTCAACCTCGGGTGCCTTGAAGCCCTCGGGATTTTTAAGAATATTTCCTGCCATACCAATTTTTACAAGAGCACGTGTAGGTGCATTTGTAAGAGCGTCTGCATCGTATTTGAAGGAGTATTCACCCTTGGGAATTGTTACCTTTCCGTCAAATGTGATTTCAGAGGTGTGAGCAATATCCTTTACCCACTTACTTGCATTGTCATCAACGTATCCTGCGTGCTTGATAGCATCCTGTGAGTTATCAGCGCTGTCAGCACCCTCGTAGAACTTTTCATAGCTGTAAAGGTATGCCTTGTTTTTGTCGGGGTAATATTCAATGTATTCGCCCGATGCGATTTCGGTGTTGAAGGTAATGCTCTTGTCACCAACAGTAACCGTGGGATTTTTAACGGGAGCATTAACAAGCTTGCAAGCAACTATCTCACCTATTTCAGCACCTTCAGTGTTACCGGTTACGCTCACAGTAACGGATGTGAGTCTTGCAAGGTTTGTAAACCAACGGTAAAGCTCACCGTGTACAGCGTAACCGCCTATAGGAAAGTCGTATCCGTCATAGTCGGCGTTGTCTGTGTCGATAAGTATAAATTCCTTATTACCCGTGTGAGAGAGGGGGAGAAGGAACTCTGTCCAACCGCTTGCATTACCCTTGCCTTCGATTTTCAGAAGCACCGCTCCATCCTTCGAGCCGTTACCTTTAACGTTAATTTTAAGAGCTCTGTATCCCGATATATCGGTTTCGGGATATTCGTGTACGCCTACAAGGTCGGCGGGATTTTTACTGTCAAAGGTAAATACTGTCTTTTCGTCCTCAGATATAGCAGAGTATCTCTCTTCAATTCTGATGTAAGGCGTTTGCTCTTCAAAGGGGTTATGTGCTTTTCCTGTTGCATAGCTGTCATCAAGAGAGCCGTGTACCTTATTCTGAGCATAAACCATTTCCTGCATACCCCAGCTTCCGTCACTGCACTTTACTGCCTTGTGCTCATACTGACTTGTGCTGAGAGCCTTCTTTATTTCTTCCGAGAAGTACCTTGCCTTACGGAGTCTTGAATAAACGCCGTAGTACATGAAGTTTTCGCCTATCCTATATTTGGGGTCAAAATGGGGAATGGAGAAGGGCATACAAACAGTAGAAAAATCCGACTGAATTCCAAGAGTTCCCATATGGTCAAGGTCATCGCGGAATATAGATTTGTTGACAGTATTCTTAAGCTCGTACAGATAGTCGGGAGCATAGTCCATCCAACCAAGAGTTGCAGTGTAGTAGAAGGTCTTTTGCCTCATACCTCTGTCGAAGTGCATCTTCTTAAACTTTTTATAAGAGCGTCTTGCATGGTCGATAGCGTTTCCTCTTCCTCTCGCACCCCAAAGGAAGGGGTCAAAGGTAGAGAATTCAATAATGGGCTTCTTATTACAGTTTATAAGAACCTCTCTTACAAATTCGGTGTAGAAGTAATAGCGGTTTTCGGGAGTGAGAAGCCAATACATTGACTCGTAACCGTCAAAGTAAATCATCTCGAATCCACCCTCGTTGTAAGCCTTAGCGGTCTGACGTGCAATGTGGTAAAAGAGTTCTGTGCCGGGTACGGGCTGAAGACAGCCGTACTTACCTTGGAACTGACGCATTAAAGCGCCTTTTTTGTGAGGCGCCGCTTTAGTACCGAGAGCGCCTCTTATAATATTTTTCATACCATCCTTGGTTCCGTCTTCGGGGATGTGCACTATTTCTTCATCTATAAGAACGTAGCCGGTATAGAAGGTGTAATAAGTTATACCGTCTTTGTCACCCTTGAATTCACTGGCATCTTCGTTTGTAAATATAGTGTCGCTGTTTGCATCTATATCTTCTTTGAGAGTGTATGTTGTGGGAACGAACACGAAGTCGCCCTGCCACTTGGGGTCAGAGGTGATTGTGGTAGCCTGAGCAGAAATTGTGGAAGAATAGGTGTGAAGTCCAAGCTGTAATCCGCGGGAGATAAATTTATCCGCAATTCTCTCCTTGAACATAGCACCCGTGATAAATGTGCCGTTCTTCTTTTCTTCCTCTGTGGCTGCTGAAACAAAGTTGAAGTCGCCCTGTATAAACGTGTCGGGGCCGTGATGAATGTCTATTTGGTCAAGAGAGTATTTCAGAGCAAGCTCTGCCGTCTCCTCTGCATTTTCGGGAGTGATGTTATTGAAAAGAATAACGTAGTCGCCGAATATATCATCGTTGTCAAGAGCAAAGGGACCGCCGTGTGAGGATACTACCGACCTCTTGGGGTCAACCTCATTCATAACCTCTTTAAGGAAAGCTCTGTGGTCCTTCTCTTTAGAAAAAACAACGCCCATTTTAGCTCCCTTGAGGTCGTGACCGATAGAGGTTCTTGCCCCTGCGCAAAGAGCAGGAGTCCATCCTCCGGGGATAAAGGAGTTGTTGACCTTGGAGTCCATTGACACACCCGACGCTCTGAAGCTTTCGGGCTCAAAGGAAGGGGAGTAGCTGAAACGGATATTGAAGAAAGCAATTCCGTTGACGTCCTTGGGAATGCTTGACATAAGCTCTGCAGTGAAGAAGTGGTCGCGGATTTCAAATAGAATGTCAGCGCTGAGTCCGTTCTCATAAGTGAAGGTGAGAACGTCACTCTTTGCTTCGACCTTAATAGGAGGAATGATTACCTCTTTATCATTTGTGTAGAGATATGAAAAATAGGGGATTTTGAGAGAGCCCATATCCGAGGGCACTGCCTTTTCTCTCTCAAGAACGTCGGTGTTGTCGGGGACGAACACCGCTTTTTCAACCTTACCTGTATCTTTTGCGATTTCAATGGATAACTGGGTGTTTTCTATAATTATACTGCTTTGTGTTTCCTTGAAAATGCTCATAATTTTCTCCTTGAATTTGTTTTTATAATACGTAAACCGAAGTATATCAACTTCGGTTTACGTATTTATTTTTAAATTATCTGAGTTTTACGTCAAGTATTCCCTCGGGCATATCAATTTCGGGAGGAGTAAAGCCTTCGGGGTTAGTGATTATCTGTCCTGCAACGCCTATTACTACCTGCGCTCTTGTGGGAGCCTCGGTCTGTGCTTCGGCGTCATATGTGTAGGTGAATGTGCCTGCGGGAACAGTGATATCACCGGTGAAGCTTACTTCTTCACGTCTGAGGTCGGCAACTTCGGGATAATAGGTTCTGTAAGCCTTGCCGAAGTCAGGGTAGTACTCGATGTATTCACCCGAATGAAGCTCGGTGTTAAAGGTTATCTGTGTATTTCCGATTGTAACTGAAGGATTCTTTACGTAAGCATCTGTAATAGTGTAAGCTCTCAGGTCGTCAATCTTGACTCCTTCGACGTTACCTCTTACAGTGACCTGAACACTTGAGGTTGTTGCAAGCTCGTTGGTTGCACGGTAGCCGCTGTCATTAGCATAAAGGCTTCCTCTGGGGTCTCCTTCAAAGTTTGAACCGGGATAATCGTCGTTGTCGGCATCAATGAGAATAAATTCTCTCCAACCATTATGGCTGACGGGAATATAGAAGTCTGTTCTTCCGCCGCCCGAGCCGTTACCGCGGATTGTTATAAGAAGTCCTGCTTCTCCTCCTTCACCGTTGCCATAAACGTTTATCTTCATAGCCTGATGCTTTGAAAGGTCGGTTACGGGGATAGTGTGCTTTGCAGCAAGAGTTGATACCTCGGCATTTTCATCAAACGCAATTACAAGAAGCTCGTTTTCGCTGAGAGTAGAATATCTCTGCTCAATTCTTACGAAAGGTGTTTGAGACTGGAAGGGGTTATTTCCGGTTCCCGTTATAAAGAGCTTGTCCGTCATATCGAGAATCTTGTGCTTGTTGTAGTACATTTCCACAAATGCGTAAGTTCCGTCATTCTGCTCTATAAGTCTGTGCTCATACTCACTTGCAATGAGAGCGTCTTTAACCTCTTCTGCAAAGTATCCGCCCTTACGGAGTCTTGAATATGCAGAGTAGTACATGAAGTTTTCTGCAAGCATGGGATAGTTCTTAAATGCATCAACAGAGAAGGGCTGACAAACAGTACTGTAATCTCTTGCTATACCTATTGAACCCATATGGTCCATATCGTCACGGAAGAGAGTCTTTATTACAGTGTTCTTGTATGTTTGCGCTCTGTCTGGTGCGTAAGCCATCCAACCGAGGGTCGCAGTATAGTAGCGCTGTTCAAAAGCAAGAAGGTGGTCTTCCAAGTGGTTTTGCTTGAATTCCTTATATGCTCTGTTGGCGTGGTCGATAGCACCGCCTCGTCCTCTCGCCGCCCACAGCGTTTCATCGTTTGTAGAGTATTCTACTATGGGGTCTGTTTCTACCTGCTCAAAAATTCTTCTTACGAATTCGCCGTAGTAATAATAGAGCTGCTCTGTGGGAACGTATTTATACATTGACTCGAAGCCGTCAAGGTATATCATATCAAAGTTACCTTCGTTATAGGCCTTGGCTGTTTCGTCGGCAACTCTGTACCAAAGGTCTGAACCGCATATCGGCTGGAAGAAAGCGTATCCAGTCATAAGCTGACGGATTTCTGCACCGTCTTCATGCTTTGTTGCTTCTGTACCAAGCTGACCTCTCTGACATCTGATAAAGCCTGAGGTAGTACCTGTGGTAACCTTGATTATTTCGTAGTCAATGAGAATGTAAGAGGAGTAGTCGTTATAGTAGCTTGTGCCGCCTGCCGCACCGCTAAAGGAGCTTGCATCCTCGTAGGTCTTTACACTGGTTTTGTATTTTGAGAGGTCGTCTCTTAAAGTGTAGGTTGTTTCTGCGTATTCAATATCGTAGAGATATTCGGGATTTTCGTTCCAGTATACCGCAGAGCCCACGGGATATACGGTAGAAGAATAGGTATGAAGCGCCATTTTTACGCCTTCTGCGTGTACCTTGTCAACAACTCTTTCCTTGAAGGTCTTTGCATCAATGAAAGCGCCGTAGGGGTCACTGTCATTCTTTGAACCCTGGAAGTTAAAGGTACCCTGATAGAAGGTGTTGTAGCCTTGGTGGTAATCCAAGAAGTCAATAGAATATTCCTTAGCAAGCTTCGCAAGTTCTGTTGCGTTTTCTTCATTTATACTTGATGATACGATAACGTAGTCTGTGAAAAGATCATCGGTATCAAGTGCATAAGCACCGCCTGCCGTAGATGAGAGACCTCTGGATCGGTCAATAGAGTCTGTTATTTCCTTAAGGAAGGTTCTGTGGTCCTTTTCTTTAGAGAAGGTAACACCCAACTTCGCACCTATAAGGTCAACGCCGATAGATGAGAAAGCCTGTGCTCTTGTGATGGAATTCCATCCGCCGGGCCAGTATGTACAGTCAGCCTTTGTATCCATTGATACGCCTGAAGCTCTGAAGCTTTCGGGGTCTGTAAGGGATGCAGTGTAGTCAAAGTCAATGTTAGCAAATACTACACTCTTAAGGTCGGATGAAATATTTGAAACAAGCTCCATAGTGAAGTGATGCTCAAACATTTCGATGATAAAGTAAGCGGTATATCCGCCCTTGTAGCTGAACTTCAGCTTTCCGTCAACTATTTCAACGTTTGTGGGCTGAAGAGTAGCGCCGTTATTTGAAACAACGTAGGAGAACCAAGGGGAAGCACTAACTGCAAGAACGTTCTCGCCGGTAGGTACGTATATTGCCTTTTCTACCTGACCGTCTTTTTTCTTGATTGTTATTTCAAGCTGAGAGTTGCCGAAGGTTATAGTGCTTGCATCTTCTGTGAAGAGGTCGTTGGGAATATTATAGAAAGCATCGCAGTTTACGTTGTCATTGGACGCCATGAGTATCTGATACTCTGCCCAATGACCGTCGGTGTCTGTGAATACACTCTTAGTATTTTCTTTACTTACCGTGTTATTGTTAGCGGTAAGGTTAAGTATTCTGTTAACAATGGTAACAACTTCAGCTCTTGTGATATTTGCTTCGGGCTTGAAAAGCTTTCCGCTATAACCGTTTACAAGACCCGTGGAAGCCGCTGCCATAATAGCGTCGTAATATTTGTCGCCTTCCTTAACGTCCTTGAATTTGATGTCCTCGGTGCTTATTATATTGGAAGCAAAATAAGCAAGCTCAACAAATTCGCCTCTTGTAATAAGAGCGTCGGGATTATATTTGTCTCCCTCAGTAGAGAAATAGTATCCGTTAGTATCAAGATATGCTATTTCGTCATAGTACCACTTGTCGGGTGTAACGTCAACAAATCTCGTTGTAAGACCCTTGGGCATTTCGTCGGAGCCTGCAAGGAGTCTTGCGAAAATAACGGACGCCTCAGCCTTTGTCATATTTGCGTTGGGCTTGAAGGTACTGTCCTCGTATCCCTTAATATATGCCTTGTTTTCACCGTTGAGCTGTGGCTCGATCTTTTCAAGGTCTTGAACGGGATCGGATTCGGCAAGGGGAGCGAGTTTTTTTATTTCAATAGTAGTAACCGACTCTGCAACGTATCCGCCTTCCTTTTCAAAGTAAGGAACTGCATATCTGATGTCGATGTTTTTGTGGTCCTCTGAAAGCTTGATGAAAAGGGGATAAGCACCAATCGAGCCGTAGCCGTCAGCAAGATTTGCAACAATCGAAACTGCTTCGTATCCGTTTTCGTTTTCAAGCTTAGTAGTAACAATATTCTTTTTAACGTCGGCATTGGATGAAACTATTACGAGAACGTTGTTCCATTTTCCGAGCGCCTGCTTCCATATCTGCTCGCCCTCGAAAGGTCTGCCGTCTGAAACCATATTGGTTGTAAGTGTCATAGTTCCGCGGCTGGGAGCTGTGAAATAAGTGTACTTGGTTGGGTCGTACTGTGTGTAAAGGTCGCCCTTTGCAGAAGCAAAGGAGGTGGTGTATACGATGGCACGCTTATCCTGATGGAGAGCATTGAGCCCGTTAAACCAGTTAATAACAGCCAAACGGGGATAAGCCTCAAGCTGATATATTATATACTTCTGGTCGCCTTCCTCAACAATAACCGCAAAGTTATTAATGTCGAGAAATTCGACACGGCAATCCGAGCGTCCTGTGAAATCGTCGATAGTAAACACTGTGTCAACGTGGTTTCTTCTGCTCAGTCCTTTGCCGAAATAGTCCTCGGTATGAAGCGAAACACCGTAAGGTATCTTTACTCTTTGAAGAATTTTCGATACGGACTTTAACTTTTCAAACTCGTCAATTCTCGGTTGGTCAACCTCGTTAGCAGCTATTGCTTTTGTGGTATCTTGGTATTTGGACCACATTTCAGTTGTAGGCGAAGAAGTTTTACCTACAAAGCTCACGTATTTGATATTGTAAGCATCAGCTATTTCACTCAGCCAATAGCAAGCATCTTCAAGAGGCTCGGGATTGGCAAGATTTGCAATAAAAGGCTTGACGCCGTTGAAACTTGCAACAACTATTTCGTCGCCGGTAACGTAGTCCTCTTCAAACTTTACCGTTTCAGCATTTACAATTGCCGAAAAGAGAAGAGTAAGTACCGACACGCATAGAAGAAGTTTAAAAGTTTTTTTCATATAGCATGTCTCCTAAAAATATAATATTTGCATAATAATTGTATATTTTTATAAATTAAAAGTCAAGACGGATTTGACACTTTAATGAAGAGATTTTGAAAAGTTATGTGAAACTTTCACAAAAAGGTAAAAAGTTTTTTTCCTTTCAAAAACACAAAAACTTTGCTTTTTTTGGATTAATAAAAAAATTCAAAAAAGATATTGACAATTTTTATCTTTTTTGATATAATCTATGGGTCACAGCGTGAAGCTATGGAAAGGTGGCTGAGCTGGTCTAAGGCGCACGACTGGAAATCGTGTGTTCGGTTAACCCCGACCGCGGGTTCGAATCCCGCCCTTTCCGCCAAAAAATTCGACAAGTTTCTACTTGTCGAATTTTTTTATCCATTGCGAAAGCAATGGTATATCATCACGCGTTAGCGTGTATCTCATCACCGAAGGTGTATATCATCAGCCGTAGGCTGTATTTCCTTTCGCAATGATGATATACAAGACTTCGTCTTGATGATATGCAATTCCTTACGGAATTGATGATATACAACGGCAAAGCCGTCGATTAAAATACGTAGATAATCGAAGGGATTTGAACCCTGAGAGGGCAGAAGGCGTAAAGAAAACAGTCCGGTAGATAAGGTAGTATTTGTGATTATCCTCTTGACTCTTAACTTTATTTGTGTTAAACTATGTTTACTAAGCGAAAGTGAGGATTTTAATTTGAAAAAACTTCTATTAACGTTGATTTTTATATTGGCTTTAAGCTTCGTATCGGTTACGGCACTTGCATTTGACGATATGCCGAACGACTGGTCAACCGCCGCTCTTCAAAGTGCTGTTGATAACGGTCTTTTACAAGGTACTGATAATAAGCTTCTTCCCAAAAATAACCTCACTCGTGCACAGATGGCTACTATCCTTGTTCGAGCTCTCGGTGCCACAGAAAGTGCAGATATTTCATCCTTTACCGACGTTCCCAAAAATGCTTGGTATTACAATAATATGGCGATTGCCTTTAAAATGAATATTTTTAGAGGCGACGGCGCAGGAAAAATGAACCCCGATGCTAATATTACAAGACAGGAAGCCTTCGTTGTGCTTGCCCGTGCGTATAACCTCACTACAAGCGATTATACCTCTCTTTCCAAATTTAAGGACGCCGACAAAATTGCCTCTTGGGCAAAGCCTGAGCTTGCAGCACTTGTTAAGGCAGGCTACGTTGCAGGCAGTAACGGAATGCTCAATCCTCTTTCAAGCATCACAAGAGCAGAATTTGCTCAGGTAATGTATAACCTCAATAAAGCATACGTAGACAGTTCATCTGAACTCAGTGCTCTCGGCGTTGTTAACGGAAACGTAATTATAAGAGATAATTCCATGACCAAGATTGAAAACCTTACTGTTAACGGCGACGTTATTATCGGTGACGGAATGAAAGCTCTTGCTTCTATGAAGAACGTTAAGATTAACGGCAGACTTGTTATCAGATGCTCGGGCAACGTATCCTTCGACGGAGAAGCGAGTGAAATGGTACTTGTTGCAGATAATACCACGGTAACCGCATCAAGCACCTCCAAGATTTCAAAAATTACAAAGAGTTCTGAAACCTCTTCTGTAAAAACCGAAAGCGAAATTCCTTCAACTCCCACAACTCCAACAGTTCCTACAACACCAACAACACCCGAGGTTGAAGAGGACCTTTGGACAGACTTCCACTAAAAAAACAACGTCTTGCGAGAGCAAGACGTTATTTTTATCTAATTAGGAAAGTATATAAATTTTCGCCGTTTTATCTCTTGATTTTTTTCTTTATCCTGAGAAGTGTTCTGCCCATGGGTAGTTCTGTCAGTTCTCCGTCACCGAAATACTCTGACGTGAGAATGAGCACCCCATAAACCAAAACGGCAAAGGGAAGAGAAAATATAAGTGAAATAAGAATGCTCTTTGACAGCATATTTACTATAAAGTAAAGCGCATAAGTGACAATACCCATAAAAAGAGATATCAGGATAGGCTTAAAGAATGTCTCTTTGAATTTAAGCTTATAACCCGTTCTTTCTTTGAGGCAAGCACAGTTAAGTAAAGCAATAACGATAGGGAAGGCGATGTCTGCAATAAGCCTTGCATACACACCAAGGTCGGTGAATTTCAACAGCACGTAAATCAAAGCAGTATGGAAAAGAAATGATATAAGAGCGTTTATGACGGGTTCTTTCATTTTTCCGTTACCTTGCAATACCGACGTTGTGATAATGGAAAGGGAATAGACCACACATCCTATCGACCCGAATGCCATAAGCCTTATAGCGGTCTCTCTGTAAGTGACAAGGCTTGGAAAAAGAAGGGTCATAATGGGACGCGCAAGTACCGTCAGCCCAACCGCCGAAGGCAATGTTACTGCCATAGCAAGCTTTATAACAGAACTTGTTTTAGAGTTCATTTCAGCATGCTCTCCTTTGGTGAAAAGACGGGCGATTTCGGGAAGCGCCGATGCTGCCAAGGCGGTCACTATCGCGATAGGTAAATTCACAAGCCCTGAATATTGCGTGTTAAATACACCCTGTAAGGATGAAATAACCTCATCCGAAAAGCCCTTAGCAGCCATAACGTTGCCGAATATTAAATCATCAACGGTAAAGCTTATCTGAAAAGCCGTCTGGCTGAGAATAATGGGAATCATTGTAAGAATAATTTCCTTATAGGAGTACGCTTTTTTTTCGGGCGCGGCGTAATCTTTTTTTACTGATGCTTTGATATACGAAAGTCTTGACATGAAGAAAAGGGAAAGCATAACAAGCGCACCAAAGGCACCTGCAAGAGTTCCCAGCGTTGCACCTGCCGCCCCCATTGCCGATGACGAAAAACTCTTCATGAAGAGCCATGTGGCAAGAACGCTTACAACTGCATTTATTATTTGTTCAACAATCTGCGACAAGGCTGTGGGCACCATATTTGAGTGACCTTGAAAGTACCCTCTGAAAACACCGAGAAGAGCAACGATAAAAGTGGTGGGAGCAAGAACCTTCAAGGGATGAGTAAGACCCGCTCTTCCGTATAGCGCTTCAAGCCATTCCGCACCGAAGAAGAGAACACAGAAGGCACAAAGTCCCGCAATAACAGCAAAGATTAGCGCTCTCTTAAAAAGAAGATAAGCGTTTTTTGAGCAGTTTTTCGCAAGCCTCTCGGACGTAAGCTTTGAAAGTGCCAAGGGCAAAGAATAGGACGAGAGAGTTAAAGCCACGTTGTAAATTCCAAAAGCTACCGAGTAAATACCGTTGCCTTGTTCTCCCAGCATATTAGCCATTGGTATTCTGTAAACAAAACCAATTATTTTTGTAATAATCCCCGCAAATGCAAGAATAGCACCCTGCACCATAAGGGAGCTTTTTTTGTTATTCATAAAGCACCTCATTTTGTCTATAATATCACTTTTTTAGAATACTGTCAATAAGTGTGTTTTCGACTTTTGACGTTCATTCCGATGATAATTGGTGAAATAAGACGCTATCTCAGAGACAACAATATGATAAGAGTAAGCCGTTCGGTACGGGATACTGCTTATAAAGCCTTGTCTGCAAAGGAAAAGCTTGGAGCAAAGCTGTCCCGCGAAGCCACCCTTGAAGAAATAACAGCAGAAGTAAACAGAAAGGCAAAGGAGGACGCCGAAGAGAAAAAGAGACTTGAAGGCATTGAAACCGAGCCTATAAAGTACACTGAGAAAATGATTTCCGATGCTCTTGACGCAGTTGTTGCTCCTGTGTCATTGTATGAGCCCGTCTATTCCGATAACGGCGATTCAATTTATATAATGGATCAGGTGTGTGACAATAAGAACAATGATGCTATGTGGACAGAAAGCATTGCTATATCCGAGGCTATGAAAAAGCTCTCCGATAGAGAGAGCAAAATTATAAATATGCGCTTTTTTATGGGAAAGACACAGATGGAGGTAGCAGAGGAAGTGGGTATAAGTCAGGCACAGGTGTCAAGACTTGAAAAGGGAGCACTTGCACAAATAAAAAAGAATATATAAAAGGAATGCCAAAGGGCATTCCTTTTGATGATTATTATTTAACCTCGGGCTTTTCTTCTTCCTTAGCCTTTTTGTCTGCTTTCTTTTCCTGAACGGGTGCTTCAGGGCGGGGCATAGGATTAACGATTTCTCTGACCGCCCAACGGTAAATCTTCATTTTTGTTCTGTCTTTGTTGATTTCAAGAGTGAGTATATCCTCTTTGATACTGCATACTCTGCCGATAATACCGCCGTTTGTGCAGATTTCATCACCAATCATAATGCTGTTTCGCATATTGGCGATTTCTCTTTCCTGCTTTTTCTGGGGTCTTATCATGAAGAAGTACATCACTACGAAGAGAACTACCATCATGATGATCATTGACATTCCGCCTCCTGCGGCGCCTGTTTGAGCTGCTGCTTCAAGAATATTGAACATTTAATTTTCCTCCAAATAACAATTATGTATTTATTATACAGTAATATATCCGAAAAAGTCAATAGACAAATTGTAAATCAAAAAACCTGCGCAATAATAATTCCTGCAAATACAAGAGCTGAGCCGATAAGCTCTTGTAGTGACATCGCTTGGTGCAGAATTATCCAACCTGCAAGAGCCGCAAAAACCGACTCAAGACTCATAATAAGAGTTGCAAGCGTGGGCGGTGTGGATTTCTGTCCCACTACCTGAAGGGTATACGCTACACCCGACGACATAATACCCGTGTAAAGAATAGGAACGGCAGCAAGCTTTATTGTGGCAAGGGTTGGCTCCTCAAATAAGAACATGCAAATCATACACAGCGTTCCGCAAACGAAGAATTGGATGCAGGACAGCTTAACACAGTCAACGAGAGGGGAGAACTTGTCAACGGTGAGTATATGAAAGGTGAATGAAAAAGCTCCGCATAAAAGATAGACGTCTGCCATTTCGAGGGTGAAATTTTCCTTGACACATAAGAGATACATTCCTATAACGGCAAGAAGAACGGCAAGCCATATTGTGGCACGCGGCTTTTTCTTTGTAAAAAGCCCAACGAGCGGCACAAAAATGATGTAGAGAGCAGTGATAAATCCTGCCTTACCGGGTTCTGCCCCTGCGGCGATTCCCATCTGTTGAAAGGAAGATGCAATAGCAAGAGCGCATCCGCAAGCAATACCGCCTATGATAAGAGTTTTGTTGCCGTATTTTGCTACGGACTTTTCTTCTTTTTTTGCTTTACTCATTATAAAGATAACAGGGAGAAGAGTAAGGGCTCCTATGTAGTTTCTTATTGCATTAAACGTAAAATTCCCTATATTGCTCAGTCCAACCGATTGCGCAACGAAAGCCGTACCCCAAATCAGTGCGGCAATGAGCAGAAATATACTTCCTTTTGCTTTATTCATAAAATACCTCTTTTTTATAAGTCCTCGGTATTATAGCACAGTTCAAAGTAATTTGCAATATTAAACTTTTTTGAAAATATTGCTCTTTCTTTTAAATAATTGCTCTTTGTTGAGGTAATCCATTGACTTTTTGTTATTTTTTGGTAATATAATTTAAAATATATATTTTAGGAGAATACCATGAAAAGAATTGTAACCTTTGGCGAAATTATGCTTCGCCTTGCCCCCGAGGGCTACATGAGATTTGTTCAGGCGGATACACTTGGTGCTACCTTCGGCGGAGGAGAGGCTAACGTTGCCGTTTCTCTTTCCAACTACGGAATGGATGCTGCTTTCGTTACCAAGCTTCCCACCCACGATATAGGTCAGTGCGCAGTTAATTCTCTCAGAAAATTCGGTGTAGATACCTCTTCTATCGTAAGAGGGGGAGACAGAGTGGGAATTTACTTCCTCGAAAAGGGTGCAAGTCAGCGCCCCTCTAAAGTCATTTACGACAGAGCACATTCCTCTATTTCCGAGGCTAAGTTATCTGACTTTGATTGGAAAGAAATTTTCGAGGGTGCTGATTGGTTCCATTTTACGGGCATAACTCCTGCTCTCGGAGACAACGTTGCAGATATCTGCCTTGAAGCTTGTAAAGAGGCTAAGAAGCAAGGACTTACCGTTTCTTGCGACTTAAACTACCGTAAAAAGCTCTGGACAAGAGAAAAAGCAGGTCAGGTAATGGCAGGTCTTATGGAATACGTTGACGTCTGCATTGCCAACGAAGAAGACGCAGGCGACGTATTTGGCATACACGCCGCAAATACTAATATTACAGGCGGTAAAATCAGCGAAGAAGGCTACAAGGACGTAGCAAAACAGCTTGCAGACCGCTTCGGCTTTAAGAAGGTTGCTATCACACTTCGTTCGTCTATCAGTGCAAACGATAACGATTGGGCTGCAATGCTCTATGAGAGCGGAGAATACTATTTCTCTAAATCCTACCGTATGCACATAGTCGACAGAGTTGGCGGCGGTGACAGCTTCGGCGCAGGTCTTATTTACGCAACCCTCAGCGAAATGAAGAGTCAGGATATAATCGAATTTGCAGTAGCCGCAAGCTGTCTTAAGCATTCAATTGAAGGTGACTTTAATCTTGTAAGCGTCGCAGAGGTAAATCAGCTTGCAGGCGGAGACGGCTCAGGTAGAGTTGTAAGATAAGGAGATAGAAATGGACATTACTTCCAAGCTCAGTGAATATAAGGTTATTCCCGTTGTAACTATAAAAGATCCTTCAAAGGCAGTTGCTCTTGCAAAGGCGCTTGTTGACGGAGGACTTCCTACTGCAGAGGTAACATTCAGGACAGCAGGTGCCGCAGAAAGTATAAAGGCAATGACAGAGGCTTATCCCGAAATGCTTGTAGGTGCAGGAACGGTACTCACCGTAGAGCAGGCAGACGAAGCGATAGACGCAGGTGCCAAATTCCTTGTTGCTCCCGGCTTTAACAGAGAAGTAGTAGAGCATAGCTTGAAAAGAGGCGTTCCCATGATTCCGGGCGTATGCACTCCCACAGAAATAGAAGCCGCCCTCAGCATTGGACTTACTACTCTTAAGTTTTTCCCTGCAGAAGCGGCAGGCGGAGTTAAAATGATAAAGGCAGTCAGCGCTCCCTACGGCATGATAAAGATTATGCCCACAGGCGGAATTTCCCCCGAAAATATCGGTAGCTACCTTTCTTGTAAATCGGTTATATGCTGCGGCGGAAGCTGGCTTACACCAAGCGACCTTATAGAAAATAACGATTTCGATAAAATAACCGAAATCGTTAAGGAAGCAGTAACACTTGTAAAGAATTTATAAAAGAGAAGCCGACTCCAATGAGTCGGCTTTGTTTTTTTCATTATTCGGGATCCCACTCGTACTTTGAGGTAAGGTCCATAATCATATCTCTTGCATCAATGATATCCTTGTTTCTTTCACTGCCTTCTTGAATTTCACGCTCAATGGTGAAATGTCCTCTGTATCCATGGTCGTGAAGTCCCTTAACAACGGCAGGGAAGTCAACCTCTCCCTGACCTATCTGAACCATCTTACCAAGGCTTCTGCCGTCTGTGGGCCAGAGTCCGTCCTTGAGGTGAAGACACTTAACGTAGTCACCTATAATCTTGATAGCGTCAACGGGATTTGCCTTGCCGTAAAGAATGATGTTAGCAGTATCGAGGTTAACACCAACGTTACCCGTGCCGATATCCTGAATGGCACGAAGAATAGTAATTGGAGTTTCCTGACCCGTTTCAAAGCAGAACCACTGGTCACGTGCTTTGAGTTCACCGCAAAGATATTTCATCATAGCGATAAATGAGTTATAAACGGGGTCGTTGGGATTTTCGGGAATATATCCGCAATGAGTAACTATGTACTTAACTCCCCAAGCCTTAGCGATATCAGAGGCATTCATAACAAGGTGAAGTCTCTTCTCACGGTATTCGGGAGGAATGAGACCAATGGTGTTCTGCCCCTCATAGAAGTTCCAGAAGCAGGGTGCACCCCAGCCAGCCCAAAGAGCGTTGATTTCAACGTCATATTTCTTCATATATCCCTTAACCTCGTCAACACGATTGATAAGGTCGTCTCTTACCTTATCGTTGGCAAGAAGACAGAACATCATACTTTTAACGCCAAGGGAAGCGGCGTTTTTAAACATCTCCTCGAGATTGTCGTCAGCGTAGTCTCCGCGATAGGTGGACATAACGCCAAATTTGATTTGACTCATGTTATTTCTCCTTTGATTTATTTATTTTTTTATTAGTCAGCACTATTGAAAATATTACGAGTATTATCCCGAAATATTGAAGAGGGGACAGATTGTCCTTGAAAAAAATACCGCCTATAATAGTTGCTACAACGGGCTCGATAGCGGCAATAACAGCGGCCTTGCCCGACTCAAGCCTTTCAAGACCCGAGGTATAGAAAATATAGGGAAGAACGGCAGTAATAAGCCCTGTTATTGCCATTATAACACCAAGCTCAGGCTTTTGCAACATTATTTTTCCGATAGCAGGGAAATCAGTAAGAGGGATAAGTCCGATTGTGGCAAAGATAAAAGTATAGGTGGTTATCGTCAAGGATGAATATCCCTTTTGAAGAGCAAAGCGTGAAAAAATGCTGTAAAGTGCATAGGCAATTCCTGAGGAAACGCCAAGTAAAAAAGCGTTGAGAGGGATACTTGTATTACTGCCGATTATACCTGTGACAAAAGCACATCCCGCAACACAAATAATGCAGGAAAGAGCTTTGATTTTGGTGATTTTCTCTTTGAAGAAAATAAAAGATAAGAGTATAACAAAAACGGGTGACGTATAGAGAAGCACCGCAGCTACCGACATTGAACTGAGCACTATGGTTTTAAAGTAGCACACAGTAAATATCATAAGACTTACAAGACCGCTGCCTAAAAAACACCATACGTCACGGACTTTTATGACAAAAAGCTTCGGGTTCTTTATCAGTATGTATACCGCCATAATAACAGCGGAACAAATAAGTCTTATTCCCGCAATGTCAACAGAGGTCAGCCCCTCGGAATCGAAGAAGTTAACAAATACTCCCATAGTCCCCCAAAGGATACCTGCAATAAGTACGTAAAGTATACCAACTGTTTCCTTTTTCATTTTTTGCCCCTTAAAGCTTTATAAATTCAGGCTTTCTGCCGGAGTAAACGGCGTAGTATTTAAAGCCTGTGTCCTTTAATATTTCACCTGCCTCTTTAAAAGAAAAAGCAAGATGCTCGGGAACGTGAGCGTCCGAGCCGAGAGTTATAATTTCACCGCCAAGCTCTTTGTATCTTTTAAGTATTTTTCTGTTTGGATGTGGCTCACCAAGCCCCAATCTGAAAGAAGCGGTGTTCACTTCAATACCCTTGCCATTTTCAATGAGTAGCCTCAGAACGCTGTCAAGGGTGTCGGAGCATTCCATTTCGGGCTCGTCATACTTGCCGTACCTTGCTGCGTAATCAAGATGCCCGTAGACGTCGAAATCCTTGTGGCAAAGCGCTATGTTCAAGGATACCTCTTTAAGATATTTTTCATACGCCTGTTCTTTTGTCAGCCCCGAATAAAAAGAATAGTCGTGTGATATGTTCTTCATGCAAACTACGTGTGACGACCCGATTATAAAGTCATAGTCGAAAAATCCCGCAATTTCGCTTATCTCATTTTTAGAATCAGGTCGAAGACCTATCTCAACACCTGCTTTTATATAATCTCCAAAGGTCTCTTTTGCCTTTGAAAGCTTAACCTTATATTCTTCTTTATCAAAAGGCTTCGCTTTTTCATCATGAGGGTTCATACCGTCATATATATCATAATGCTCGGTAAAGGTAATCCCCGAAAGTCCAAGTTCACGCGCCTTGTTTGCAAACTCATCTATGGAAAATTTTCCGTCAAAGCTTATATCACTGTGAATGTGTGAATCCCAAATAAACATATCATATCTCCTCTTTTACTCCTTGAAGTATACTTCCTTTTCGTTTTTTCGTCAAGGTGTTTTGTATCTTTTTTACACTTTTGTGAATAATATAATATGCACGCATTCTGTGCAAATTTATAACGAAAGGAAATATACTACAAAATGAATCCATTTGAACAAAATTCAAGACCCGTAGACGACGCATTTACGTCCTGGAAAAATATTTATCCTTGCTCGTATAAAAAGGAATTTGCCGACCCCTACACAAAAACGCGTATTATTCTTATGAACGGCACCGAGTTTGAAGCAAATTGGTTTTCCCATCAATTTGCAAGACATACCGATAATATGGATTTAAGACGGGAAATAGCAGTAACACGCAGAGTAGAAAAACAGCAACAGATGATGCTGGGCGCTTTGAAGCCTATTGACGAAACTCCTCTTGAAACTACTATCGGATACGAACAGCTTGCAGTAGACTTAACCGCAATTCTTGCTAAGCGCGAGCCCGACGCTCACGTAAAGGCAGCTCTTGACTTTGCACTCCTTGAAGACTTTGACCATCTTTACAGATATGCAAATCTCCTTGAGATGGACAGCGGAATAAGAGCAGAAGAGCTTGTTGGGTGTTACACTGAAATAATGCCTGCACGACCCACAATAGCAGAGCACCGCTATCCATATGACAACGTAAAGCCCTCTACCGACTTTAAGTGCGCCGACCTTATAACAAAGCTTAACGTTAATATAATCACCGCCGCCGAACAGCAAACGATGAACTACTATATGAATATCGCGCCCTTTTACTGTAACGATATCGGCAGACAGCTTTATCAGGAGATAGGACTTATCGAGGAACAGCACGTAAGTCACTATGAAAGCCTTATTGACCCCAACGCCACATGGCTGGAAATGGCACTTATGCACGAGTATAACGAGTGCTATCTTTATTATTCTTGCTATATGGATGAAAAGGATCTGAGAATAAAGCAAATTTGGGAAGAGCTTTTCGAGCAAGAGCTAAGCCACCTCCACAAGGCTGCCGAGCTTCTTAGTAAATATGAAAACAGAAGCTGGCAAGAGGTTATTCCCGGCGGAGAATTTCCCGAGCTTCTATGCTTTAACTCCAATATCGACTACGTAAGAGACGTCATATGCAATACTGTCAGAAACACTTCTTACTTTGACGATTATCCAAATATTAACGATATTCCCGACGACGCTAAGTTTTTCTTCTTCCAGAACAGACTTAACGCAGATGTACCTTGTGTTCCTTCTCACAGAGTTATTGACAATCGTATATGCTGTAAGGGAAAGGATTATCGTTTTGAAACTAAACCCAATCCTATACCCGAGCTTCAGAACAGAACCTGCGACAATACAACTATTGCAAGAATTAAAGGGGAATAAAAAAGTGGCGAGTCGCCACTGACATAACTTGCCTATTTTACGTTTTCGGCACTAAAACAAAGTGAAACGGCGAGGTCGATTTTACAAATTTATAAGGATATAAAAAAGCCTGTTGGAGTTTAAACTTCAACAGGTGCTTTTTTTTGCCCTCTTTTCCAAAAGCTTTGCCTTTTTCTCCATATGCTTTATAACAAGAGGACGGTTGTATCTTTGAATGAGTATAAATTGAGCGTCAAAAAGCATTGCAAGGATTGCTGTTATGAGAAATATGTAGAACTCTCCCCACAAAAGAGAGAAAAGAATACTAACGACAGAAATGACCTCGTTTATCCAATGGTCTACCTCTGACTTTGACATAGTGTTTGCAATCTCTTCCCAACTGTGCTTTTTAGGGGAGAAGGCATCGGGATCATAGGTTAAAGCCTTTTCCTTCCATTTTCTGACCCTCAAGAGCTTGTACAGCGAGGCTTCAAAAAACAACGGTTTGAAAAAACGGTTCTTGTAGCTTATTACAAGTTTGCTTGTTATATTGCCGAAGAAAATTCTCAGCCCTAAGTGATACATTATCATAAAGGCAACAATACCCACCCACAGAATAGTGCCGTTGTGGTATATATTTGAGTAATAAAGCACAAAAGCAACCACAGACACCAAAAATGTCGTGAGTATTACTCCGTCAATAAAAATTGCAACCGGACTTTCGTTTTTCTTTGCCATAGTTTTAACCTCTTTAACATTTTTGATAAAACTCAACATTGCTTAAGAAAGTAATTTTTTAGAAATGGTATACCAGCTTTTTATATATGTATCACTGAGAAGTTCCGGTTTTTTTCGACTATTTTAATAAGTAAAGCTGTCAACCCATCCCAATTCGATATATTTCCGGGTGGATATAATGTCCATCGTATTTCGTCAATGGTGTAATTGCTTTTTATCGAATTGTTTTTCATTGAAGTTGTTACCCAATTGTCTTTATTGTCATATCCGCCTTTTGCTATAGGATAGATATGGTCAATTGTCGGAATTAAATCCCAATATGCAATATGAGTTTCGCTCATTTTCCAATGAGATTGAAAAGGGAATTCATTTGGGAAATATGACGATATAACTTTAAGTATACCAGGATTCAAAAGTCTCTCTCCTGTATATCTGTCAACAAATCCGTCTTTTAAGAACTGTTCTATTTTTTGCGCTATTGTGTATGAGCGCTTGTGAATATCAAAACTTTTATGCGGATAGTCAGTAGATATTATCTTTTTTGCTGATTCTTTATCGTCCACCAAAAGCTTTGTGATTATATTTGAAATTATGGCGCTTTTTTCTTTTTTCACTGATAAATTTCTCCTAAGTTTGTCTTATACGATATCACATAGTTTTGAAAGGCGTTTGCTAAAGCATTAATATTTTTAGTTTTCACCGACAAAATTGTATATTACTATTTTCACTTGAAGAAAAATATTGAAATTTTTCAATGTGCCTATTTTTCCTTTATTGGTCATGTTGTAACTGTAATCACTCGGAATAATACTTCCATAAGTACGTCCAAATTTTTGGTTCACCATCTGTTTGATTTCGAAAGTAGTGAATTCTTTTCCTGTCTCTACATTTTTAAAAGTTTCTTTGACTTCATCTAAAATCGTCATATATTTATTTCCCCTCCAAGAATAGTCTTACACAGCACTCCACGTGCTTTGTTCCCGCAAAAAGATTTATAGGATGAACAGCTGTTGAGGTATATCCTTTCTCGTAGAGATATCCCATATCTCTTGCAAGCGTTGCAGGGTCGCAGGAGATGTAAAGTATGTCCTTAACCCCCTTGTCCGAGAGAAAATCGAGCAGTTCTGTTGTAGTTCCTTTTCTCGGAGGGTCAAGTATGACAAGAGAGGGAGGATATTTATCGAACCAATCGGTTTTTAATATATCAGCCGAGTCGGAAGCTTTGAAGAGTGCGTTATCAATGCCGTTAGATTTTGCGTTTTCTCTCGCACATTCCGCCGCCTTCTCGACAATTTCTATACCGAAAAGCCTTTTTGCGTCAGCTTTGATTTTTGCGTCTTTAATTTCGGAAAAGAGAGTGATGCCGATAGTACCAACACCGCAGTAGAGGTCATAAACGTTTTCATAATTCTTTTCATCAAGCAGGGAAAAGGCGGTCTTGTATATAGCCTCAGCTCCTTCTCTGTTTACCTGAAAGAAAGAGTCGGGAGACATTTTGAAGGTACAACCAAGAAGCTCATCCTCAAAGTACTCTTTACCGTAGATAAGACGGAAATCGTCAGATAAAACAACGTTTGTATCCTTATTGTTGAAGTTGATGAAAACAGACACAACGCTTGTAAACTTTTCTGTCAGCTCGTTTATAAATCTTTCTTCTGTTTTAGTACCTCCAAGCATTTTTTCATTGGTAACTACTGTTACCATTATTTCATTTTTCTTGTTAATTCTGAAATAGAGATGCCTTACGTTACCTATTTTTGTTTCTTCGTTGTAGCCCCTGATGTTTTCCTTTTTCAGAAAGCCGAGGATGAAATCTGCAATTTCGCCGAAAATCTCGGGAGTGATAATGCATTTTGTGCTTTCGTCTATTATCCTATGCGAGTGAGGAGCAAAGAAACCGCAATGAAGTCCCTTATCATCTTCCGATATAGGTAGCTGTGTTTTGTTTCTGTAACGGCAGGTGATAGGTGTAAAAGTGTCTTTTACTTCAACGTCGATTTTTCCTATCCTCTTCATTACAGACGATACGTGCTCACTCTTTATCCGTTCTTCCTCTTCGAGCGCAATGTGTCTGAAGACACAACCTCCGCACTTTTCAAAAACAGGGCAGTCTGCTTCAATTCTCTTTTCCGAGGGAGTGAGTATTTTCCTGATCTTACCCACAGAGTAATTTTTAAATTCTTTTATTATTACAATTTCTGCTACGTCACCAACCGCGGTGTTTGGAACAAAAATCACTTCGCCG
>JAFUKG010000005.1 GCA_017467865.1 Clostridia bacterium
GGAAGAGATGAAAAAGGCTTTGGCAAGCGACTTGTCACTTGTTTATGACGGAGACGTTTATTGCTATTACGATATTATGGGACTTTGGGGAGACGAAACGGCTGAAGCTTCGATGAACTCTATAAACAACGCTCTTCCCGACAGCGTAAAAAGAGAATATGCTTCAAAAATGAAGGACTATTTTATTGAAACGGCAGGGAAAAGCTATTACAACAAAATATACAAGCCCCAGCTTGAAAGCTTTTCGGGGGTTGTAAGCGAATAATCAAAAAAGTCCGCTTATGCGGACTTTTTAATGAAAACAGGGAGAGCACTTTTAATGATAGTGTTCCCCATAAACTATATTAATGAATTTCATTGTTGTTTTCGAGGGGTTAAAAAGGGGAGTGCTTTTTTTAAAAGCATTCCCCTTTAAAATCATATTTTTAAGCTTTCCATTATTTTTACAATTATCTCGTTTGACACGAAAAAGCCTTGGTCGGTGAGGGTAACGGTGTTATCCTTAAAGGCGAGAAGTCCGTGCTTTTCAAGCTCTTTTATAAGAGTAAAAAAGTCATCATCGGGCTTTACTCCAAACGCTGTTTCAAGTATTTCAAGGTCAAGTCCGTCAGAAAGGCGGAGAGAGAGCATGACGAATTCTTCCACTCTGTCCTCGGGTGTATTTTTATATACCTCTTCGCGTTCAGCTCCCTCTATAAAAGCCTTCACAGAGGCGGGTGTGGCATAGCGTTCTCCATTAAAATATGAGTGGGCAGAGGCACCGATGCCGATATACTCCTCGGCATTCCAATACTTCATGTTGTGGCGTGAGCGTTTATTTTCTTTTGCAAAATTTGAAATTTCATAATGCTCAAAGCCTGCACCTTTAAGAGTATCGCACGCCGACAGATACATCTCACGGTCAGTGTCGGGCAGATGCAGACTCTCACCCTTTTTCGCCTTTCTGCCAAAGACTGTGTTTTCCTCAACCGACAGAGCATAGAGGGAGATATGAGAGATGGGAAGAGCGATAGCGGTGTCAAGGCTCTTCTTGAAGCTTTCCATAGTCTGATAGGGGATACCAAGCATCAGGTCGATGGAAATATTGTCAAAATGCTTTGACGCCTCCAAAACCGTCCTTACAGCCTCGGCACTGCTGTGCCCTCTGCCAAGGTATGAGAGCTCCTTGTCCGAAAAGCTTTGCACACCGAGAGACAGACGGTTTATACCAAGGGCGTGAAACGCCGACAGCTTGTCAAGGTCATTTATGGACATGGGATTTCCTTCAAGGGATATTTCCGCATTGGCGCTTACCTTAAAATGACGGTGGATAGCCGTCATTATTTTTTCAAGCTCGCTTTCCTTCAAAAGAGAGGGAGTGCCTCCGCCGAAAAAGACGGTGTCAATTTTAACACCGTCGAATTTCTTAATTTCTCTTATGAGTGCATCAACGTAATTTTCCTTCAGTCTAATATCTGCAAGAGAGTAGAAATCACAGTAGAAGCACTTTTTTTCGCAGAAGGGGAAGTGGATATAAAGTCCTCTATTCATCGAATTTAAGCACCGCCATAAACGCCTCCTGAGGTACTTCCACAGTACCGAGGGTGCGCATCTTCTTTTTACCTTCCTTTTGCTTTTCAAGAAGCTTTTTCTTACGGGTAATGTCACCGCCGTAGCACTTGGCAAGAACGTCCTTACGCATAGCCTTAACTGTCTCACGGGCGATTACCTTACCGCCGATAGCCGCCTGAACGGGTATTTCAAAGAGCTGACGGGGAATGTTCTCCTTCAGCTTTTCAACTATCTTTCTCGCTCTGCCGTAAGCCTTTTCGGAATGCACGATAAAGGAAAGAGCGTCAACTATCGAGCCGTTGAGAAGCACGTCAAGCTTTACAAGGCTTGCCTTCTCGTAGCCTGCAAGCTCATAGTCAAGGGATGCATAGCCCTTGGTACGTGATTTGAGAGCGTCGAAAAAGTCGTAGATAATTTCATTGAGGGGCAGGGAGTAGTGAAGCTCGGCACGGTCAGAGGTGATATACTTCATATCCTTAAAGGTGCCTCGTCTCTCCTGACAAAGCTCCATGATAGTTCCCACGTAGTCAACGGGGGTGAGTATAGTCGCCTTAACGATAGGCTCACAGGTCTCCTCCGCCTCGTCTCCCGTGGGGAAGTTCTGAGGATTGTCGATATATTTTATTTCCCCGTTCTTCATCTTTATCTTGTAGATAACGCCGGGGGCGGTGGTAATAAGGTCGAGATTGAATTCACGCTCAAGTCTGTCCTGAATTACCTCCATATGAAGAAGTCCCAAAAATCCGCAACGGAAACCGAAGCCAAGCGCAATAGAGCTTTCCGCCTCGAATACAAGGGAAGCGTCGTTGAGCTGTAATTTTTCAAGGGCGTCTCTGAGGTCTCCATACTTGGCACCGTCGGCAGGATAGATACCGCTGTATACCATAGGGAGCGCCTTTTTATAGCCTGGAAAAGGCTCACTTGTGGGGTTGTCGGCAAGGGTCACAGTATCGCCTACGTTGGTGTCGGACAGCGACTTGATGCTGGCGGTGATGTAAGCAACCTCACCCGCTCTCACACAGTCACGGCTCTCAAGTCCGAGGGGTCGAAGGTGTCCCACCTCAACTACCTCAAATTCAGCACCCGTGTTCATCATGCGTATAGTGTCGCCTACCTTGAGCTGACCCTCGAATATTCTCACGTATACGATAACACCTCGGTAGGAGTCGTAAACTGCATCGAAAATAAGGGCTTTTAAAGGCTTGTCGGTGTCGCTCTTGGGTGCGGGAATGTCCCTTACAACAGCACGGAGCACGTCTTCTATATTGAGACCCGTTTTTGCCGAAATGCAGGGAGCGTCCTCGGCAGGAATGCCGATAACGTCCTCGATTTCCGCCTTGACCTTGTCGGGGTTAGCCGAGGGCAGGTCAATTTTATTTATAACGGGGATGATTTCAAGGTCGTTATCAAGAGCAAGATAGGTGTTGGCAAGGGTTTGCGCCTCAATGCCCTGAGTTGAGTCAACTACAAGGAGGGCACCCTCACAAGCCGACAGCGAGCGTGACACCTCGTAGTTAAAGTCAACGTGACCGGGGGTGTCGATGAGGTTAAGGGAATACACCTCGCCGTCCTCAGCAGTGTATTCAAGCTTTACCGCTCTCGCCTTAATGGTTATACCTCTCTCTCGCTCCAGCTCCATATTGTCAAGAAGCTGTTCCTCCATCTCACGGCGGCTGACAGTTCCCGTGTGCTCGAGAAGTCTGTCGGCAAGAGTACTCTTACCGTGGTCAATATGAGCGATTATAGAAAAGTTTCTTATATTTTCGGGTTTGTACATAGTTTTTTCCTTTACAAATTAGGCTACTTTAACAAAGAAGTGTTTTATTATTCGGACAAAGCAAAAATCAAGTCTTTGACAAGCTGTTTGTTTTTTGAATTTAAACTGCGATATCTTTCAAATAATTCCAAAAATTCATTGTCATCAATAACTTTTAGCAATTTATTTGCCGCTTCAGAATAAGTGATTTCAGAATTTGTATGAACGGCAGTTTCGATAGTATCGGAAGTATTCGTTTCAACATTTTCTTTTTTTTCCTTAATAACCTTATCAGGTATAATAACCTGCTTTACTATTTTATTACCACAATATTGGCAAAACTCACTATCGTCGGGTAGTTTATTAGTACATTTGTTACAAATCATATTTTTTCTCCTTTCTAATTGCCTACAGCTTCAATGGTTATAGTCCATCTTACATTATCATCAGCATCAATTTCAAGAAATCCACCTTTAATTTCACCATTGAATCCATCAACTTTTTCTATTGTTTGCTGTGTGGAGTAGACACTTGCTATCCAACTCGCTACTAAATTTCCATTAGATTTTTTTAAATCAACGTAAAAACTACCAGCATGGCCATCTGCGGAAGTGCCTTTTCCTGTAATGGAAAAAGCTCCGTTGGGAACATTAATGTTATTAATAACTTTCGCTCCAGTTCCAGAGTAGGTTAATGGGTTAAACACAATCGTACCACATCTATTGCAAACAACATTATTTGAATGTCCCAGAGCCTTTCCTTCAGTTTTTCCGCAAGAGGTACATGTTTTAGGGGCGGAGCAGGTAGCGTACTTCCAATTATGAGTTTTTTGAGCAATTATATTTGTGTATGAATTGCTACATACCGAGCATGAAAAACTTTCTTCGCCAGCAGAATCACAAGTAGCTTTTATTTGATTTACTAACACATAATTGTGTGCTATAGTTTCAATCATACTTGTTTTACTGCTCCCACAGCTTAAGCAAACGATTGTTTCACTTCCTTTAGAAGTACAAGTTGGAGCAAGAGAATCACTTACAGTATAGTTGTGAATATGTATTAGAGTTTTACTGTCTTTATAATCTCCTAAAGACTCAAAAATAGAGTTAGCAACATCATATTCTCCTGCTTTTCTGTAATCAACTGCTTGTAAATATCTTGTTTCTACGAGTTTGTCTTTAGAAACACTAAAATCCCCCAACTCTGCAAAAGCAGTATAGGCAAGGTCGTATTTTCCAAGTTCAAGCAATTTTTGTGCGTGATTATATTTAACCAAAGGAATAACTAAGCAGAAAACAAGCATAGCAATTACAGCCAACGATAGAACCAAAATTAGTGTAAGAGTGAGAGCTTTCCTTGCTCTTTTGCTCATTGGCTTTTTCTCTTTCTTTGGCTTTTCTATGGTTGCCTCCTTGTCAGGCTTTGCATAGGAGATTTCTTTTGAAATGTGGTTTCCGCAAAGATGGCAGAATTCACTATCATCTGGAATAGTTTGATTACATTTGTTACACTTCATTATCTTGCCTTCCTACTTCCTCTATTATTTCTGTACCGCATTTGCGACAAAATTTGCTGTCATTGATAAGTTTTTCCCCGCATTTTCTGCAATATAATATTTTAGTATGCTCTGTTGTTATAGGTTCTATGATAAATGGATTATCATATGTGCTGCTTGTATAAATCGTCGAAAGAATTCTTTTTTTGAAATATTTTAAATTTAAGCAGTACCAAACTAAATATGCTATTGAAAGCACAACCGCACAAGAAACACCGTCGAATTTAAAACCATTATCAATATATTGTGATACACATATCGCATAAGCCATATTGATTGTTTCAAATAGCAAAACACCACTCACAAAGCTAACAAAATCTATATAATCGCCTCTCGATTTGACAAATACAATTATGGCAAGAACAGCTTGTGTAACTGATCCTATAAAATATAACATCATCCACCAATAACTTGTATATACTTCAATATGTTGAAGAAAATCGAAAACAACACTAAAGGTTGCAAGGCAAGCAAACCAAGGTCTAACTTTTGTATAAAAAGTGAACCATTTTGTGCCGAGACTTTTGTCCATATGTAAATTATCCATTTTTAACCTTCCTTAACAATGGCAGTACCGCATTTATTGCAAAAATTCGCTCCATCAAGCAACTTATTGCCACATTTTCTGCAAAAGAGGATTTGGTCATATGTTTTGGTTGAACCATTAACGGATTCTATAGATTCATAGTATTCTATGTTACTTGAAGAATTGCTTTGATTTTCAAATTGACTGTTAGTAACAGAAGCGGGGGGATTTCTAAGAGTATTTACCTTGAATACACTTATATACAGCGTTAGGGTAATTACAAACAAGAGATACATAAGATCTACAAAATCGGTAATAAAATAGAGGGTCTGAAAAACTACGATGTCGCATACCACTCTATGAAGTATTTCTAATGCAAATACTATCCAGCCAAGTGTTTTAACAATCTTAACTGAAAAGTTTTCCTTATGGATGGCATACGCTATGACAATATACAAAATACCTGCTGCAAACGTTGGTAAGAAAAATGTAAATACTAAGCCAACGAAACATTCTTCCCACCACCAATATCCTATGTAAGCAAGATTATTTATAAAATTGTATATATAAGAAATACCAATAAAAATAAGGGTAGCAGAAAACAAGGAAGATGGTCTCTTATACATATAAAATAAGGAATACACTGAAAAACACAGGAAGCAGAAAATATTAAAGAGAGAAAAAATATAACTGTAAGAGAAAAAAGAATAACAATAGCAAATAAATAAAAGTATACTTAAAGCACAGCCAACCCATTTCGTCACGGTATGAATTTTTTTGTTCTTATTATGAATAATGAGTCTTGAATATGCATTATTTTTATAAGCTCTAATGCCAAATATTAGTAAAATAACACCTGTTATTGCTGGGCTATAATAACCGATATTATACCAAATATCGGTGCTTGTGTTAGTTACGTCAGAAGACATTGATATAAACTGCGATGCAATCAACAAAGCACCTGAAACAATGCGAAGAAGTCCTCTTTTCATACAATTACTCCTTTACTATTTCTGCACCACACTTACGGCAGAACTGACTGTTGTCAATAAGTGGCTCACCACATTTTCTGCAAAAGAGGATTTGATTTTTAGCTTTATTATCAGTATTTTGTGAATTTTGAACCGGTTTCTTTTTATTTTTGGGTTTATCTTCTTTATGTTCATCCCACTTTTTGCAAAGTGTTTGGGCTAACCACATCATACCAGCAAATAAAATAACTGTTGGTATTGCACCAAGTGTTACACCGCTTTCTTTGGCAATGGTTGTAATTAAAGCGTTTACAAAAATACATAAAAACCAAATTAAGACTTTCATAGAACATTATTCTCCTTGATTATTTTAGTGCCGCACTGATGGCAAAAGTCACTGTCTAACGGCAAAGCCTGACCGCAATTCCTACAGTATCTGTTTGTTTCGGCATTGTTTGGGCGTTGTGGTTTCGACGTATTGTCAATTAATGTATAGTTGTCAGGAAGTGGCATGTCAATATTCTTTTTTCGAGATACTGTAATGGCAATTATAATTATTAAAATAGCAACAAAAAAAATAACAATAGCAATTACACCTAAAGCTTTATCGAAAGAGCTTACTGCGTTGTTAGCATTGGTAATGGTAGGATATTTTACGCTTTCCAATAAACTCTCGAATTCCGAGTATAATTTATGAGTGCTTGTTCCGCTAAACTGAAACATATACATCCAACCGTTATCGATAAAAATTAATTGTGTCATTCTAAAATCGATGCCGTAAGTACTGAGGGTATTTAATTCTCCCTTGAAATACTCTATTCCGTTGTATGTAACGGTAGTAATATTATCTGCAGTTGTGCTATACATTTCGGCAATATCCGACTTTGCAAAAAAAGAGTTATTAAGGTCGGAACGTGTATAACCAGCCTTATCAGAAGCAGACATTTGTTCCCACATGTCAGTGCTCCCGTAAATCATTGTGCAACCTTTTTCTTTAGTAGAAACGAACTTTGCATCAATGAATTCTCTGTCTTCTGTAAATTCTTCTTGCTTCCAATTATCAGGAACAGTGAATGTTATGTTGCTATCGTTATCAGTATAAATAAATGAATTAGTGCTCTCTCCTTGTTCCAAAATCGGTGGGTCTTTGTAAAACTCAATCTTATCTACTATGTTTTTTATAGTAGTTTCTTGCTTCGAGGAAAGACTGCCCTCATATGAACGTAGGGTAAAATTTATTACTTTCCCATCATAAAGAGTGCTGTATTGTGAACCATAAACACTGTTTTCTTTATCAAAAAAAGACCATTTAATAAATTTAGTTTGTGGATGTTGGTAAATCTCATAATTCTCAACAGATATTCCGAGTTCCTTAACTTGGTTCAACATGGTTGAAGCAAATATGTCAAGTTCGATATCACTAAGTAAACTAAAGTAAGAAAGGTCATTCTCAAACATAGTTACGACAATTTCTTCGTTGTATGTATCAGAAAAAGCATTCAAATAAATGCCAAAAGCTTCAAACTGTTCAATCACATCCGACTTTGTGAGTCCCAAATTAGATAAAACTTGACTATTGGATGGCATATCTCGGGTAAAAACGAAATAATCATCGGGCATACTCGTTTTTAATTCTAATTCATCCAGAGTATATATATTAAAGCTTGCCGAAACATTGATAACACCAAATGAAAGTATTATAATGCATAGGACAAGAATAAGTTTACAAATTTTGCAAGTATTACGCATACTTAAGGATCTCCTACCAAATTATACCAAAATAATTCAATTATATATAACAATTCTACTACAAAAACATCCAAAAGTCAAATAATATATAGAAGGTACAAAACAAAAATTCGGAACAGCAATTCCTTACTGCTCCGAATTTTTATGTTTTTTACTTTTAACTCTTCAAGTCTTATTCAGCCTTGGGAGCGTCAACAGGGCATACGCCTGCACATGTACCGCAGTCGATGCACTGGTCTGCGTCAATAACAGCCTTTCCGTCGCCTTCAGCGATGCACTCTACGGGGCATTCACCGATGCAAGCGCCGCAATCGATGCAATCGTCAGTAATTTTGTAAGCCATTGTGATTACCTCCATAATTTTTTTACTACGCTATTGTAACATAAAATGATGTAAATATAAATAGATTTTCAAAAAAATTTTTATTTTTTTGAAAATTTATTCCGTTATTGTTTCTTTCGCCTCGGTTTCGGCTGACTTTTTATTGCCGATAACCTTTACGTCCTCGCGGATAAACTGAGTGGGAGGAGAGTCTTTCGCTGCGTCAAGACTTACCTTTATAAGTCCTGCAAGGGGATTGGAGTCAACTACAAGACCCTTCCCCGAGGGTGTCATTACAATGGCACCTACCTTGGGGGTTTTCTTTATTTCCTCTTCGTAAACGTCGTTTTCATATCTCAGACAGCACATAAGTCTTCCGCAAGTGCCCGAGATTTTAGCGGCGTTGAGGCTGAGTCCCTGCTCTTTCGCCATCTTTATAGATACCTGGTCGAAATCGGAGAGGAAGGTCTTACAGCAAAATGCTCTTCCGCAGATACCAAGACCGCCAAGCTGTTTTGCTTCGTCGCGGACTCCTATCTGTCTGAGCTCAATTCTCGTCTTGAATACTGAGGCTAAGTCCTTTACAAATTCTCTGAAATCCACTCTTCCCTCAGAGGTGAAATAGAAGAGAAGCTTTGAGTTGTCGAAGGTCATCTCCACGTCTACCAGCGCCATGTCAAGCTTGTGGTCACGGCACTTTTCGCGGAAAACGCTCTTTGCCTTTTCGGCAGTTTCCTCGTTTTCACGAAGCTTCTTTTTATCCTCCTCGGTAGCCTTTCGGATAACCTTCTTTAAGGGGAGTACAACCTCTTCCCCCGAAACTCTTTTATTACCCACAAGTACGTTTCCGTACTCCACACCTCGTGAGGTTTCAACGATAGCCGCCTCTCCTGCACGGAAGGTCAGTCCATTTGGGTCGAAATAGTAAATTTTACCTACCTCTTTAAAGCGGACTCCTATTATTTCATAGGTTTCCTCAGTGTTTATTTCCTGATTGTTTACGCTGTTTTCCATTTATTTATTCCTATCTTTGAAAATCGTCGCACATTGCCATATTAATCTCTGACAGTGCCGATAAAAGGTTTATTTTTGCATGGTCTCTTATAACCGTGCAGACGGTATCGTATGCCGACATAAGCTTACTCTCACTCATTCTGTCTGCAAGAATTCTCACCGTCTCCCTGTTTGCAAAGAACATAAGCTTTCCGTCATATCCCGAATTATATACAAGTATATCCCTGAGAGCAAGAGTGAAATAGGTCATAAGATTAAAAAGCGAGGCTCTGTCGGGAACAGATTTTTGATTGAGTATCATGGAAAGGGAAGAAAAGCTTGCGTATTCCTTCATCTTAGAGAAATACTCCTTTGTCAGCGTTACGCTGTCACTTGTTTTTTCTTCCGAGAGGAGAGATATCGCCTTACCCAAAGCTCCGTCCGCAAGAATTACCGTCTCATCCCAAAGCCCCGTGTGCTGGGGAAAACGCTTTTCTATTTCCGAGGCTACAGTCTCATCCGTCAGCTTTTCCGTCTTGAGAGTTACCGCTCTTGATTTAAGGGTGGGGAGCAGAAGATTGCGGTTTGTGGTGAGAAGGAAGAACGTAACGTTCTTCGGAGGCTCTTCAAAAACCTGAAGAAGTGCATTCTGGGCGGGAATTCCCATCTGCTGAGCATTTTCCACGATGAATATTTTTCTTTCGCTTTCTCCCGGCTTTATGTACGCCTCCTTGATAAGCTCTCTTACGGTATCAATTTTTATGGGGGAGGCACGGTCAAGGTGAATGAGCTCTCTTACGTCCTGATGCCCCCCGGACATAATTTTTTTACAGGTGTCGCAGGAATAGCAGGGCGCATTTTCGCTGTGGCATGAGAAGGTGCAGGCAATGGCGCGGGCAAGGGTGAGCCGTCCGCTTCCCTCTGCTCCTTCTATTATGTAGGCGTGGGACAACCGCCCTGTCTCCTTGGCTTTTTTAAAGTCGGACAGGACCTTGGTGTTGCCTATAATAAAGCTCATTTATACTCTCTCGAAGCGCTCAATGTTAGCAACGAATACTGTCGCACCGCCGATAGTAACCTCGATGGGAGTCATGCTTCCGCCAAGGGTAGCAGAGGAGATAATGTCAACGGGTGCGGTGTACTTTCTCTTCTTGCTGTACTTCTTGATGATGTCGATAACAGTATCAACCTGCTCGTCCTCAACAGCTGTGATGAAGGTGTTGTTACCCTTCTTCAAAAATCCGCCGGTAGACGCCATCTTTGTAACGTGGAAGCCTTCCTTGATAAGCTCAGCCGATACGATAGGGCCGTCATCGTTATTGATTATCGCAAATATAAGTTTCATAAGTGTTTCCTCCGTATGAATTTATTTTTTTAATAATGAATATTGAAGATTGAATAATGAATAATGAAGAATTAACGTAAATTTCGCTTTAGTGAAATTATCCTAAACTATTCACTATTCACTATTCACTTTTCACTCCAAATTATACGTCCATTATAATTGGGAGTATCATAGGTTTACGCTTGGTTTTGTTATAGAGAAGCTTGGTTAAGTCGTCGCGGAGATTTGACTTAATTGAGTTGTAGTCGCAGTTGCCCGAGTCAAGGGTTCTTTCAACCGACTGACGTGCCATAAGTCTTACACTTTCCATAAGCTCCTCCGACTCCTTCACGTAGACAAATCCGCGGGATACTACGTCGGGGCCCGACAGAATATATCCGCCCTCGGTGTCGATGGCGAGTACTACTGCAATGAGTCCGTCCTGAGCCAAATGCTTTCTGTCGCGGAGTACAACGCTTCCAACGTCTCCTACTCCGTAGCCGTCAACGAGAATCTTGCCCGAGGGCACCTGCTGACCCATTTTAACCGAGCGTGAGTCAAGCTCGATGGTCTTTCCTATTTCGGGAATGAGAATATTTTCCTCGGGAATACCCACTTGAACGGCGAGAGCTTTATTGCTCGTCAGATGCTTGTATTCTCCGTGTGTGGGTATGAAAAATCTGGGCTTTACAAGGGCGGTGAGAAGCTTTATCTCCTCTTGGCAAGCGTGTCCCGAAACGTGGACGTCCGCCACTTGATTATAAACTACCTCAACACCCTTTCTCAGAAGCTCGTTGATAATTGCGCTAACTAACTTTTCGTTTCCGGGGATGGGTGTTGCCGATATTACCACAAGGTCGTCGCGGCCAAGGTTTACCTTTACTCTTTCGTGCTCCGAGAAGGTCATTCTGTAAAGAGCACTCATAGGCTCGCCCTGACTTCCCGTAGTAATGAGAGTCAATTGGTCGGGTCTATATCTCTTCATTTCTTCAAGACCTATGAGCATTCCATCGGGAATTCTCATGTATCCAAGGCTTGTCGCTGCCTTTATGACGCTTATCATGCTTCTTCCCGTCACCGCAATCTTTCTGCCGAATTTTTCGGAAGCGTTGATTATCTGCTGAACGCGGTGAACGTTAGATGAGAAGGTTGCAATGGTAACTCTCTTATTTGTGCTTGCAAAAATTGTATCAAGGCTGTCTCCCACTATTCGCTCCGAGGGAGTAAAGCCCTGCCTTTCGGCGTTGGTGGACTCGCAGAAGAGTGCCAGCACTCCCTTCTTACCAAGCTCGCCGAAGCGGGTAAGGTCGGTCATTTCTCCGTCGATGGGAGTGACGTCAATCTTAAAGTCTCCGCTGAATATAACCGTTCCCACAGGTGTGCCTATTGCGTAAGCCACGCTGTCGGCAATGGAGTGATTTACCCTTATAGCCTCAAGTGAGAAGGCTCCTATTTTTGTCACGCTTCCTGCCTTTATGCAGTTGAGCTGTGCTATCTTTTCAAGGTGGTGCTCTTCAAGCTTATTCTGAAGTATTCCCAGAGTCAGTCTGGTAGCGTAAATGGGTACGTTTATGGTTCGGAGCAGATAGGGTATTGCGCCGATGTGGTCCTCGTGACCGTGAGTTAAAAATATTGCGCGTATCTTTTCGCAGTTCTTTTCAAGGTAGGTAACGTCGGGTATAACAAGGTCAATTCCCAGCATATCGTCGTCGGGGAAGCCAAGCCCGCAGTCTATAATGATAATATCGTCACCGTATTCAACAACGGTGAGGTTCTTACCTACCTCGCCTATACCCCCGAGGGGTATAACCTTCAGCTTTTGTTTTTTTGTTTTCGCCATTTTGGTCCTTTCACGCAGGGCTTAAAGGTCAGCGTCCTCCATGGACAGCTGTTGATGTCCTGCCCCGCTTTCATTGTAGGTACAGCCTAAATGGTCATATGCCGCCTTTGTGACACACCTTCCCCTTGGTGTGCGCGCAAGGAAGCCTATTTGCATAAGATAAGGCTCGTACACGTCTTCGATAGTTACGGTCTCTTCCCCGATAACTGCCCCAAGTGTCTCAAGGCCTACGGGTCCGCCGTTAAACGTTTTGATGATAGACAGAAGCATTCTTCTGTCGGTGTTGTCAAGCCCCAAAGCATCAATTTCAAGCATATTCAGGGACTTGTCTGCAGTTTTTTTGTCAATGATGCCCTCGCCCCTTACCTGTGCCCAGTCACGCACACGCTTAAGCAGGCGGTTGGCTATTCTCGGAGTACCTCTGCTTCGTCTTGCAATCTCAAGGGCTCCCTCCTCGGTGGTGGGTATGCCCAAAATGGATGCACTTCTCTCAACTATCTTCTTCAGCTCTTCGTCGGTGTAGAGCTCAAGACGGTGTATTACGCCGAAACGGTCTCTGAGAGGGGCTGAGAGCTGTCCTGCACGGGTGGTTGCTCCGATAAGTGTAAAATGCTCGAGAGGTATTCTTATACTTCTTGCCGCAGGACCCGAGCCGATGATGATATCAAGGGCATAGTCCTCCATAGCGGGATAAAGTATTTCTTCAATGTTGCGGTTGAGACGGTGTATCTCGTCAATGAAGAGCACGTCGCCCTTCTGAAGATTAGATAAAAGCGCCGCCAGGTCCCCTTGCTTTTCAATGGCGGGACCCGAGGTAATTCTGAGGTTTACTCCCATCTCGTTTGCAATTATTGCAGAAAGGGTGGTCTTACCAAGACCGGGAGGGCCATAGAGCAAAATATGGTCAAGAGATTCATCTCTGAGTTTTGCCGCCTCAATGGAGATTTTGAGGCTTTCTTTGGCTTTTTCCTGCCCTATGTATTCTTCAAGCGTTTCGGGACGGAGAGAGTTTTCAGAGTCAATTCTGTCGGTATCCTCTTCGGTCTCGGCAGTAGTTATAAGTCTGTAATCCTCGCCGAAATCCTCAGCGCTGAAATTATAATCGTTTTTCATAAAAACTCCGTTTTTCCTTGAACGCCTTGGCATTCAAGAATGATGAATGATGAA
>JAFUKG010000006.1 GCA_017467865.1 Clostridia bacterium
ACGTCTTTACGTCAACACCATGAATATTATCCATTTCATGCATGACAAGTATGCCTATGAAAGACTTATCATGGGCTTCCACGATACCGAGCCCGAGCGTCTCATGGCGTTTGGTATCAGCGGTCTGTCGGTGCTTGTAGACAGCCTTTCGGCTATAAAGTATGCAAAGGTTACAGCTGTAAAGAATGACGACGGACTTATAGTTGACTTTATAACAGAGGGCGATTTTCCCAAATATGGAAACGACGATGACAGAGTTGACGAAATTGCAAAATGGGTAACCGAGAAGTTCTACTCTCAGCTTTGTAAGACTCCTACCTACCGAGGTGCAAAGCACACTTTGTCGGTGCTCACAATAACCTCAAACGTGGTTTACGGTAAGAAAACGGGTAATACCCCCGACGGCAGACGCTCGGGTGAGCCCTTTGCCCCCGGTGCAAATCCCATGCACGGAAGAGATATTGAGGGCGCTCTTGCTTCTCTTAACTCAGTCGCAAAGCTTGAATACGCTTGCTGTCAGGACGGTATTTCAAACACCTTCTCTATTACTCCCGATGCTCTGGGTTCTGACTATGACGAGAGAAAGAAGAATCTTGTAACAGTGCTTGACGGTTATTTTGTGCAGGAGGCTCAACACCTTAACGTAAACGTTCTTGACCGCCAGAAGCTTATTGACGCAATGAATAACCCCGACCTTTACCCTACTCTTACTATCAGAGTTTCGGGCTACGCAGTTAATTTCAATAAGCTCACACGAGATAAGCAGGAAGAAGTTATAAAGAGAACATTCCACGAGAGCATGTAGCGCTTTAGAATGCAAAATGCAAAATGCAGATGAGCGGGGCTTTTTCTCGTGCGAAGCGGATAAGCGAAGCATGAGAAAATGCAAGCCATACAGGGAACGAAGGGTGAACAGTGTGTGAACCCGTAGTGAGTCGTAATTGTGGATAATTTCACTAAAGCGAAATTTACCTTAATTCTGCAATCTGCATTCTTAATTCATCATTCAAAAAACCTTGGAGATTTTTTAAAAATGTTAGTTCATTCCTTTGAATCAATGGGAGCCAGAGACGGCGAGGGAATACGCTTTATTGTTTTCCTTTCAGGCTGTCCTCTCAGGTGCGTTTACTGTCATAATCCCGACACGCAGGAGAGGATGGGAAGGGAATATTCTCCTGAGGAAATAGTAAAGAAAGCCCTTCGCTATAAGCCGTACTTCAAAGAGGGCGGCGGTGTTACCTTTTCGGGTGGCGAGCCTCTTTTGCAAAGCAAAGAAATTGTAAAAACGGCAGAGTTACTGAAAGAAAAGGATATTGGCTACGTTCTTGATACGTCTCTTGCTACTCCCTTGACCGACAGCGTTAAAGGGGCAATTGAGGGGGCGGATATGATACTTGCCGACCTGAAATTTTCCAATATCGAAATGATGAAAGAGTATACCTCGGGCACTCTCGCTCACACCCTCAAAGCGCTTGAATTTATCAAGAGTATAAATAAAAGATTTATTCTCCGTACCGTTGTGGTTCCGGGGATAAACGACAGGGAAAAGGTGCTTGAAGAATATATCCCGTTAGTGAACAACTTTACCCCTAAATGCTGGGAGCTTTTACCTTTCCACACTATGGGTTTCTTCAAATATGAGGAAAAGGGAATTGACAACCCGCTTAAAGATACCCCTGCTCTTGAAATTAAAAGATTGAATGAACTCAAAGATTATTTAAGAGAAAAAACAACAGTAGTTATAAAATAAACAAGGTCCGATACCCACAACTGTGAGTGTCGGGCTTTGCTTTATAAAAAAATGGCAGGGAGATTTCTCCCTGCCAAAGTTTTAAAAAGATTCAATTAGTATTTAAGTTCAATTTCCTTGCCAAGCTTTGCGGATTCGTAGATACCGCAGAGCATTGCTTCCATCTGAACTGCCTGCTCAATATCGGAAGAGGGGGTAGTACCCGTTCTTATGCAGTTGATGAAGTGGTCTATCTCGTTGTAGAAGATACCTGTTTCTTCAATGCCTGTAATTTCTTCTTCCTTCAGCTCTGCGCCGTCAGCGGTGTAAAGCTTGAAGGGCTCAAGAGTGAAGCCTGCCTTGTCGCCTGCAATCTGAGTTGCGAAGCTTTCGGGGCCGTTGAAGGACCAAGAGGTCTCGAAGAAGAGGGAAGCGCCGTTTTCAAAGCGGAAGAAACCGCAAGCCGAGTCCTCAACGTCGAATTTATAATCGGGAACGAAGGAGCCTGCCCATGCATTGTCGGCAGAAACTGTTGCACCGCCGTTTGCAAGTTGTTCCTTCAGCTCGTCGTCTCTATAATCTCCTATTCTATATGAAGCGGTAGCCGAAACAGAAATGGGCTTGGGACAACCCATAAGGAACCATGCAAGGTCAATTCTGTGAACGCCTATATCAATGATAGGACCGCCGCCTGCATACTTGGTGCAGGAGAACCAACCGCCGGGAATACCTCTCTGACGAACGTATGCTGTCTTACCGTAGAATACGTCGCCGAGAACTCCGTCGTCTACAAGCTTTCTTGCGTGCTGAGCCGCATTTCCGTAACGAAGGGGCACTGCAAGCTGAAAGAGAACGCCGTTCTTCTTAACTGCTTCACGGAGCTTGAGGGCGTCTTCCATGTTGTGACAGGTGGGCTTTTCACAAAGAACGTGCTTACCTGCGTTTGCAGCCGCAATAGATACAACTGCGTGAGCTGCGGGCCAGGTACAAACGTCTACGAAATCGGGGTCAGAGCCTGCAAGAAGCTCTTCAACAGAGTTAAATACCTTGGGGATGTTGTACTTTGCTGCAAAAGCCTTCGCTTTGTCAAGATTAATATCGGCACAAGAAATTATTTCAACGTCATCACGCCTGAGATAAGCACCAACGTGTGCGTGACAGATGTTACCTGTACCTACAAGAGCAACCTTTAATTTTTCCATTTTTCTAATCCTCCATATTTGCCTCATTTACGGGGTTTTACAAGTCCATTTTAACAACCATGTTTTTTAATGTCAATAGTTTTTGGAAATTTGCACTATTATATAGAAAAATAGCAATATTATACAAATTGCGAAATGTTATTTCACAAAAAGCTCATTGACGTTTACTCCGAGTACTTCGGAAATGGCAAAAAGCTCAATATCAGTTACAGTTCTTGAATAATCTTCAATTCTTGATATAGAGCCTCTGCAAACATAAACGCCTTTGACTTCTAACAGTACCGATAATTCGCGTTGACTCATTTTTGCTTTTTCTCTCAATTTTTTTACATTTGCACCGATTAGGTTTTTCTTTTCGCTTTCTATTATACGAGCCATTCTTTATTCTCCGTTTAATATAGTTTTGTCTTGACATAGGACATATTATATGTTACACTATTTTCACCAAAGATTTGTCCTATGATAGGACAAAAGCAAAATTAAGGAGATAAAATTATGAAAAACTTGCTTGAAGAATTGTGGAATAAGTATTTATTTGAAAAATGTGCGGTAGTTACAGAAAAGGAAAGAAGTAACATAAAAAAAGAAATAGAGATAAAAAATGAGCTTATGCTTACTAAGGAAAACGAAAAGCTTTTTGAAAACTATCTTGATTTGTTGTATGATACAAGCACAGAAAGAGAAAAAACATCTTTTTTGAAGGGGATACAATTTGGTGTGCAATTTATTGTAGAAGCATTAGGAAAAAAATAAGAAGAGTTTGGACATAGTCCAAACTCAACCTTAATTCTTCAATATTCATTATTCACTATTCAATTTTCATTATTACTTAGATAAATGCAATGAATGAAGTCTCTTATAAGTACCGTCGAGGGAAAGAAGCTCATCGTGAGTGCCCTTTTCGCTTACCTTGCCTTCTTCGATAACTGCAATCTCATTTGCACGTCTTACGGTTGAAAGTCTGTGGGCAACCACTATTGTAGTTCTTCCTGCGCTGAGCTTATCAAGGGATTCCTGTATCAGAAGCTCGGTTGTGTTGTCCAGCGCACTGGTTGCCTCGTCAAGAATGAGGATGGGCGGGTTTTTGAGGAATACTCTTGCAATGGAAAGCCTTTGCTTCTGACCGCCCGAAAGCTTGACGCCTCGTTCTCCTATTTCGGTGTCATAGCCTTTTTCAAGGGTGCTCACCCACTCGTCAATGCCTGCAAGTCTCGCCGCGTTATAAACCTCTTTGTCGGTAGCCGTCAGTTTTCCGTAGAGAATATTTTCTTTTATCGTGCCGTTGAAGAGAAAAACGTCCTGCTGAACTATGCCTATATTGCGTCGAAGTGTTTCAAGACTTAAATCCTTAACACTCTTTCCGTCGATGAGAATATCGCCCGCGGTGATATTATAAAAGCGCGGTATAAGGTGACATACGGTGGTTTTACCGCCACCCGATGGTCCTACGAGAGCAAGAGTCTTACCTGCCTCTACCGACAGATTTACCCCGTGAAGAACTTCTCCCGATGATTCATAGGAAAACCATACGTCTTTTATTTCAACCTTGCCCTTAATGTTTTCAAGCTTTTCCTTGCCCTCGTCCGATTCGGGCTCAACCTCGATAAGCTCTATGTATCTTGCAAAACCAGAAACGCCTTGCTGATACTGCTCCATAAAGCTTATGAGAGTGGTAATGGGGTTTATAAAGAGGTTTACCGATACAATAAACGTTGAATATTCGGGGAAGGAAATTTTACCTTTATAAAGGAAGAGACCGCCTGCAATGAGAATTATTACGTTGAAAATGTCGGTAATGAAATTAGTTGACGAGGAGAAGAGAGCCATAGCCTTGTAAGCCTTGTGGCAAGCCTTAACGAAGTTGGAGTTTCCAACCTCAAACTTTTCCTTCTCTTTTTCTTCGTTGGTGTATGCCTTGGTAACTCGTATACCCGAAATACTGCTTTCAAGGGCGGCATTAATTTCGGCTGTTGTCTTTCTTCTTTCGTCGAATGCGGAGCGCATCTGACGTCTGAAATAGACTGCTACCGTTATGAGAAAGGGCACACAGATAAAGATTATGAGAGTGAGAGGAACATTGATAGTACAAAGATAAATGAATGAGCCCACAAGCATAACAGAGCTGATAAGGAGATTTTCGGGTCCGTGGTGAGCAAGCTCGGAGACGTCGAAAAGGTCACTTGTCATGCGGGTCATTATTTTTCCCGTCTCGTGTTCGTCGTAGAAGGAGAAGGGAAGCTTCTGAAGGTGGTCGAAAAGACGGCGTCTCATATCCGCTTGCATCTTGACACCTATTATGTGTCCGTAGTACTGCATAAAATAGCGGAGAGCAAAGCGAAGTATATAAAGGAAAAGAACTATAAGACCTGCAAATACTATTTCGCGGTAGAGCTTTTCGGGAATGAGGGTTTCAAGCATTTCTCTTGTGACAATAGGATAAACCATACCGATAAGAGAAATAAAGAAGGAAGCAAGCATATCGAAGAAGAGCATTTTTCGATAAGGCTTGTAGTACTCTATGAATTTTTTAAGCATTGTTTTTCTCCATTAATTTGAGCTTCGTCATATTTCTGAATTCAAAGAAAACAAAAATTATACTTATTATTACTGCAATTATATCCGCAATAGGGCCTGCAATAAGAATACCTGTCAGCCCTAAATTCCAAAGGCGGGGAAGAATAAGAATGAGAGGGATAAAGAGGATACACTGTCTTGACATGGAAAGCATAACGCCCTTTAATGGCTTGCCGATAGAGCTGAAGAAATTTGCCGATAAGAACTGTATGCCGTTGATTATAACGGTTGATAAGAACACTCTCATAAAGAGCACCGCAAATTCCATATAAAGAGGCTCGTCATCCTTTCCAAAGAGAAGAAGCACGTATTCGGGGAAAAATTCAAATAGAATAAAGCCTACAAGAGCTACCGCAACGTCAACAGCAATACCAAGCTTATAGGTCTGTTTAACTCGGTCATACTGCTTTGCACCGTAGTTGTAGCCCATAATGGGGCGTGTACCCTGTTGAATACCGATGAACACCGCCATAATAATGGCGTTTACTTTCATAACAACGCCCACAGCAGACAAGGGAATGTCGGTGCCGTAGGGGGTGAGAGCGCCGTAGTGAGTAAGAGAATTATTCATAACTATCTGCACAAGACATACCGCAACCTGATTAAGCCCGTTGCTGAGTCCCAGCGACATAGTGCGAAGTGTCATTTTAAAAGAGGGACGGAAGGTGTCGCGTGTTATGGCAACACATTTGAAGCGGGGGATATAGGCTACACATACGAAGAAGGATATTATCTGAGATATAACCGTCGCCCAGGCAGCACCCGCAATTCCCATATGGAAAACGAAGATAAAAATAGGGTCGAGTATGGTGTTAAGCACCGCGCCGATAAGCATGGACATCATGGAGTAGCGTGGATTTCCGTCGGCGTGTATAAGGTTGGAAATAGAGTTTGATACAATTAGAAAGGGCATACCGACTGCCGTTACTCTCACGTAGTCGAGAGCATAGGGCATAATGGTGGGAGTAGCCCCGAAGGCTTTTAGCATAGGTGTGGTAAAGAGCTCAAACACCGCGAAGCACAAAAGTCCGAAAACAGCACCCCATACAGTTGCAACACCTACCGTCTGCCCTGCCTCGCGCTTGTTTCCGCGCCCAAGCTCAAGAGAGAACTTTGCCGCCGCACCTACACCGATAGTCAGGGATATGGCAAGCATTATTGAGGTGAAGGGGAAGGCTACGTTTGTAGCACCGTTGCCGATAGTACCTACACCCCAGCCGATGAATATCTGGTCAACAATGTTGTAAAGGGAGCTGACAAGCATGGATATAATACTTGGCAGAGCGAAACGCTTCAGCAGCGTGGATATTTTTTCATAACCGAGAGGATTTTCAAAAGTTTTATTCATAATGACTCCTTTTCTTTTAAACCTTATTATTATATCACCAAAATGTGACAATTCAGTGAATAAAGAGGATTTTTGTAAAGTTGACAATAGGTAGTAATATATGATAAAATAAAAGTAAAGAAAGAAGGTGTATTTATGACATTTTTAAAAAAGCACGCTCTTAAATTGTTTATTATCCTCTTGGTGCTCGTTATCCTTTTTCTTTTATGGTATCACCTATTTCCCGTGAAAATTCCTTTTGACCACGCTATGTACAGTGAGAAGGGGGAGGAAGTAAAGCTTGAAGGAGAGCTTCAGTACTACCGCTCGTTCTTTGCAAACGGTGGAAAAACTTATGGCGAAGTTACTTTTAACGGAGTGAGGTATGGTCTTCCCGCAGGAGGTCCTTATATGTTTGATCTATATGACCTCGATGTACAGGCAATAATTTTACAAAGGGACAGAATAACAATAAACTTCCAAAACAAAGAATATAAAGACTTTTTTATTACCAAATCCCCTTATCCCGGAGGTAATTCCGAGAATTATTTTCTGACAAAACCTGAGATTGATACAGAAGAAGACCTTGCGGTTATGAAAAAGGTTGAAAAACCTTGGTATTCGGTTGTTTTAGACGATATTGAAAATTTACCCAATGTGGTTGTAATAGATGGCGAAGATATTGAAGCCCTACTGAACTAACAAAATAGCTGTAAAAGCTCAAATGAGCTTTTACAGCTATTCTATTTATACCAATCCTTGATACCTCTTATGCTTTCAATAATCCATACAACTACCCAAAATATTACCCCAAAAATCAAAGCACCAACAAAAGTCAAAATAACGTAATAAAGAGTAGTAAGACAAGCGCTCTTTAGATTTGAAGCATTGATAAAAGCTTCAATAAAACCGAGTACCGCAGTAAAAATCAACGGCAGGTAAAGCTTGTGTTCCCTAAAAACTATTTTTGATATGACTCCGTGTACCATAAAAAGAATTGGAAAAATTGCCCACGTTAGATATAAGTCATAGTCGGAGTAGCCTACCCTGTGATCGGGTATGGAGTCTAAATAGAATATAACAGCGAAAAACAATAGTGAGTAAAGGGTATAATAAAAGATTTTTGAATGAAGTATCCTTTTCATAAATTGCCTTTCAATATAGTTTTCGGGAGAGTTTAAGAGAGGGGGCTTTTATAAAAAGCCTCCTCTCTAAAAATACAATAAATTAATTTTGCAACGCAAAATTTTCCTTAATTCTGCATTCTGCATTATTTGTATCAAGTAATCGGAGATTACTTGATGCAAATCCCCAGCTCATCAAGGCTCTTTTCGGGAACCTCAGAAGGACACTGAGTCATAAGCTCGGAAGCGTTCTGAACCTTGGGAAATGCGATAACGTCACGGATAGCGTCAAGTCCAAGCATAAGACTTACAAGTCGGTCAAGACCGAATGCAAGACCTGCATGAGGGGGTGCACCGTACTTGAAGGCTTCAAGAAGGAATCCGAATTTAACTTCGATTTCTTCGGGTGAAAGTCCGAGAGCGTCGAATACCTTCGCCTGAAGGTCCTGACGGTGAATTCTCACCGAGCCGCCGCCAAGCTCTGTTCCGTTGAGAACAATGTCGTAAGCGCGTGCGTAAACTTTGTCGGGAGCGGACTTAAGATACTGAATATCTTCTTCACGGGGTGCTGTGAAGGGGTGGTGCATTGCAACCCAGCGGTCATCCTCTTCTGAATATTCAAACATGGGGAAGTCGGTGATCCAAAGGAAATTAAATACGTTCTTATCACGAAGTCCAAGCTTTTCTGCAACCTCGCAGCGAAGTGCGCCCAGAGAATCGAATACAACCTTGTTTTTGCTGTCTGCGACAACCAGAAGAAGGTCGCCCTTTTCAAATTCTGTCTTAGCGTAAATAGCGTTTGTTTCTTCTTCGGTAAGGAATTTCGCGAAGGAAGAAGAAACCTCGTCTGCCCATTTGGACCATGCAAGTCCCTTTGCACGGTAGGTCTTGACAAAGTCGGTGAGCTTGTCAATTTCCTTACGAGAGAACTTGTCAGCGCCTCCCTTGATGTTGATAGCACGGACAGAACCGCCCTCAGCGATTGCACCGCCGAACACCTTGAACTCGGTGTTCTTAAGAACGTCGGACAGGTCGCATATTTCAAAGCCGAAACGAAGGTCGGGCTTGTCTGAACCGTAGCGGTTCATAGCCTCGTCCCAAGTCATACGGCGGAGAGGAAGCTCCACCTTCATGCCCATAACCTTGTCAAAGAGAGAAGCGATGAAGCCCTCAACCATAGTCATAATGTCGTTTTCGTCAACGAAGGACATTTCAAGGTCTATCTGTGTGAATTCGGGCTGACGGTCAGCACGAAGGTCCTCGTCACGGAAGCACTTTGCAATCTGAATGTATCTGTCAAAGCCCGATAACATAAGAAGCTGTTTATAAAGCTGAGGAGACTGAGGAAGTGCGTAGAAGGAGCCGGGATGAACACGGCTGGGAACAAGGTAGTCGCGTGCTCCCTCGGGAGTGGATTTAATGAGCACGGGTGTCTCAATTTCGATAAATCCGTTGTCCTCAAAATACTCTCTTGTATGTCTTGCAACTCTTGAACGCATAAGAATGTTTCGCTGTAAGGGTGCGCGTCTGAGGTCAAGATAGCGGTACTTGAGTCTGAGCTCCTCCTTAACGTCGGTTTCTTCCTTGATTTCAAAGGGAGGTGTCTGTGCTACCGACAGTACCTCAAGCTTGTCAACGTAAAGCTCCAGCATACCCGTTTTCATATTGGGGTTGATAGCGCCCTCGCCTCTTGAACGGATAACACCTTCGGCGCAGAGTACGTATTCTGCTCTCACGCCGAATGCTATATCGAAAATTTCCTTATCTGTCTTGTCGTCAAATGCAAGCTGAATGATACCCGTTCTATCTCTTAAATCTACAAAGATAAGAGTACCAAGGTCTCTCTGCTTCTGCACCCAACCGCAGACTTTAGCTCTTGTGCCTATATCCGATTCGTTGAATTCGGCACAGTATTTCGTTCTGTACATCTGTTTTATACCTCTTTCCTTATATATGGGGAAAGAATGCTTTTGAAGTCAAAAGCACCCTTTCCCCAAACCCCTATTCCGAAAAACAAGGATTTGGGGGATAATTTATTTAATTCTGCATTTTATCAACGATATCCGAGATATCGTTGATATCCACTTCAACGGTCTCGCCGTTTGCCATATTCTTGAGAGTTGCTTTGCCTGCTTCAAGCTCACTGTCGCCGAGAACGAGAGAGAATTTAGCTCCCGTTTTATCGGCGTATTTCATCTGCGCCTTAAGGCTTCTGCCTACCTGGTCGAAGGTGACGTTAAGTCCGTGCTTTTTAAATGCAAGTGACATTTCAAAGCTCTTAAGCCTTGCGCTGTCGCCCATAGATGCTATATAAAGGGCAGGTGCAGTATCAAATTCGGGGATTTTGTTCGCCGATTTCAAAGCAAGCATTACTCGGGTCAGTCCCATAGCAAAGCCGATACCCGGAAGTCTGGGCCCGCCAAGCTCTTCCACAAGTCCGTCGTATCTTCCGCCTCCGCAGATAGTACTCTTGGAGCCGATGTCCTCGGATATAAACTCAAACACCGTGCGCTGATAATAGTCAAGTCCTCTTACTATTTTGGGATTTACGTTGTATTTGATACCCGCGCGGTCAAGATATACCTTCAGCTCGTCAAGATGCTTCTTACAGTCGGGGCAGAGATAGTCGATGGTTTTGGGAGCGTTTTTCGCGTACTCCGAGCACACGGGACTCTTACAGTCAAGTATTCTTAAGGGGTTCTTATCAAGTCTGTCAAGACAGGTTTCACAAAGGTCATCCTTGCAGGACTCAAAATAGTCATGGAGCGCCTTGTGATATATAGGTCGGCAATGACGGCATCCGATTGAGTTAATTTCAAGGCTCACGTCAAGACCGAGGTTTTTAAAAATATCGTAGCCGAGTGAGATAACGTTGGCGTCTGCCGCAGGATTTTCCGCGCCGAACTGTTCAACGCCGAACTGATAGAACTCTCTCGACCTGCCTGCCTCGGGCTTCTCGTAGCGGAAGCAGGATATAAGATAATAAAGGGGGAGAGGCATAGCACCTGACGCCAGACCGTTTTCGATAACGCTCCTTACAACGCCTGCCGTACCCTCGGGTCTGAGCGTGATACTTCTTCTGTCGTTGTCTTCAAAGGAATACATCTCCTTTTGCACAACGTCACTTGTTTCTCCTACTCCTCTTTTGTAAAGCTCACTCGATTCAAAGGTAGGCAGTCTTATTTCACTGTACCCGTAAAGTGCCGCCGTTTCCTTTATTTTATTTTCCATCCACTGCCAGACTTCACTTTCGCCGGGCAGGATGTCGATGGTTCCTCTTTGCTTTTGTATCATGTTTTTCTTCGTCTTTTTCCGCAATACTTCGTTACTCAACAAAAATCAGCTCGACTTACGTTTTGTAAGCCTTCGCTTTGCTTTTTGTTTCGATGCCTCGTCTTGCGAAAAAATACTTCGAAAACCTCCTAACTGTTGTATTTGATATAGTCTTTCCAAGCTTTTTGGTGTGCACTCGCATAACAAAAAAATACTTTGAAAAGCCTCCTTAAAGTTATGTTCGTTTATTTTTATTATAGTTTTCGTGGGGGTGTAAGGGGGAGGGCTTTTTTTAAAAGTCTTACCCCTTGAATAAATTAACTAATGATTTCCGAAGGAAATCAACCTTAATTCATCATTCAGCACTCTGCATTCTGCATTGGTAAAATAATCGCAGATTATTTTACCAACATTCTCCAGTCAAGGTCTCCGCGTTCAAGTGCCATAATGAGTGCTTCGGCTGTCGCTATATTTGTTGCATATGGGATATTATAGCTGTCGCAAAGGCGGAGAATTTCTTCTTCGTCATTTTCAGCCAAAAAATCCATTTCGTCTCTGTCTCTGAAATAAAGAAGCAGGTCTATTTCGTTATAGGATACCTTTGATGCAACCTGTTGAATTCCGCCGTGCTCGGGCATAAGAAGAAGCTCCATTTCAAGACCTGTGGCATCTTCCACAGCCTTTCCGAGGCTTCCCGTAGCGCAAAGCTGATGACGGCTTAAAATCCCGCAGTAAGCAATACAAAACTGTGTCATAAGTTCTTTTTTCTTTTCATGAGCCATTATTGCGATTTGCATAGAAGTGTATCCTTTCTCTTTTAGTAATATTTGAGTCTTTTGTTTTTGGGAATTATTCCGTCAAGCAAATGAACGGCTTCCCCTGCAACTCTTCTCGCTACGTTCATAATAGCAATTCCCGCCTTAGAGCGTTTATCCTCAGAGGCTGTTTTTCCCGAAGAAACAAGTCTTTCCACCCTCTTGTCAAAGGGAATAACACCTATAAGCGTCACAGAGGAATGGTCGATGACGTCCATTATGCTCACGTAATCGTCTTTCCCAACTCTGTCGGGGTCAAAGGAATTTATAATAAGCCTTACCTCCTCATCCTCGTGAGAGGCGAAGGTGGAGCCCAGCTTTTCAGCGGCTCTGACGGATGCGGCGTTTTGGGTGGACACGATAAACACGTGATTTACCATACCGCTTTCTCTTGCCATATCAAGGAGCTTGCCCGTACCTGCCGCCATATCAAGAACGACGAAGTCGTATTCTCTTTTAAGGTCGGAGAGGAACTTTTCAAAAAGCTTAGGTGTGACTTCATTATCATAGGTTATATCTACGCTCATAGGCGCCGATATGAAAAAAAGGTTACTGTTTCTTTCGTCGCTGTCAACGGCAAGCCCGAGAGAGGCTTTCCCCGTCATAACGTCGAAGCAGCTTGGAGAGGCGGAGTTCTCATGTCCCAAAGCTATATCGAGACTTCTTACTCCGAAATCCATATCAACTGCCACAGTTTTATATCCCAGCTTCGCAAGGCAGTAGGAAAGGGAAGCCGAGACGGTAGTTTTACCTACACCGCCTTTAAGAGAGGCAACCATAATAATTTTTCCCACTTTTCTCACTCCCGTCCGCAAGATACTTACAATAAATAATATCATATATCATACTAAAAATCAAGTAGTGACAGGGGTGAAGTTTATGAAAAATTTACTGTTTGTACTTGAAGTCAGTGAAGTTTTCTGCTAAACTTAAGAAAAAGCCCGTGCCATTGTTAAAAAGGAGTATCCCGTGAAATATCTTACACGAAAGCATATAACAGTTCTTCTTACAGCTTCTTTTATCGTTGAAGTTGCAATATATCTTATACCTGTTTTTTTGCAAAGTATGGTTCTTCAAAGGATAATTACTATCCTGTATATTGTGGCGGGAACTGCACTCGGCGCGGTTTTTTTCGCGGTAAACGGCGCCTCTACCGCAATTATTGACGGAGAATACGAAAAGAATTATATAAAAGCCTTAAGAGAGGGCAAAGCGAAGGATGAGGGCGAAAATTTTCATTGGAATCCGTTGAAGCTTTCCCTTGCCAAGAGAATTTATTATTCAAAAATCACCCTTTGCTTTCTTGTGCCTATTCTTGCGATATTTTTTATGGAGTACGTCTTACTCCTTATTTCACAATTTATGGATTGAGAGGATTTTAAGATATGTTCAACCCCAAAACCGCCGACAGCCTTATGCTCGCATATCTCGGAGACTCTGTATGGGAGCTTTTTGTAAGAGAAAAGCTCTTTTTTGACGTACCCGAGGGGAATGCCAAAGCGAACAAAATCGCTCTATCCTACGTTACCGCCGCCGCTCAGGTGAAGGCACTTGAGAAAATAGAGCCCCTTTTTACCGAAGAGGAGGCTGACGTTTACCGAAGAGGGAAAAATACAAAGACAAACAACACTCCCAAAAGCGTATCTCGATATGAGTACAGAAAAGCAACGGGACTGGAAGCTGTTTTCGGCTATAATTACCTCATGAATAGGCAAGAAAGAAATAAAGAACTGTTTAATGCAGCCTTTAATTGTTAATTTTTTATGAACACGCAACATATATATGGAAAAATTAACCCCTTTGTGTTATACTAATATGCAAAACAAAATTTAGGAGGAAACAAATGAACAAGAAGTATGTTTATCTCTTTACCGAAGGAAACGGTAAAATGCGTGAGCTTCTCGGCGGTAAGGGTGCAAACCTTGCAGAAATGACCAACCTTGGTCTTCCCGTACCTCAGGGCTTCACAATCACAACAGAAGCGTGCACACAGTACTATGAAGACGGCAGAAAGATCAATCCCGAGATTGAAGCTGAAATCATGGAATACATCACAAAGATGGAAGCTATCACCGGCAAGAAGTTCGGCGATAAGGAAAATCCCCTTCTCGTATCTGTTCGTTCAGGTGCAAGAGCATCCATGCCCGGTATGATGGATACCATTCTTAACCTCGGTCTTAACGAAGAGGTTGTTGAAGTTATTGCAAAGAAGTCAGGCAACCCCAGATGGGCTTATGACTGTTACAGAAGATTTATTCAGATGTACTCCGACGTTGTTATGGAAGTCGGAAAGAAGTACTTTGAGGAGCTCATCGACAAGATGAAGGAAGAAAAAGGCGTTAAGCAGGATATCGAGCTTGATGCTAACGACCTCAAGGAGCTTGCAAATCAGTTCAAGGCTGAGTACAAGGCTAAGATCG